>NZ_VDDD01000030.1 GCF_006151785.1 Paracoccus marcusii
CGTGGGGGCCGTCACCCCGCGGGCCGTGTCCGCGCGGGCCGCGATCGTGGTCACGCCCGCCGCGGCGGTCGTCGTCGCGGCCGAACCGCAGGACGGCCCCCGCCTCGTCAAAGGCCGCGCGCATGTCCTGGCCGCCGGTATCCTCGCCCTTGACCTCGAAGCGGCCGTATTCGGCCTTGATCTCCTCGATCATGCCGAACTGGGCCATGACCTCGTTGCCGCGCACGGCCTGCGGCAGGATTGCGTCGATGATCGGCTGCGGCAGGGCGGTGTCGTCGGTCTCGATCTCGATCAGGCTGTTGTCGGGGGCGAACTTGACCTCGACCTCGGCGCCGTTCTCCTGCCAGCCCTTGACCTCCAGGTGGCGCGGGGTCTGCTTGATCTCCTCGAAGCGGGCGAACAGCGCCATCGCGGGCGTGCCGCGCACGGCACCGGGCAATGCGGCATCGATCAGCGGCGCGGGCAGGCTGCCGTCGTCGGCCTCGATCTTGATCAGGTTGCCGGCCATGTCGAACTCGGCCTCGATCTGGGTGCCGTCCGGCAGATAGCCCTCATATTCGCGCTGGCCGTCGCGCTTGGTCTCGAAGCTGATGCGGTCCAGGTCCAGCCCTTGCAGCATGGAGGGCAGCTCGACGCCGGGTGTCTGGGCGATGGCGGGAACGGTCCCGGCCATGACGGCGATCAGGGCGGCGGTGGATGCAAGATGCTTGCGGGTCATGTGACACTCCTTTGGGTCGATGTCGGCCGGCGGTTCCGGCCCTCTGCGAATCGTTTCTAGCCCAATGCACCCGAACGGATCGCCAATGCGCCGTTTGGTTTCCATTTCCCCCGGACAGGGCATAGTGGCCCCATGACACGTGCCCCGAATCCTCTGATCCTGGTCCTGGCCCTGATGGCACCGCTGGCGGCTTTGCCCCAGCCCGCGCCCCCGGCCGCCCCCCCGCCGGACCCCTGGGCCACCAGCTTTCAGCCGCAACCGTTCCACCGCATGGCCGAGGCGGTCACCGCGCGCTATGACGGCCGCCTGGTCGCGGCCGAGACGCGCCCGCCCCGCCCCGCCGAACGCGCCGCGGGGGTCGAGCTGGTCTATGAGTTCCGCCTGCTGACCACGCAGCGCAACATCCTCAATATCCGCGTGGATGCCCGCACCGGGCGTTTCCTGGAAGTGGCCGGACGCGGCCAGCTGGAGGCGCGCCGCGCGCCCCGCACCCAAGACTGAAGGACCTGACATGCGCGCCCTGATCGTCGAGGACGACCCCCTGCTGGCCGACCAGCTGTCGCAGGCCATGATCCAGGCCGGCTTCGTGACCGACATCGCCCCCGACGGCACCCAGGGAGAGTTCCTGGGCGCCACCGAAAGCTATGACGTGGCTGTGCTGGACCTGGGCCTGCCCGGCCTGCCCGGCATCGAGGTCCTGACCCGCTGGCGCGACCAGGGCATCGCCATGCCGGTCCTGATCCTGACCGCGCGCGGCGACTGGACCGACAAGGTGGCGGGCTTTCGCGCGGGCGCCGACGATTACGCCGTCAAGCCCTTCCGCCTGGAGGAGGTCGTGCTGCGCGCCCAGACCCTGATCCGCCGTGCCGCGGGCCATGCGCGCCCGCAGATCGCGGCCGGGCGGCTGCAGCTGGACGGTCAGCTGGGCGTCATCACCCTGGACGGGATGGCGCTGCGGCTGACGGCGTTTGAACAACGCATCATGACCTATCTGATCACCCATCAGGACCGCGTCATCAGCCGGACCGAACTGTCCGAACACCTCTACGAAGCCGAGACGGACCGCGACTTCAAGTCGATCGAGGTCGTCATCGGCCGCCTGCGCAAGAAGGTCGGCGACGGGATCATCGAGACCCGCCGCGGCGAGGGCTATGTCCTGAGGTCGGCGTGACGCGGTCGATCCGCGGCCGGCTGCTGCTGCTGGCGGCGGTCTGGCTGACGGCGGCGCTGCTGGGGGCATTCCTGCTGATCGCGCAGCTGCTGGAGGATTTCGTCACCGACCGGTTCGACGCCGAGACGCTGGCCATCGCCGACAGCCTGATCGGCCAGCTGGAGGTCGACGACGACCGGGTCGAACTGGACGACACGCCGCTGGACGTGCGCTTCACCCTGCCGCTGTCGGGTTGGTACTGGCAGGTCGTGGCGGGGGATGCGACGGTGGCGCGATCTCCGTCGCTGCTGGACGGGCAGCTGACCGGGCCCGCGGGCGATCTGACCGGCGCGATGGGCCGCGACGCCGATGCGGCGGGCCTGCGCGTCCTGCGCCGAGAGCTGACCATTCCCGACAGCGACGCCCTGATCGCGGTCACCGTGACCGCCCCCCTGGCCGAGATCGAGGGCAGCCTGGCGCAGATCGTGCGCCCGTTGGCGGTCGCGCTGGTGGTGCTGGGGCTGGGTCTGGCCGCCGCCAGCGTGATCCAGGTGACGCTTGGCCTGCGCAGTCTGGACCGCCTGCGCGCCGATCTGGCCCGCGTGCGCGCGGGCGACAGCGACAGACTGGCCCGCCCCGACGTGTCCGAACTGCGCCCCCTGGCGTCAGAGATCAACGCGGCGCTCGACCAGAACGCGGCCCTTCTGACCCGGTCGCGCCAGCATCTGGGGAACCTGGCCCATTCGCTGAAGACGCCGCTGGCGGCCCTGTCGAACGAGCTGCCGCCCGATCATCAGGGCCAGGCCCTGATCACGCGGATGGATCGCCTGATCGGCTGGCACCTGCGCCGCGCGCGTCAGGCCGGGCCGCGCCTGCTGGGGCAGCGGACCCCGGTCGCGCCGGTCGTCGACGACATCCTGCTGGTGCTGCGCTGGCCCCTGGCCGACCGCGGCATGACCGCCGATGTCGATTGCCCCCCGGACGCGGCCTTTCCCGGCGAACGCCAGGACCTGGAGGAGATGATCGGCAACCTGTCCGAGAATGCCGCCAAATGGGGGCGCACGCGCCTGCGGATCACCGTGCGCACCCCGCCGGACCGCCTGATCCTGCGGATCGAGGATGACGGTCCCGGCCTGTCGCCCGACCAGGCCCCCCTGGCCCTGATGCGCGGCGCGCGGCTGGACGAACTGGGCGCCCCCGGCGCGGGGCTGGGCCTGGCCATCGTGGCCGATCTGGCGGCGCTGCATGGCGGCGAATTGCGGCTGGAACGGTCCGATCTGGGCGGTCTGGCTGCCATCCTGGACCTGCCTGCCTGAAATTTCCGCAAAGCTTTGCGGCCCATATTTTACCATTTGATAAAAAAATGGACCTGTGTCAGCCTGATTTCACCAACAGGTGAGCCAGGAGACGAAAATGTCCCAAGCGAGATTAAGCCCCGGCGTGGTGCCGGGACGACTGACCCCCGACCAGCTGGCGGCGAACTTCGTCGATGTCGCCCCGCCGCTGGACCGCCACGAGGCGCATGTGGCCGCTGACCGGTGTTATTTCTGCCATGACGCGCCCTGCATCACGGCCTGTCCGACCAGCATCGATATCCCGCTGTTCATCCGCCAGATCGCGACCGACACGCCGGATGCGGCGGCGATGACGATCTTTCACGCCAACATCCTGGGCGGCATGTGCGCCCGTGTCTGTCCCACGGAACAGCTGTGCGAGGGTGCCTGCGTGCGCATGGAGGCCGAGGGCAAGCCGGTCGAGATCGGGGCGCTGCAGCGTTACGCGACAGACGGGCTGATGGCGCAAGGGTCGCACCCCTTCAAGCGCGCCGCCCCCACGGGCAAGCGCGTGGCCGTGGTCGGCGCGGGCCCCGCGGGTCTGGCCTGCGCGCACCGCCTGGCCGCCAAGGGCCATGACGTGGTGATCTTCGAGGCGCGGCCCAAGCCCGGCGGGCTGAACGAATACGGCATCGCCAGCTACAAGGCCGTGGACGGTTTCGCGCAGGCCGAGGTGGATTGGCTGATGGGCATCGGCGGGATCGAGCTGCGCCACGATCAGGCGATCGGCCGCGACATCACCATGGCCTCGCTGCAGTCCGAATACGATGCGGTGTTCCTGGGCATGGGCCTGGGCGGCGTGAACGCGCTGCGCGCAGACGGCGAGGACCGCACGCATGTGCTGGACGCCGTCAGCTTCATCCGCGACCTGCGCCAGGCCAGCGATCTGGGCACCCTGCCCGTCGGCCGCGACGTCGTGGTGATCGGCGGCGGCATGACCGCCGTGGATGCTGCCGTACAGGCCCGTCTGCTGGGCGCCGAGAACGTCAGCATCGTCTATCGCCGCGGTCAGGACCGCATGGGCGCCAGCCGCCATGAACAGGACCACGCGACCGCCAGCGGCGTGCGGATCATCTGCAATGCGGCGCCCCTGGCGGTCCATGGCAACGGCGCGGTGACCGAGGTCGAGTTCGCCTATACCCAGGACGGCCCCGACGGGCTGCATGTGACCGAGGACCGGTTCCGCCTGCGGGCCGACCAGGTGTTCCGCGCTATCGGCCAGCGCCTGGACGGCGCGCCCGAGGGGCTGGAGCTGGCCGGGGGCAAGATCCTGGTGACCGGGCCGGGCCGCACGACGCTGGACGGGGTCTGGGCCGGGGGCGATTGCGCATCCGGCGGCGACGACCTGACCGTGACCGCGGTGGCCGAAGGCCGCGACGCGGCAGAAGACATCGACGCCCGGCTGACCGGACGTCCCGTCGAAATCCCCGGCTGAGGACGAACCCATGGCAGACCTGCGCAGCAATTTCATCGGGATCAAGTCCCCGAACCCCTTCTGGCTGGCCTCGGCCCCGCCGACCGACAAGGAATACAACGTCCGCCGCGCCTTCCAGGCCGGTTGGGGCGGCGTGGTGTGGAAGACGCTCGGGTCCGAAGGCCCGCCCGTCGTCAACGTGAACGGCCCGCGATACGGCGTGATCCACGGTGCCGACCGCCGCGTCCTGGGCATCAACAACATCGAGCTGATCACCGACCGACCCCTTGAGGTGAACCTGCGCGAGATCAAGTCGGTCAAGCGCGACTATCCCGACCGGGCGCTGATCATCAGCCTGATGGTGCCCTGCGACGAGGACAGCTGGCGCGACATCCTGGCCAAGATCGAGGATACCGGCGCCGACGGGGTCGAGCTGAACTTCGGCTGCCCGCACGGCATGGCCGAGCGCGGCATGGGATCGGCCGTGGGCCAGGTGCCGGAATACATCGAGATGGTGACCCGGTGGGTCAAGCAGTATTCCCGCATGCCCTGCATCGTGAAGCTGACGCCCAACATCACCGATGTCACCAAGCCGGCCGAGGCCGCCAGGCGGGGCGGCGCCGATGCGGTCAGTCTGATCAACACGATCAACTCGATCACCTCGGTCGATCTGGACCTGTTCGCGCCCCAGCCCACCATTGACGGCAAAGGCAGCCATGGCGGCTATTGCGGCCCGGCGGTCAAGCCCATCGCGCTGAACATGGTGGCCGAGATCGCGCGCAACCCGGCAACCGCAGGCCTGCCCATCAGCGGCATCGGCGGCGTCACCACATGGCGCGACGCAGCCGAGTTCATGGCGCTTGGCGCGGGCAATGTGCAGGTCTGCACGGCGGCGATGACCTATGGCTTCAAGGTGGTCCAGGAGATGATCACCGGCCTGCACGATTATCTGGACAGCCATGAGATGGGCCTGTCCGACCTGATCGGCCGCGCGGTGCCCAACGTGCGCGACTGGCAGCAGCTGAACCTGAACTATGTCACCAAGGCGGTGATCGACCAGGATGCCTGCATCAGCTGCGGCCGCTGCTATGCCGCGTGCGAAGATACCAGCCACCAGGCCATCGCCATGAAGCCGGGCCGCGTCTTCGAGGTGATCGAGGAGGAATGCGTCGCCTGCAATCTGTGTGTCGATGTCTGCCCGGTCGAGGACTGCATCACCATGCGTGAGCTGGAGATCGGCGAGATCGACAAGCGCACCGGCATTCCTCGCGGCGAATACGCGAACTGGACCAGCCATCCGAACAACCCGATGGCCCGCGCTGCCGAGTGATCCGATGCGGCTGGGGAGCCTTGCGCCCCCGGGCCATCCGCAGGGTATTTGGTGAACGAAAAAGCCCCGCGGCGCCGGCCGCGGGGCTTTGTCATGCGGGACGATCACAGACCGTAGATGCGGCCGAACTTCTGTTCCAGATAGTCCAGAAGCGGGTCGGGGCCGATGGGCCGGCCCGCGGCGGTCTCGATCACCTCGGTCGGGGTCATCAGGCCGCCGTGGCGCTGAACGTTCTCGCGCAGCCATTCGGTGGCGGGGGTCGCGTCGCCCTGGGCCAGGGACGCGTCCAGATCAGGCACCGCGCCGCGCAAGGCCTGGTTCAGGCAGCCTGCATAGACATTGCCCAGGGCATAGGTCGGGAAATAGCCGAAAAGGCCCACCGACCAATGGACATCCTGCAGCACGCCGTTCGCGGGACGATCGACCGCGACGCCGAAATCCTTGAGGAAGCGCGCGTTCCACGCCGCCTCCAGGTCCTGCGTATCCAGCCGCCCCGAGATCAGGTCTCGTTCAAGATCAAAGCGCAGCATGACGTGCAGGTTGTACTGCACCTCGTCCGATTCGGTGCGGATATAGCCCGGCGTGACGCGGTTGACCGTCGCATAGAAGGCGTCGGGATCGGTGATGTTCAGCCCGTCGAAGGCCTCGGACATGCGTTCGAACAGCCAGCCTGTGAAGGCGCGGCCGCGGCCCAGCTGGTTCTCGTAGATGCGGCTCTGGCTTTCGTGGACGCCCATGGACACGCCGCGCCCCAGGGGGGTGAAGGCGTAATCGGGGTCTATGCCCAGCTCATAGCTGGAATGGCCGACCTCGTGGATGGTGGAGTAGAGACAGTTGAACGGATCCGTCTCGACCACCCGCGTGGTGATGCGGCTGTCCTGCCAGCGCCCCGAGCTGAAGGGATGCACGGCCAGATCCATCCGCCCCCGCGTCCAGTCATAACCGAAGGCCGTGGCGCAGGCGCGGGCCAGACGCAGCTGGGTCTCCTGCGGGAAATGGCCCTTCAGCGCCTGCGGCTGATCGGCACCCAGGACGTCGTCGCGCAGCGCGACCAGGCGCGGGCGCATCGCGTCGAACAGCGTCGCCAGACGCGCCCCGGTCATGCCGGGTTCGTAATCCTCCAGCAGCGCGTCATAAAGATCGCCGCCATCGGCCAGGCACGCGGCCTCCTCGCGCTTCAGCATCAGGACCTGATCCAGGGTCGGCAGGAAATCCGCGGGCGCGTCCTTGGCGCGGGCCTCGGCCCAGATGCCCTGGGCCAGCGAGGTCAGCCGCGCCAGTTCGGAGGCCAGCCGCGCGGGAATGCGGCTGCTGCGGGCGAAATCGCGCGCGATCAGGGCTACGGCGCGGCGGTCGGCGGGGCTTTGCGGATCGGCCGCGTCCAGCCATTCGCCGATGCGCGGATCGGTGCGGCGGTCGTGCAGCACCTCCTCCATCGCGCCCATCTCCTCGGCACGCTGTTCGGCGGCACCGCGGGGCATCACGGTCTCCTGGTCCCAACCCAACCGTTCGGCGACGGAGGACAGGGCTTCGGTCTGGCGCTGGAAGGCCAGCAGGTCGGTCAGCGCGGTCATCGGATCGCCCCCCGGATCGAGGTTTCAAAGGGATAGCGCGCATGGTGGCGCGCCCGCAGGATCATCGCGAACAGCACGACGGCGCCGAACTGGTGCGTCAGGGCCAGGTGCAGGGGCGATGCGTGGATCACGTTCAGGATGCCAAGCCCGATCTGTGCGGCCATCGCCACGATCATGACGCTGAAGGCGCCGCGCGTCACCGGATGGGGCGACCGGCGTGCCCGCAGCCACACGACGACGGCGAAGATCGCCAGCAGATAGCCGGTCATGCGGTGGATGAACTGGACCAGGGCCGGGTTCTCGAAGAAGTTCCGCCAGCCCAGGGTGCCGTCCCAGATCGCCGCCGGGATCCATTCGCCGCCCATGGTGGGCCAGCCGGTATAGGTGCGGCCCGCGTCGATGCCCGCGACCAGCGCGCCCAGCAGGATCTGCACGAAGGTCAGGTGCATCAGCCCCGTGGACATGCGGAACAGCTTGGCCTCTCCGGCGCGGCGCGCGCGCATCAGCTCGGCCTCGGACCGCGACAATTGCAGGACGTACCAGGTGATCAGGCCCAGGATCAGGAAGGCGATGCCCAGATGCGTGGCCAGGCGATAGGACGCGACACGCAGCATCCCCTCGTTCAGGCCCGAGCTGACCATCCACCAGCCGATCGCGCCCTGCAGGCCGCCAAGCGCCCCCAGGGACAGCAGGCGGGGCGTCCAGCCTGTGGGAATGCGCGACGTGGCCCAGAAGAAGACGAAGCCAAGTGCCCAGACCAGACCGACCACGCGGCCCAGCAGGCGGTGCCCCCATTCCCACCAGTAGATGTACTGGAATTCCGACAGCGACATGCCGCGGTTCAGCTCCTGGTACTGCGGGATCTGGCGGTAGAGGTCGAATTCGCTCTGCCAGTCGGCGGCGTTCATGGGCGGGATGGCCCCGGTCACGGGTTTCCATTCGGTGATCGACAGGCCCGACCCGGTCAGGCGCGTGGCGCCGCCCACGACGATCATCGCCAGGACCAGCACGAACAGCACGGCAAGCCAGGCGCGGATCGCGCGCCGCGCGCCGCGGGGGCGGGCATCGATCATGCCGGTGGTCTGGACGGGTCGGGCTGCGGTCGGGTCCGAGACTTCCTGGAAGACAGGTCGCTTGGCCATCGCAAGGCTCCTTTCGGGCGGAGGTTAGGGGCGGGTCAGCGCCGGGTCAACTGACGCAGGACGCCGTGCAGGATCCGCACGTCGCCCTTGGTCAGGGTCAGGCGCGACCACATGTTGCGCATGTTCAGACGCATCGACGCGGCCTTGGTTTCCGGGAAGAAGAACCCGGCCTGGGTCAGCTGGTCGTCGTAATGGTCGCCCAACCGCTCGATCTCGATGCGGTCGGCGGGGGCTTCGGCCTCCGACCGGCGCAGATGGGGCGCGGGTTCGGGCGGCAGGATGTCGCGGCCGAATTCGTATCCCATCAGCAGGACGGCCTGGGCCAGGTTCAGCGACGGGAAATCGGGGTTCACCGGCACCGTCACGATGGCGTTGGCCCGCGCGATGTCGTCATTCTCCAGCCCCGTGCGTTCGGGGCCGAAGATGATCGCGGAGCGGCCATCATGGGCGCGGGCCTGGGCCATCGCGGTGGCGGGCGTGAAGACGGGCTTGGTCAGTTCGCGCCCGCGCGCCGTGGTGGCATAGGCATAGTCGATGCCCTCCATCGCCAGGGCCAGCGTTGGATAGACGCGGGCCGTGTCCAGCACGCGGCCCGCCGCCCCCGAGGCCATGGCGACGGCCTTGGGGTTGGGCCAGCCGTCGCGCGGATCGACGATGCGCATGTCGGTCAGGCCGAAATTCAGCATGGCGCGGGCGGCCGCGCCGATGTTCTCGCCCATCTGCGGGCGCACGAGGATGATGACGGGTTGGCGTTCGATCTGCATGGTCCGGCAGATAGTCCGTCTGGCGGCGGCGGGCAAGCTGCGCTATCTGCGACACAAAGGAGATCGCCATGACCGACGCCCCTCAACTGTACCTGATGACCCCTGCCGGCGCCCAGGCATCCAGCCTGGCACCGATGCTGGCCGAGGTGATGGACCGCGTGGCCCCCGCCTGCCTGCGCATCCGCGGCGGCGCCGAGGAGGACGAGCTGGGCCGCCTGGCCGACATGGCACGCGAGATCGCCCATGCCCGCGACGTGGCCGTGGTGATCGACGATCACGTCAAGCTGGCGCTGCGCCACGGGCTGGACGGGGTGCACCTGAACGACGGGGCCAAGGCCGTGCGCTATGCCCGAAAGGAGCTGGGCGACGACGCGATCGTCGGCGCGTTCTGCGGCACGTCGCGCCACGAGGGCATGAACGCGGCCGAGGCGGGTGCGGATTACGTCGCCTTTGGTCCGGTCAGCGACAGTGCGCTCTATCGTGGCGATCCGGTCGAGCTGGAGCTGTTCCAGTGGTGGTCCGAGATGATCGAGGTGCCGGTCGTGGCCGAAGGCGCCATCACGCGAGAGCTGATCACCCAGCTGACGCCGATCACCGACTTCATCGCCCTGGGCCCCGAGATCTGGACCCAGGAAGACCCGGCCGCGACACTGGCCCTGCTTTGGGGCTAAAGGACCAGGGGCGTCCGGTGGCCTGACGCGAACCGCCGCAGCACCGCCGGGTACAGGCGGTGTTCCTGCACCAGCACACGCGCGGCCAGGGTCGCGGCGTCATCGCCGGGCAGGATCGGCACGCGCGCCTGCCCCAGGGCCGGCCCTGCGTCCAGTTCCGGCGTGACCAGGTGCACGGTGCAGCCGGCCTCGGCGTCACCGGCGGCGATGGCGCGGGCATGGGTGTCGAGACCGGGGTACTTGGGCAAAAGAGAAGGATGGATGTTCAGCATCCGCCCCTGAAACCGCTGCACGAATTCGGGCGTCAGGATGCGCATGAAGCCAGCCAGGCAGATGATGTCGGGCCGGGCCGCCAGCAGCGGCTGAAGCAGCGCCTGTTCGAACCCCGCCCGGTCGCGCGGAAAGTCGCGGTGATCGACGGACGCGGTCGGCACGCCCAGTTCGGCGGCACGGGCCAGTCCGCCCGCCTGCGGATCGTTCGACGCGACCAGTACGGGGCGCGCCGGGTGATCGCCGGTCATGTCCTGCAGCAGGCGGATCATGTTCGACCCGCCCCCCGAGATCAGGATCGCGACCCGTTTCACGCAAGCGTGCCGGAATAGCGTACGCCCGCGCCCGCCGTGACGGTGCCAAGGCGATGCACCGTCTCTCCCTGCTGGGACAGCAGGTCGGTCAGCGCATCGGCGCGGTCGGCGGCCACGACCAGGATCATGCCGATGCCGCTGTTGAAGGTCTTGAGCATCTCGGACGTCTCAATCCCTCCGGCCTGGGCCAGCCAGGCGAAGACGGGGGGCAGCGGCCAGCTGCCCAGGTCGATGTCCGCGCCCAAGTCCTTGGGCAGGACGCGGGGCAGGTTCTCGGTCAGGCCGCCGCCGGTGATATGGGCCAGCGCATGCACGCCGCCAGCGCGGATCGCGGCCAGGGCGGGCTTGACGTAGAGCCGCGTGGGCGTCAGCAGCGCCTCTCCCAGGGTGGTGTCGGCGAAGGGCGCGGCGTCGGACCACGCCAGACCGGCGCGTTCCGCGACCTTGCGGACCAGCGAATAGCCGTTGGAATGCACGCCGTCCGAGGCCAGGCCCAGCAGCACGTCCCCCTGCCCCACGCCCGCGGGAAGCGCCGCGTCGCGGTTCATCGCGCCCACCGCAAAGCCCGCAAGGTCGAAATCGCCGTCGTGATACATGCCGGGCATCTCGGCGGTCTCTCCGCCGATCAGGGCACAGCCGGCGGCCTTGCAGCCGCGGGCGATCCCCTCGACCACGCGGGCACCCTCGTCTACGGACAGCTTGCCGGTGGCGAAATAGTCCAGGAAGAACAGCGGCTCGGCGCCCTGGCAGACAAGGTCGTTCACGCACATCGCGACCAGGTCCTGGCCCAGACCGTCCAGATGCCCGGTGTCGATACCGATGCGCAGCTTGGTGCCCACGCCATCGGTGGCGGCGACCAGGATCGGGTCGTCATAGCCCGCAGCCTTGAGGTCGAACAGCGCGCCGAACCCGCCAAGCGCATCCATGACGCCCGGCCGCTGCGTGGCGGCGGCGGCGGGCTTAATCCGTTCGACCAGCGCGTTCCCCGCGTCGATGTCGACGCCTGCGTCGCGATAGCTGATCCCGTTCTGTGTCATGTCGGCCCCCGGCTGATGTCGGCCCCCCGATAGCGGAACCGCACCCATTGGGCAACGCCCAAGCTTGACCTGACCGCCATGCGGCACTAGGCAATGCGTGCTGCGGGGGCCTGTAGCTCAATTGGTTAGAGCAGGGCGCTCATAACGCCTTGGTTGCGGGTTCAAGTCCTGCCGGGCCTACCATCCCCACACCGCCGACCGATCCCACGCATGGACGTCCTCCGCGCCGCGAGGTTGCGGAACCAGCGTCTCGCAAGGATCGGCGTGAATCGTCCCAAGCTGAAATTATCCTGCCAAATCCGAACCAATCCGCGTAGATCGTGTTGATCGCGCGTTCGTGAGCGGTTGGGGGATGGATGAGTTTGGTGACACGGGTGATGGTTCTGGGCGGGTCAGGGACGGGAAAGTCCTGGCTGGCGATGCGGCTGGCCGCATTGGCCGGCCTGCCCGCGTACCACATGGACCAGCTGAGCTGGATGCCGGGCTTTGTCCATCGCAGCACCGGCGAGCTTGATGCCCTGACCCGCGAGATCCATGCGCAGGAGCACTGGATCATCGAGGGCGGTCATTACGAGACGATGCATGAACGCGCCGCCCGCGCCCATCTTCTGATCTGGGTCGATCCATCCAGGCCGGTGCAGGTCGCCCGCGTCGCATGGCGGTCGCTGCGTTATCACAACCGCACGCGGCCGGGCATGGGAGAGGGGTGCCGCGAGACGTTCGGCTGGCACACGCTGGATGCCATCGCCTATGCCCGCACCTCGCGGCAGTTTCATCGCGACCGCGCGTCCGAGGTCATCGCTGCCGCAGGACCCCGCCTGGCGCTTGCGCATATCCGGTCAGGGTGGCAGGCGCGGCGGTTCCTGCGCCGCTGCGCGTCCGTGCCGCGCACGCGGGGTTTTCTGCTGCAACCGTAAAGGATGCGGGACGGCCTTCAGCGGGCCGGCCCCACGCTTTCCGGGTTGTCGATCAGCAGGCGGCGTGCCGCCCACCAGCTGGCCGCCGCCATCGCGCCGGCGGTGGCCAGGCACAGCGGCAGCCCACCGACCTGATAGGACAGGCCCGACAGCAGCGTCCCGATCAGGCGGCCCGCCGCGTTCGCCATGTAATAGAACCCGACATCCCGCGTGATCCGCTGTGCCTGACCAAAGGCCAGGATCAGGTATGAATGAACGGACGAATTGACCGCAAAGACGAAGCCGAAGACCAGCAGCCCCAGAACCAGCAGCATCGTCAGCCACGGCGCAGGATCGCCCGCGATCACGACCGCCGCCGCCATCACGAAGGGGATGGGCACCAGCCGACCTGCCCACCGGACCGCGTCCCGGGTGATCTGCGCCTCGGGTCGGCCGGCGCCGCCCAGGATGCGCGGGGCGGCGGCCTGAACCGCGCCATAAAGGATGATCCACAGCGCCATGAAACCGCCGACCAGAAAGAAGGCCTCGCGCCGCCCTTCGGCGGTGCCATCGGACAGGACGGCCTGAAAGTAGATCGGGATGCCCACCACGAACCACACGTCGCGCGCACCGAACAGGAACATGCGCGCCAGGGACAGCCGGTTCACGCGGCTGTCCCGCGACCGCCAGCCTGACCATCCTTCGGCCGCCTTCACCCGACCGGGCAGGCCCGCGGGCAGGAACAGGACCACCGCCACCAGGATTGCGGCCAGCACCGCGGCCATGCCCCAGATCGCTGCCTGGAACCCCGCAAGGGCCAGCAGTGCGGCGCCCAGGAAAAAGCCCAGGCCCTTGACGGCGTTTTTGGACCCGGTCAGCGCAGCCACCCATCGGAACAGCCCGCCATCAGCGGCGGGGGCAAGGACCTTGACCGCGGATTTCGACGACATCTTGGACAGATCCTTGGCGACACCCGACGCGCCCTGCACCGCCATCACAAACATCACCGATGCCGTGACGCTCCATGCCGGGTCCAGCTGCGCCAGCGTCGCCAAAGCCGCGATCTGGATGCCCAGGCCCGCGTACAGGGTCGCCGCCAGCCCGAACCGGGCCGCCAGCCAGCCCGCGGCCAGGTTCGTGACGATCCCCGCAGCCTCGTACAGCAGGAACAGCCACGCCAGCTGGACCGGGGAAAAGCCCAGTCCGTTGAAGTGCAGCAGCACCAGCATGCGCAACGCGCCGTCCGACAGCATGAACGCCCAATAGGCCGCCGTCACCGCGGCATAGGCGCGGACCGGGTTCATGCCATCCGTCCCGCGACCATGCGCGCGACATCGACCAGCCGGCAGGCATAGGCCCATTCGTTGTCGTACCAGGCATAGATTTTGACCTGCGTCCCGTTCACGACCATCGTCGATCCCGCGTCGATGATCGCGCTGCGCGGATCGTTGACATAGTCGGTCGACACCAGCGGCCGCGTCTCATAGCCCAGGATGCCGTCCAGCGGTCCCGCCGCGGCGGCGGCGAACAGGGCGTTGACCTCCTCCACGCTTGTCGGGCGCTCGACCTCGAACACGCAGTCGGTCAACGAGGCGTTCAGCAGCGGCACCCGGACCGCGTGGCCGTTCAGCCGACCCTTCAGTTCGGGATAGATCAGCGTGATCGCCGTGGCGCTGCCGGTCGTCGTGGGAATGAGGTTCATCAGCGCCGAGCGCGCGCGGCGCATATCCTTGGCCGGTCGGTCGACGATGGTCTGTGTGTTGGTGACGTCATGGATCGTGGTGATTGACCCGTGGCGGATGCCCAGGGCCTCGTGGACGACCTTGACCACCGGGGCCAGGCAGTTCGTCGTGCAGCTGGCCGCCGTCACGATCCGCTGGCTGCCGTCATAGAGGTGATGGTTCACGCCATAGACCAGGTTCAACGCCCCGCCATCCTTGACCGGTGCGCTGACCACGACACGCGCCACGCCCGCATCGAAATAGGGCGCGATCCGGTCCGCGGTCTTGAACACGCCCGTCGCGTCGATCACCAGGTCGACCTCCAGGTCACGCAGCGGCAGGGCGTCGATGGTCCGGTGATGCGTCAGCGGGATGCGGTTGCCATCCAGGACCAACGCTGCGCCGTCTGCCGCGACGGGCTTGGGCCAGCGGCCGTGAACGCTGTCGAATTCCATCAGCAGGGCGTGCTGATCGGCATCGCCCGCCGCGTCGTTCAGCAGGACGATCCGGTCCCCCAGGCCCAGGTCGAACATCCGGCGCAGGGCCAGCTTTCCGATGCGGCCCAGGCCATTCAGTGCGATTCGGGTCATGGGATCAGTCCTTGGCAAGTTCGCGGGCATCAATCTGATCAACCCGGTTCTGAAGCGAGATTCGGTCCAGGCTGGCCACCGGCAGGGCGGCAAAGGCTTCGATCCGGCGGCGCAGGGCGGCATAGGTCCGGGCAAAGACCAGCGCCCGTTCGGCGTCCGTCCCCTGCGCCTTGACCGGGTCGGACAGTCCCCAATGCCCGGTGATCGGCTGGCCGGGCCAGGGGGGGCATTCCTCGGCCGCGGAGGTGTCGCAGACGGTGAAGACGAAATCCATCCTGGGGGCGTCGGGTGACTGGAACTCGGACAGATGCTTGGACCGCAGGGTGGTCGTGTCGTGGCCGTTGCGGTCCAGCACCTGCAGCGCAAGGGGGTTCGGATGCGTCCCCGCCCGGGTGCCTGCCGAATGGGCGATGAACCGATCGCCGCCCAGATCGCGCAGCAGCGCCTCGGCATAGAGCGATCGGGCGGAATTGCCTGAACAGATGAACAGGACATGGAAACCGGTATGCGTCACGGTCGGCTCCTTGGATTGTGGGATGCTGGTCAGAACGTCCGGGCGCGCGCGGCCAAGGTCCATTGCCAGATAGCCCAGCAGGCGGCCCGTCGCATCGACATCGATCGAATAGAGCAGCGACCGCCCCTGTCGCCGCACGGCGACAAGGCCGCATCCCGTCAGGTCGGACAGGTAGTGCGACAGGGTGTTCGGCTTCAGCCCCAGCGCCTGCGCGATCTCGGTCGGGCGGACGGCGCGGGGGGCAAAACGCATCAGAAGCCGGGCGACGGCAAGGCGCCCGGGATGGCCAAGGGTAGCGAAGGCATTGGCGGCGCGGTCATGTTCCATGATTCCCGAATAATAGAATAATGACCCCGGCGCCAGTGAAGCTTTCATGACAGGACCGCGTCACCGGGCCGACAGCAGATACCCGAAGCCGCGCTGGTTGTGGATCATCCGCTCATCACCGTCCTGATCCAGCTTCTTGCGCAGATAGGCGATATAGACCTCGACGATGTTGGTCTGCGGGTCGAAATTGTATCCCCAGACACCCTTCAGGATGTCCACGCGCGACTGAACCTTGTCGGGACGCTCTGCCAAAAACCGCAGCAGCGAGAACTCGGTCGCCGTCAGGTCCAGGTCGCGGTCGCGTCGCGTCGCGGTCTTGGTGTCCAGGTCCAGGCACAGATCGCCGATGACGATGCGGGACGGGCGGTCCTCGCGCGCAGGCGCACGGCGCAGCAGGACCGCGATGCGGGCCAGCAGTTCCTCGAAGGCGAAGGGCTTGGTCATGTAGTCGTCGGCCCCTGCGCCCAGCCCCTCCAGTTTCTCGGCCAGCGCGTCCTTGGCGGTCAGCATCAGGATCATCACGTCATGGCCGGCCGCGCGGATCTCCTGGCACAGGTCGGCGCCGTCGCCGTCGGGCAGCATCCGGTCCAGCACCACCAGGTCATAGCCCCCGTCACGCAACCGCTGGTCCAGCCCAGCCGCGCAGTCGGCCAGATCGACGTGATAGCCCTCGGCCGTCAGGCCACCGGCCAGCAGGGCGGCGATCTCGGTGTCGTCCTCGACCACCAGGACGCGATCGGGGCTCATGCGACGGCCCTGCGTGCCAACGGCATGGTAATCTCGACCACGGCGCCGCGGCCGGGCGCGCTGTCGATGCGGATGGCGCCGTCATGCTGGTCGACGATCCATTTCGCGATGGACAGCCCAAGGCCCAACCCGCGACCCGACCGCGGCCGCGACGGGCGCGCGCTGTAAAAGCGGGTGAAGGCGCTGCCCAGTTCATCGCCCGTAAAGCCCGGTCCCTGGTCGCGCACGCGGATATGGGCGTGATCCTGTGACTGCGCCAGCTCCAGGCTGACGGTGGTGTCGGCGGGCGCCAGGCGGATCGCGTTATCCAGCGCGATCAGCACGGCCTGACGCAGGCGGTCGGGGTCACCGCGCACCTCGACCGGTTCGCTGGGCTGGCTGGGACGGATGCGCACGCCGGGGCGCATCGCCATGTTCTGGCCGTCCAGCAGCACGTCGCCCACGATGTCCTGCAGCACGACACGCGTGCGGTTGACCATGATCGAGCCCGATTCCGACCGCGCCAGGAACAAGAGGTCATCGATTAGCCGCCCGATCTGGTCGGTCTTGCGCACGATCTCGGACAGCACCTGCTGCAGGGTGGCGGCATCGGCGTCGGGGGTGCGGATCGCCATCTCGGCTTGGCCGCGCAGGATCGTCAGCGGCGTGCGCAGCTCGTGGCTGATATCGGCGAAGAAGTTCGCGCGGCTGGCATCGACCGACCGCAGCCGATCGTTGCTGGCCACCAGCGCCTCCGACCGTTCGCGCAGTTCGCGGGTGCGCTCCTCGACCTGCTGGGACAGCGTGGACTGCGCCTGCAGCAGGCTGTCGCGCTGGTCGCGGATCTGTCCGGTCATCTGGTTGAAGCGGCGCGACAGGTTGCCCAGCTCGTCGGGCGACGGATTGTCGATCACATGCGTCAGATCGCCCCGCCCGACTGCCTCGGCCCCCGCGTAGAGCGCCGAGACGGGGCGCAGGATCGCGCGGTTCATCATCACGATGTTCGCGACGCCCAAGACCGCCACGACCACGATCAGCCCGATGGCCAGATCGACGGCGCGCTCCGACAGGCGGGACGAACTGGCCAGCGCCTCGGCAACCTCGGCACGTTCGCGCACCGTCGCCTCCTCGACCAGCTCCAGCAGCACCTGCCCCAGCTGGTGATAGATGCGCGTGTTGAACACCTGCAGCGCCTCTGCGCGCCGACCCGCCTGCAGGTGATCCTGGATCAGCAGGCGCGACTGGTCGATCTCCTGCACCTTGATCTCCATCTGGGCGACGCGGTCCAGTCCGCCCCAGGTCGCATCGGGCTCTCCGGCCAGCGCATGCTCCTCGCGGATCAGGTCGCGCTGGCGCTGCAGCCCGGACAGCAGCGAATCGCGCGCCTCGCGGATCTCGGCGTCCTGGTCCCCGGCGACGAACAGTTCTGCGATCTGAGCGGACAGCTTGTTTGCGTCGACCGCCACCAGGTTGATGTTGCGCAGCTGCGCATAGGATGTCTGAAGCTGCCGCCGGTCCTCGCGCGTCAGGCCCAGCCCGATGATGATCGCCAGACACACAAGCGTGACCGTGACTAGGCCGGCCAAATGACTGAGCATGATTTTCGTGCGGATTCTCATGGCTTTGCGTTCCCGGCCGGTGGCGGCACGGTGCCGCCTGAGACGGCAGACTAGCGCAACTTCGCAGCCGTAAAAACGCCGATGCGCGGCTCTAATGATCTTCTAATTTGCAGCTTTGGATCGCACGCCAATATTTTGGAAGCACGAAGACGCTGCCGTCCAATCACCTTCGCACACCCAGATCCCGAGGGCCCGATGACCAAGATGAACCCCGCCGATCCGCTGCAATACGCCGCCGCGCTGCGCCGTCAGCGGACCCGCGCGCCGCGGGTGGTCCTGTATTCGCACGACACTCTGGGCTTTGGTCATCTGCGGCGCAACATGCTGCTGGCGCAGGCGATCCGCGACTGCGGTCACGACCCCGAGGTGCTGCTGGTGGCCGGCATGCGCGAGGCCGGGGCATTCGCCCTGCCCGCGGGCGTCGACTGCCTGACGCTGCCGGCCTATGCCAAGGCCTCCGACGGCACCTATCATGCCCGCGACCTGGGCATCGGGGTCGACGCGCTGTGCGACATCCGCGCGGCGACGATCCGGGCCGCCGTCAAGAACTTTCAGCCCGACCTGATGATCGTCGACAACGTGCCCCGCGGTGCCCAGTACGAGCTGGGCCCGACCCTGCGCGCACTGAAGCGGTCGGGCCGCACGCGGATCGTGCTGGGGCTGCGCGACATCATCGACCGGCCGTCCGTCATGCGACAGCAATGGCTGCGCCAGCGCAACTTCGAGGCGCTGCAAGATCATTACGACGACATCTGGGTCTATGGCGACCCGGCGTTCTTTCCCACGGCCGACGAATACGGGCTGGGCCCCGAACTGTCCGCCCGCGTGACCTATACCGGCTATCTGGACCAGCGGGCGCGCCTGTCGCCCGATGCGCAGGGGGCCGACCCGCTGCAGGTGACGGGAGGCGATGCACGCCCGTTCGTTTTGTGCCAGGTGGGCGGCGGGCGCGACGGGGTGGCCCTGTGCACGGCCTTCGCCGCGGCGCCCATGCCCGCGGGCCATCAGGGCATCCTGATCACTGGCACGCAGATGCCGCCCGAGGCACGGGCCCGCGTGGCGGCGCTGGCGCAGGGCCGGACCGACCTGACCGTGGTCGATTTCGTGGCCGAACCGGTGGGGCTGGCCGCGCGCGCGGCGGCGCTCGTGGCGATGTGCGGCTACAATACCGCCTGCGAGATGATGTCGTTCGGCCTGCCGTCGCTGATGGTCCCGCGGGTCCGGCCGCGCACCGAACAACTGATCCGCGCGCAGCGCATGCAGGATCGCGGCATCGCCGACATGATTCATCCCGATGCGCTGTCGCCCGCCGCCATCGGCGACTGGCTGGGCCGCGCGGTGACCCGGCAGGCCGGACCCCGCGGCGTGGACCTGGACGGGCTGTCGCGCGTCACCGCGATGGCCACGCGGATGCTGGCCCCCCGCAAATCCCTGCGCCGCCTGGCCTGAAGACCCGACACAAGGAACCGTCCTCCCATGTCCGCACCCAAGATCGGCTATGTCCTGAAGCGCTATCCCCGCTATTCCGAGACGTTCATCGTCAACGAGATCCTGGCGCACGAGGCCGCGGGCCAGCCGATCGAGATCTTCTCGCTGCGCCCGGTCGAGGAGACGCACTTTCAGGACAACCTGGGCAAGGTCCGCGCGCCCGTCACCCGACTGACCGAACGGCTGAAGAACCCGGACGCGTTCTGGCGGCTGATGATGCGCGCCCGGGCCGGGCTGCCCGCGGCGTCATGGACCCTGCTGGGCCAGATGAAGAACAGCAGCGGCCAGGATGTCGCGCAGGCGCTGGAGCTGGCGCTGGCCTGCCGCGAACGCGGGGTGGCGCATCTGCACGCGCATTTCGGCACCGTGTCCACGACGGTGGCGCGGCTGGCGGCACAGCTGGCGGGGATCGGCTATACCTTCACGGCGCATGCCAAGGACATCTATTTCGACTACGAGGAGAACATCCGCCTGGACGAGAAGCTGCGCGACGCGGCCCATGTCGTCACCGTGTCGGATTACAATGTCGGCTATCTGGAACAGCGCTTCGGCCAGGACGCGACCAATGTCAGCCGCATCTACAACGGCCTGGACCTGGACCGTTTCGCCCATCAGAACCCCGCACCCGATGCGACCGACATCCTGGCGGTCGGACGCCTGGTCGAGAAGAAGGGGTTCCACATCCTGATCGAGGCCGTGCGCCTGCTGCGCGACCAGGGGCGCAGCGTGCGCTGCACCATCGTGGGCGGCGGGGACGAGGCGTCCTATCTGGTGGCCCAGATCGCCGCCGCCGACCTGGGCGATGCGGTCACCCTGGCGGGCCCGCGTCCGCAATCCGAGGTGATCTCGATGATGCGCCAGGCTGCCGTCTTCGCCTGCCCCTGCGTGGTGGGCCACGACGGCAACCGCGACGGCCTGCCCACCGTCCTGCTGGAGGCGATGGCCCTGGGAACGCCCTGCGTCTCGACTGCCGTCACCGGCATCCCGGAACTGGTCCGCGACGGGCAGACCGGGTTCTGCGTCCCGGAAGGCGACCCCCAGGCGCTGGCCACGGCGCTTGCGCGGATGCTGGACGATGCGGACCTGCGGCAGCAGTTCTCGACCGCGGCACGCGCGTTGATCGCGCAGGAATTCGACCAGCACGTCAACGCCGCGCGGCTTCGCGCCATCTGGCACGACGCCATCGCGGGCACCGACCTTCCCCAGCAGAGGTCCGCGTGATGCACGTCGCCTATGTCACCACCGATCCTGGCATTCCGCCCTTCGGCACCAAGGGTGCGTCGATCCATGTGCAATCCGTGCTGCGGGTGCTGCTGGCGATGGGCCACCGGGTGACGCTGTTCTCTCCGTGCCTGGCGGTGGCGCCCGCGGCGGAGTTCGCGACTGTCGCGCTGCACCCCCTGCCCGGCGCGCCGCGTGGCGACGACGCGGAAGCGCGTGCCGCTTGGGCGTTGGCGCTGAACGAGACGGTCGCCGCGGCGCTGACGCAGGCGGGGCCGTTCGACCTGGTCTATGAACGCCACGCGCTGTTCGCGCATGGGGCGATGGAATGGGCCAGTCGCGGCGGCGTGCCGTCGGCGCTGGAGCTGAACGCCCCCCTGATCGCCGAGCAGACCCGTCACCGCCACATGGTCCGCCAGTCGGACGCACAAGCCAGCGCCCGCCGGGCTTTCGGGGCCGCCCGTCTGGTCGCGGCGGTGTCGGCGGTGGCGGCGGATTACGCCCGCGATCTGGGTGCCCTGCCCGACCGGGTGGCGGTCATCCCCAACGGCGTCGATGCGGCACGTTTCGACGGCAGCCCTGCGCCGGATGGGCCGTTCACCGTGGGCTTCGTCGGCACGCTGAAGCCTTGGCACGACACCGCGACCCTGGTCGAGGCCTTTGCCCTGCTGCGACGGGGCGCCCTTCCCGATGCGCGCCTGCTGATCGTGGGTGACGGGCCGCAACGGGCGGCGATCCTGGACCGGTTGGACCAGCTTTCCCTGTCGGATGCGGCTCACCTGACGGGGGCGGTCCAGCCCGACCAGATCCCCGGCTGGCTGGCACGGATGCATGTCGCCACGGCCCCCTATCGGGGCGATCAGCCGTTCTATTTCTCTCCGCTGAAGCTCTACGAATACATGGCTGCGGGGCTGCCCGTGGTGGCCAGCGACGTGGGCGATCTGGCCCAGGTGCTGGACCGGGGCCGGCTTGGCGCCACCGTGGTACCGGATGATCCGGACGCCTTGGCCGCAGCCCTTGCGGGTCTGGCCCGCGATCCCGCGGCGGCCACCGCGATGGGCGTACGCGCCCGCGCCGAGGTTCTGGCCCATCACGGGTGGGACCGCATCGTGTCCCGCATCATCGCCCGTGCCGGCGCCGCAGGACAGGAGGCCGCGTGATGTCACGATCGCGTCCCGAGACGCTGACGGAATCGCTGCCGGGCCTGCGCCGCGTGCTGCATCGGTTTGCCCCCTATCTGCGCCCGCATCGGGCGGTGCTGGCGGGGGCGACCACCGCGCTGGTCAGCGCGACGCTGATGCGACTGCTGGAACCCTGGCCGCTGAAATTCGTCATCGACCGCGTGGTGCCGTCCGGCACGGCGGGAACAGGCGGATCGGGGGTCGCGGCGGTGGATACGCTGGACTCCATGACGCTTCTGGCGCTGTGCGCGGTTGGCTTGGTGGGCATCATCGGGCTGCGCGCGCTGTTCCAGTACCTGGCGACCATCGGCTTTGCGATCGTCGGCAACCGGGTGCTGACCCAGGTCCGCGGCGACCTGTTCCGGCACCTGCAGGGACTGTCGCTTGGCTTTCACACCCGGTCCAAGGCGGGCGATTTGACCATGCGCCTGATCGGCGACGTGGCCATGCTCAAGGAGACTGCCGTCACCGCCGCCCTGCCGCTGGCCGCGAACGTGTTGGTCCTGCTGGGCATGGTCGCCGTGATGATGGTGCTGGACTGGCAGCTGGCGTTGATCGCGCTGATTCCGCTGCCGGTTCTGTGGTTCGCGTCCATCCGCGCAGGAAAGAAGATCCAGGCCGCCAGCCGCAAGCAGCGCAAGGTCGAGGGCCAGATGGCCGCCACCGCGGCCGAGGCGATGTCCTCCATGCGCACGGTTCAGGCCCTGTCGATCGAGGATCGCGCGGCCGACACCTTCTCCGGCGCGAACGGCACCAGCATGGCGGGCGACGTGCGGGCCAAGCGCATCGCGGCGGGGCTGGAACGGCTGGTCGACCTACTGGTCGCCTGCGCCATCGCGCTGGTCCTTTATTTCGGCACGTTGCAGGTGCTGCGCGGGCGGCTGACGCCGGGCGACCTGCTGGTCTTCATCACCTATCTCAAGGCGACGTTCCGGCCCATCCGGGGCTATGCCAAATACGCGTCCCGCCTGGCCAAGGCCAGCGCCGCGGGCGAGCGGGTCGTCCAGCTGCTGGACGAGGTGCCCGAAATCCGCGACCGCACCGATGCCGTGGCCGCCCCCGCCTATGCCGGCCGGATCACCTTCGACGGCCTGACCTTCGGCTATGGCGGGGGTCGGCCCACGCTGGACGGGCTGACGCTGGACATTCCGGCGGGCACGAATGTGGCGCTGACCGGGCCGTCCGGGGCGGGCAAGTCGACGTTGGCCGGACTGCTTCTGCGCCTTTACGATCCGTCGGGCGGGCGCATCCTGATCGACGGGCAGGACATCCGCGACGTGACGATGACCAGCCTGCGCCGCCAGATCGGCTTTGTCCCGCAGGAGACGGTCCTGTTCAGCGGCACGTTGGCCGACAACATCGCCTTGGGCGCGGGCCGCGACGTCACCCGGGACGAGATCGAGGCAGCCGCCCGCCTGGCCAACGCACATGACTTCATCGCGGCCCTGCCCGACGGCTATGACGCCCAGGTCGCGGAACGCGGCGCCACCCTGTCGGCGGGCCAGCGCCAGCGCATCGCCATCGCCCGGGCCGCCCTGCGCCGCTGTCCGGTGCTGGTCCTGGACGAGCCCACGACCGGCTTGGACAGCAGCAACGAGGCCACCGTGTCCGAGGCGATCTGGCGCCTGGCCAAGGGCCGCACCAGCCTGCTGATCACCCACGACCTGTCCCAGGCCGCCCGCGCGGACCGCATCGTGTTCCTGGAGGCGGGCCGGGTGGCCGAACAGGGCAGCCATGCCGACCTGCTGACGCGCGGCGGACGCTATGCCCGTCTGTGGGCGCTGCAGGGTCGTGGTCAGGATGGGGGGGCGCTGCATGCTGTCGCCGGCTGATCGCGCGATCTGCGACCGAGATCCGGCGCTGGTCGGTCTGCCGCTGATGCTGGACGCGCAGGCGATGGCGGCGGCCTCGGGCCGTGACGCCTTGCAGCCAGCCTATCTGCGCTACAAACCCGGGGTCAGCTGCGTCGCGTCGTTCCTGTCCACGGACGGAGAGGCGCTGGCCGCCTATGCCTATGCCCCCGACCGGTATGCCGAGGAAAGCCGCCGGTCCCGTTGGCGCGACAACCCCGATGTCGTGATGCTGCCCGACCGCGGCGTGATCGTCATCCCGGCGCGGCTGGACCGTCATCTGCGCAGCCTTGCGCGGTTCCTGGACCCTGCACGGCGACAGGACGCCCTGCGGCGCGTGACCGGTGTGCAGCCGCATCTGGCCGCGGGCGACCTGATCCTGCTGCGCTACAAGCCGGGGCGACGGCTGGTGGCCCGCCTCGACCTTGACGGTCAGCCGCGAGGAGTTCTGAAGATCATGGCCGGGGCGGGCTTTGACCAGGCGCTTGTCGGCGCGACTGCGGCCATGGCGCATGGGCAGGCCGCCCTGCTGGGGGCCGACAGCGGCTTGCGCGCGATGATGACCGCGTGGGTGCCGGGCCGCCCCGTCTGCCCGCAGATGACCGGTCACGCGCCAGACGCGGACACCTGCACGCGGATCGGCGCGGCCCTGGCCGCGCTGCATGCCGATCCGTTCCGACCCGCCGCCGCATGGACCGCCCCGGCCGATGCAAGGTCGGTCCTGACCGCCGCCGCCGATCTTGCGCCGCTGGACGCCGACCTGAGCGTCCAAGCCCGTGACATCGCGACCGATCTGGCCGACCGGCTGGCCCAGGCCACGTTCGATCCGGTGATGGTGCACGGCGATTTCAGCGCGGATCAGGTGGTGATGGGGGCCGCTGGTCCCGTCATCCTGGACTGGGACAACGCCGGCTGCGGCGATCCGGCCCGCGATCTGGGCAGCTTCCTGGCCCGGATCGATGCGCAGGTGGTGGACGGCATCCTGTCGCGCGTCGAGGCCGATGACATAACGGGCGCGGTCCTGCGCGGCTATGGCGGCGGGCCCGTCACGCTGCCCCACCACCATGCCCGCGCCCTAATGTTGCTGGTGACCGAGGGGTTTCGTGCCCGCCATCCCGACTGGCCTGCGCGCGCGCGGACCCTCTTGGACCGTGCGGCCCAGGTCATGCGCGGCGCATCCGCGGACCCCGCCATGCCGCAGCTGGACGCCGCCCTGGACCCAGACCAAGCGCGGCCCGCGCTGCAGGCGGCGACGGGGCTTGATCTCACGAGCCGGCCCCAGCTCCTCCGCCACAAGCCGGGCCGCAGGGCACTGGTCCGCTATCCGACTGGCGAGGCGACCACGGCCATCCTGGGCAAGCTGCGTGCCAAGGGAACGGACGGCCGCATGCCTGCCATCCACGATGCCCTGCGCGGTGCCGGTCTGGACGGTCGGGCACCGCACGGGGCGGGTGTCCCGCGCGCCCGCGGCATCGTCGACACGATGCGGATGTGGTTGCAGGACGAGGTGCCCGGCCGCCCCCTGACCCCGACGGATGTCGCGGCGATGGCGCAGACCGGCGTGGCGCTGGCCCACCTGCATGGGGTTCCCCCTGTCACCGACCGCCGCTGGACCCACGCGGACGAGCTGTCGGTCCTGGATCGCGCCCTGACCCAGGCGGCAGAGCTGTTGCCCGCGCGAAAGGCGGAACTGCGGCGCATCCTGCACGCCGCCAGGGATCGGATGGGCCGGCTGCGCGACGACCAGCATTGCGGCATCCACCGCGATTTCTATTTCGACCAGGTGCTGATCGCCGATGCGCAGGTCTGGCTGGTCGATCTGGACCTCTACGCGGTGGGCGACCCGGCGGTGGACCTGGGCAATTTCCTGGCGCATCTGGACGAATACACCCTGCGGAGCAAGGGCGACGTCGGCGCGCTGAGTGCATCGGCCCGGGCCTTCCTGGACGGCTATGCCGGCATCCGACCCCTGCCCTGCCCCCGGCGCATCGCAACCATGCGCACGCTGTCGCTGGCCCGCCACATCCGCATCAGCCTTCGTTTCGATGATCGCAGGCACACCACGGACGCGCTGATCGAGCAGTCCCTCAGAGCCTGCGCCACCTGCCACCAGCCAACCTGATTTCCAAGAGAGACCCTGCGCATGGACCGTATCGGCCCCCTGCTGATTGCCGCGACCCTGTCCCTTCCCGTCCCGGCCCTGGCCGACCCGCCCGCGATCGAGTTCCGTCGGTCGCTGCAGCTGGACCTGGCCTATGAACGGCAGACGGATGATGGCGACCGGGACCGTGAGGGGGCCGTCAGCCCGCTGTTCCGCCTGATCGGCGAGGTCGCGTCAGAGGAAACCTGGTCCGGCTTCTTCGAATTCGACGTCTTCTCCGAACGGGTCTGGGAACGTGGAGAGCCGCGCAGCACGACCAACACCGCGCGCGTCAATCAGGCCTATCTGCAGTATGACGACGGCTTTCGCATTCGCGCCGGGCGCTGGCTGTACCGCGACGAACGCGAATGGCTGATCGACGAGAACATCGACGGTGTCATGGCCCGCTTCGACGCGGGCCCGGTACGCATCGACGCGCTGGCAGGCCGCGTGGGCTGGCTGCCCCGCACCCTGTTCGAGCCGGGGTCGCGCGGCGACCGCATCGCCTATTACGGCCTGCTTGCGCAGATGGAACCCGTTGATGACCGCTTTGTCGAGGCCTTCGCCATCCTTGGAGACGACCGCGAGAGGGGCGCCGGAGAGCAGCTGTCCCTGGGCCTGCGGTCCTGGGGAGAGTTGGGCGACGGCCTGACCTATTGGGCGGATGCGGGGCTGTCGCGCGGATCGGACGACGACCGCCGCCTGAAGGGATATGGGTTCGACATCGGCGCGACCCGCCTGTGGGAGGATCACGACCTGCAGCCGCGCGTGACGGTGGCCTTTGCCCAAGGCAGCGGCGACGGCGACCCCGACGACGGCACCGACCGTGCCTATCGCCAGACCGGGCTGCAGTCGAACGAGGCGCGTCTGGGCGGGTTCGCCAAGCTGAAATACTATGGAGAGGCGCTTGATCCCTATCTGAGCGACATCCGCATCGCGACCGCCGGCGTCGGCCTGACCGCAAACGACGCGGTATCGGTCGATCTGCTGTATCACCACTATCGCCGCGTATCGGTAACACAGGGACAGGACAGCCACCTGGGCGACGCGCTGGACCTGGTCCTGGGCCTTCGTCCGACCGATGCACTGGAAATCGACGCGGCGATCGGCTGGTTCGCCGGGGGGTCCGACGCGACCGACCCCGACCGCGGCATGGCTGCCCGGATCGAGATGGAATACGCGTTCTGACGCACCTGCCAGCGGGCATGCAGGGCCAGGAAAGTTTTCGCGGAACGGAGCGAGCGGGCCGGCCGTTGATGCAGAAGCTGCGAAAACAGGCAATCGCGCGGACCGGACGACCCGTGACCGTGCGCCTGCCCAAGCAAGGACAAAGCGAATGACCAAGATCGTGTACGAGATCGTCGAGCATGACGGTGGCTGGGCCTACAAGCTGGACGACGTGTTCTCGGAAACCTATCCCACGAAGGAACAGGCGACCGCCGCCGCCAACGACGTCGCCGCGCGGCAGCAGTTGAGCGGCGAGCCGGAAGTCGTCCAGTATCAGGACGAAAAGGGCACCTGGCGCGAGGAGGACGTGTCGGGCGACGACCGCCCCGAGGTCGACGTTCGCGACGGCGCGACATAAGCAGGATAGGCCTTAAAGTTGACAGCGTCGGCACAACCCCCTGTGCCGACGCTGATATTTCCGTCGCCGCAAGACCGCTATCCTGCGACGCCCTCGTTGAGGGGCGCTAAAGTTGACTATTTTCGTTGCTGACCCGATCCGGCGGTGCTATCGGCCTCGCAACGTCATACACGATCAGGCAGCAGACCATGCACCAGCCCACCCGATTCATCCTTGCGGCCTTGGCCTGTCTTGCAGCGCCC
The DNA here is from genome assembly GCF_006151785.1 of Paracoccus marcusii. Lineage (GTDB taxonomy): Bacteria > Pseudomonadota > Alphaproteobacteria > Rhodobacterales > Rhodobacteraceae > Paracoccus > Paracoccus marcusii. Next base: position 27,819 of record NZ_VDDD01000030.1, read on the forward strand.
ACGACGCTGTGGGCCGAACCGACGCAGTATCCGCTGACGCTGGAGAACTGCGGCGTTGAGATCACCATCGAGCAGGCACCCCAGAATGCCGTGGCCTTGGGCCAGAACAGCGCCGAGATCCTGCTGATGCTGGGGCTGCAGGACAGGTTGGCCGCGTCTGCCTTCTGGCCCACCAAGGTGCTGCCCGAGCTGGAGGAGGCGAATGCCGCCGTCGAGATCCTGACTGTCGAACAGCCCACCTTGGAAGGGATCCTGACCAAGGAGCCAGACTTCGTGGCGGCACAGCTGCCGCTGCTGCTGGGCGATGACAGCAAGGTCGCCAAGCGACAGGACTTTGCCGATCTGGGCATTCCAAGCTATCTGTCGCCCGGCATCTGCAACACCCGCGACGATGCCGGCGACATTTATGGCAGCCGTGATCAGCTGTGGAACATGGATCTTCTGTACCAGGAGATCGACGAGCTGTCGCGCATCTTTGACGTGGCCGATCGCGGGCAGGCGCTGATCGCCGACTTCCGCAAGCGCGAGGCCGACCTGCGGGCGCGGTTCGACCGCGACGACGACACGACCTTCCTGTTCTGGTTCTCCAGCCCCTCTGCCGGAGAGGACGCCTATCTGGGCGGCAAGAACGGTGCATCGGGCTTCATCGCCGACCTGCTGGGCGGCCGCAACGCGATCACGACCGAGGCGGAATGGCCGACCGTCGGATGGGAGGGCATCATCGCCGCCGATCCGACCTATATCGTCGCCGCATCGCTGGACCGCGACCGGTGGGACCTGGACCGCGCCGACAACAAGATCGCGTTCCTGGAAAGCGACCCCTCGGTCAGCCAGATGCCCGCGGTGCAGCAGGGCCACATCCTGACCATGAACGGCGCGGCGATGAACCCGACGATCCGCACCATCTATGGCGCCGAGGAGCTGGCCCGTCAGCTGGACGCGCTGCAGGGGAAATGAGCGTTTCGGCCCATCGCGTCAGGGGCGGTTTCGCCGCCCTGCTGATGATCGCGACCGCGGCCCTGACGGTCGCGGTGGCCTTGGCCGTCAGCATTGGAGAGATGCGGATCCCGCTGGCGACCGTCGGCCTGTCGGCCACCAACCACGTGGGCTGGACCGATGCGCAGATCAGCCGCATCCAGGACAGCGTGATCTGGGATCTGCGTCTCAGCCGGGCGCTGGTCGCGGCGCTGTGCGGGGCGGGATTGGCGATCTGCGGTGCGATCCTGCAATCGCTGCTGCGCAATACCTTGGCCGAACCCTATGTGCTGGGCGTGTCCGCGGGTGCGTCGACGGGGGCCGTGGCGGTGATCATCCTGGGCGTCGGCGCGGGCACCGTGTCGCTGTCGGCCGGCGCCTTTGCCGGGGCGCTTGCGGCCTTTGCCTTTGTGGCGCTGCTGTCGGATGGCGGGCGCGGCGGACCGGATCGCACGATCCTGGCCGGGGTCGCGGCCGCACAGCTGTTCAACGCGCTGACCGCCTATGTCGTCACCACCTCGGGCAACGCGCAGCAGGCGCGTGACGTGATGTTCTGGCTGCTGGGCAGCTTTGGCGGCGTGCGCTGGCCGGAGTTCCAGCTGCTGGCCGTGGTGATGCTGATCGGGCTTGTCGTCTGCATCTGGTATGCACACGCGCTGGATGCCTTCACTTTCGGCGACGACGCGGCCGCGTCCATGGGGATCGCGGTGGGCCGGGTGCGGATCGTCCTGTTCGCGACGACGGCGTTGATCACCGCGACCATCGTCAGCATGGTCGGATCCATCGGCTTTGTCGGGCTGGTCGTCCCCCACGCGGTGCGGTTCCTGATCGGGCCGGGACACATGCGTCTGCTGCCCGCCTGCGCGGTGGTCGGCGCGGTCTTCATGGTCATGGCCGACATCGTCTCGCGCAGCGTGATGACCCAGCAGACCCTGCCCATCGGCATCGTCACCGCGCTGGTGGGCGTCCCATGCTTTTCATTGATCCTGTACCGCGCGAGGGCCACGGCATGAGCATCGCAGCCACCAACCTGTCCTGGGGCGTCGGGCGCAAGGCGATCCTGCATGACGTGTCGCTGCGCGTTCAGCCGGGCACGATCCTGGGGCTGTTGGGGCCGAACGGGTCGGGCAAGTCCTCTCTGCTGCGGCTGTTGGCGGGGCTGCGGCGGCCGGATCGGGGTCAGGTCACACTGGATGGACAGGACATCGCCGGAATGCGCCGGCGCGACCTGGCACGGCGCGTGGCTCTGGTCCAGCAGCACGCGCAGACCGAAATGAACGTGACCGTCCAGGAGGTCGTGATGCTGGGACGGACACCCCACCGCGCGCCTCTGGCGGGATGTTCGACGGCCGACATGATCGCGGTCGAACGGGCGCTGGAACAGGTCGACATGACCGCGTTCCGCCATGAAAGCTGGCAGGGCCTGTCGGGCGGCGAGCGTCAGCGCGTCCAGATCGCCCGTGCCCTGGCCCAGCAGCCCCGAGAGCTGTTCCTGGACGAGCCGACCAATCATCTGGACATCCAGCATCAGCTGGACCTGCTGCGGCTGGTTTCCCGACTGGGGCTGACCAGCATCGTGGCGCTGCACGATCTGAACCACGCGGCCATGTTCTGCGACCGCCTGCTGGTGCTTGACCAGGGCCGCGTCGTGGCGGATGGTCCCCCGGCCGAGGTGCTGACGCAGGACCTGTTGGCCGACGTGTTCCGGGTGACATGCGATTTTCATCACGCGCGCGACGGACGGCGTCACATCCTGTTCCAGTAGGACCAGCGGTCGGACCAACAACCTAGACGGAAAGGTATGGCGCCTTCCGCAATTAAGCGTTGAAGTTAAGCGATTTTTTGCCGCTCAGCTGGGATAACCGGAACTTGACGTGACACGCGGGCGGGGTCCGTTATGCATCCCACAACGCGTGCAACGCCCTGGTGGCTGATCAAGGTGCCGGGATGCACGCATCACAGCAAAGGCCCGTGACATGATCCAACGCCGCAGCCAGCTGACAGCCCGTCTTGGGGCACTGACCATGACCGCCTGCCTGATCGCCGCGCAGGCGGGAGCGCAGGGCAACACGGGGGGCATTCCCACTGCGCAGGACATCTGGCGGCACCTGCCGCCCCTGCCCGGCCAGGCTGCCGCGCCCGAACCGCAGCCGGCGCCCGAAGCACCCCCGGCGCCCCGACCCGAGCGGGCGGCAC
>NZ_VDDD01000031.1 GCF_006151785.1 Paracoccus marcusii
CGCACCTGCCGGCCCTGTGGCGTGCCATGTCCGTGGCGGACCGCGCCCGCTTCCTGCGCCACGCCGCCCCCTGGTGGGAGGTGCACCGCCACCGCCTGCCCCCGGAAAGCGCGGCCATCCTGCATCGCGCGCTGGACAGCGGCCAGATGCGGCAGCTGGCGGGCCGCTTCGACGGGGCCAGCCGGGACGGCGCGATCCTGCGCGCGCATTGGCGCCCGCGCGGGGCCGATCGTATCCTGACGCTGGATGCGTCGCGGATCGTCGACTGCCGCGGCATTCGCCGCGACCCGCGGGCCAACGCGACGCCGCTGGTCGCCGACCTGCTGGCCACCGGCCGCGCCCGTATCGATCCCGTGCGGATCGGTCTGGATGTCGCGGCCGACTGCGCCCTGATCGGCGCCGACGGCCGCCCGGCCCCCCGCATCCGCGTCATCGGCCCGGCATCGCGCGCCGCCTTCTGGGAGATCACCGCCATCCCCGACATCCGCGGCCAGGCCCAAACGCTGGCCGTTGCGCTGATCCGCGACGTGGCCCCGCACCGGCAAGCGGCCACAGCGGCACCCTGAAACCGACGGCAGGGCCCGTCGCCCTGCGGCATGGACTGCTCAGGGGGGAGGCCCTCCTATCGGACATCTCGTTTGTGGGTCTGCAAGGGCGAACCTGTCGGCAGGTGACTGGCCGTTTTGCCCGGCATGGACAAAGACAGATCGTGGTGCCGTACGGCCAAGTCACGACAGACAAAGCCACAAGCATGCTTGGCTTGAGGAAGCGTCCGAACCGCCAGTTGTCCGTGCTCCACGATAGACGGGGAAAAACGGCCTCGATCGCGCAGCGTACCAGATGACGGTGCAGCCAAAGGCATTGTGTACCGCGAAGACAGCACCGAACCTTCCAACAAACAGCGCAAAGACCGCCGGTGGACCGCAATCGCAGTCGCAGCACCTCAGAACATTGATGCGCAGGGGGCGGTCAATGAGGTCGAGGGTTGCAGGCCACCGGCGCGTGCCGTCGTCGACCATGCCTCATGCCGTGGGACATCGCCGCAAGACATGCACAATCATGACGCCCGCGATCCTGCCTAGGTCCGTGCCCCGTCTGTCGCCAGGCGCGTCAGCACGTCCAGCATCGCATTCTCCGGCCCGACCTGCCGGCGCGTCAGGCCGACTGCGCCGGTCAGGAACCCTGCATCGGTCGGCCACTGGATCAGCGCGCCCCGGTCCAGCTCGTCCCCGACCACGCCTTGCGAGATGAACCACAGCGCGTCCGATGCCGCCAGGATGCCCCGACCCACCGCCAGGGCCGCGGTCTCGAACGCGGGATGCAGCCCGGCCAGGTTGCGGGCCTGCAGGTAATCGTCGACCGCCCGGCGGATCAGCGCGTCCTGTGGCGGCAGGATCACCGGACAGGCCGACAGGACGTCACGCACCGGCTGCCCCCAGCACGGATGCCCGGCGCGGGACACCAGCGCGATCTGATCCTCGTAGAGGTGATCGAAGCGCAGGCCCGCCATGTCGGCGGCGGCCGGCATGCGCCCGATCATCAGGTCGATCCCGCCCTCGCGCAGCAGGCGGATCAGATGCGGATGCGGCCCCGTCTCGACCGACAGGGTCACATGCGGATGCATCTCGCGAAAGCGCAGCGCCACGCGCGGGAACAGCCGCGTGGCCGCCGTGGGCAGGATGCCCACCCGCAACCTGTCCGTCCCCGCGACCGGATGCAGCGCGGCGACCCCGCTTTCCAGCATCTGCAGCGCAGCGGCGGCATGGGTGCGCAGCAGCGTGCCCGCATCGGTCAGAACCAGCCGCCGCCGCTCGCGCCGGAACAGCGGCACCTGCAGCAGGGCCTCCAGCTCGGCCAGGGTGCGGCTCAGCGCGGGCTGGGTGATGCCCTGCGCCCGCGCCGCCGCGGTCAGGCTGCCGCGGGCCGCGATGTCCAGAAAGACCCGCAGATGCCGCAGCTTGATGCCGGGATGCATAATCATATGGGCATCCTTTGCTGCCGATTTTGCATTATCGGCGATCCTGCCCCCATGTTACGTTATGGACAGGAGGAGTATCCATGCAAATCTTGTCCCGCCCCTATGGCGCGCTGCACTATCGGCTGGACGGGCCGACGGGCGCGCCGGTGGTGCTGATGGCCAATTCGCTTGGCACGGATCTGCGCCTGTGGGAGGCGGTCCTGCCGCTGCTGCCGCAGGGGCTGCGCTATCTGCGCTATGACAAGCAGGGGCACGGGCTGTCGGATCTGGGCGTCGCAGACCGCATCGCCGACCACGCCGCCGACGCAGCCGCGCTGATCGAGGCCGTGGCCCCCAGCCCGGTGGTCGTGCTGGGCCTGTCCATCGGCGGACTGATCGCGCAGCGCCTGGCGGCCGACCGGCCCGATCTGGTCCGCGCGCTGATCCTGTCCAACACCGCCGCGCGTCTTGGCACGCCCGACAGCTGGCAGACCCGGATCGACGCGGTGGAACGGGACGGCATGGCCAGCATCGCGGACGCGGTAATGGAACGCTGGTTCGCGCCGGCCTTCCGCGCGACGCCCGCGCTGGCACCTTGGCGCAACATGCTGGCCCGTACGCCCGCCGCGGGCTATGTCGCCGCCTGCCGGGCGCTGGCCGGGGCCGATCAACGGCAGGCCAGCGCCGCACTGCGCCTGCCCACGATGGTGATCGCGGGCGAGGCCGACGGCGCATCGCCCCCCGACGTGGTGCGCGCCACCGCCGACCTGATCCCCGGCGCGACCTTCCACCTGATCCCCGGCGCGGGCCACCTGCCCTGCGTCGAGACGCCCGACGCCCACGCCGCGCTGATGACCCCCTTTCTGGAAAGGCATGCCGCATGACCGAATTGTCAGACACCGGCCTTGCCACCCGCATACGCGTGCTGGGACCGGCCCATGTCGCCCGCGCGCAGGCTGCGCAGACGCCCTTCGATGCGCCGTTCCAGGCGCTGATCACCGATGCGGCCTGGGGCCATGTCTGGTCGCGCGGCACGATTCCGCTGCGCGAGCGGTCGATGATGACCATCGCCCTGCTGGCGGGCCTCGGCAATGACGGCGAACTGGCCCTGCATCTGCGGTCCATCCCGAACACCGGCACCAGCCGCGACGACGTGATGGAGGCGCTGCTGCACGTCGCCATCTATGCCGGCGTCCCGCGCGCCAATCACGCCATCGCCCTGGCCCGCCGCATCTTTGCCGAGGCCGACGCCCAAGGAGGACAGGCATGACGCTCTATCAACGCGACCGCACCTGGCATCCGCCCGCGCTGGCCCCCGACTACAAGACCTCGGTCGCGCGGTCGCCGCGACAGGCAATGCTGTCGATCGAGGGCACCGTGTCCGAACTGACCGGCCCCCGCTTCGGTCATGGCGCCATCACCCCGCTGGATGGCGATTTGATCGCGAACTATGCCAAGGACGGCGATCCGGTGGGCGAACGCATCATCGTCCACGGACGCGTCCTGGACGAGAACGGCCGCCCCGTCCCCCGTACCCTGGTCGAGATCTGGCAGGCCAATGCCGGCGGCCGATACCGCCACAAGAAGGACGGCTACCTGGCGCCGATCGACCCGAATTTCGGCGGCTGCGGGCGGGTTCTGACCGACGATCAAGGCCATTACGCCTTTCGGACCATCAAGCCCGGCGCCTATCCGTGGCGCAACTGGGTCAACAACTGGCGGCCCGCGCATATCCACCTGTCGGTCTTCGGCACGGCCTTTGCGCAGCGCCTGATCACCCAGATGTATTTCGAGGGCGACCCGTTGATCGCGCATTGCCCGATCGTGCAGGCGATCCCCGATCCCCGCGCCATCGACGCGCTGATCGCCCCGCTGGACCTGAACCAGGCGGTGCCGCTGGACTGTCTGGCCTATCGGTTCGACATCGTGCTGCGCGGGCGGCGATCGACCGTCTTCGAGAACCGGCCGGAGGGAAACTGACATGCCGCAGCCGCTGAACTACCTCAAGGAGACCCCGTCCCAGACCGCCGGACCCTATGTCCATATCGGGCTGGCCCCGCGGGCGGCAGGATTCGACATCTATGACACCGAACTGGGCTTTGACGCCATGCCCGACGACGTGCCCGGCCCGCGCATCCGCGTCACCGGCTGCGTCTTCGACGGCATGGGCGCACCGGTCCGGGACGTGCTGATCGAGGTCTGGCAGGCCGACGCGGCCGGGCTGTACCCCGATCAACCGGGGGCCGCCGCGGGGTTCCGGCACTGGGCGCGCGTGGTGCCCGATTTCGACACCGGGCAGTTCACGCTGGACACCGTCCTGCCCGGCGCCGTGCCGGGGCCGCGGGGCCACATGCAGGCGCCGCACCTGTCGCTGTGGCTGGTCGCGCGGGGCATCAACACCGGACTGCAGACGCGGATGTATTTCGCCGATCAGGACAACGCCGCCGACCCGGTGCTGTCCCTGATCGAACAGCCGCATCGCCGCGACACCCTGATCGCCCGTGGCGCCGACGGCCACTATCACTTCGACATTCACCTGCAAGGTGACAAGGAAACGGTATTTCTCGATGTCTGACCCCTGCATCATCTGCGTGGCCATCACCGGCAGCCTTCCGACCAAGGCCGACAACCCGGCCGTTCCCGTGACCATCGCCGAACAGGTCGAATCGACCCACGAGGCCTTCGAGGCGGGCGCCGCCATCGTTCACGCCCATGTCCGCGACGACGAGGGCAAGCCCACTAGCGACCCCGACCGCTTTGCCCGCCTGCTGGAGGGGGTTCGCCGGCATTGCCCCGGCATGATCGTGCAACTGTCCACCGGCGGGCGGTCGGGCGCGGGCCGCGACCGGGGCGGCATGCTGCCGCTGCGACCGGACATGGCCAGCCTGTCGGTCGGGTCGAACAACTTCCCGACCCGCGTCTATGAAAACAGCCCCGACCTGGTGGACTGGCTGGCGTCGCAGATGGCCACCCACGGCGTCATGCCCGAAATCGAGGCCTTTGACCTGTCCCACATCCTGCAGGCCCAGGCGATGTGGCAGGACGGGCGGCTGACCACCCGGCCCTATGTGCAGTTCGTGATGGGCGTCAAGAATGCCATGCCGGTCGACCGCAACGTGTTCGACTACTACATCGCCACGGTCCGGCGGCTGTTCGGCACGAATGCGCCCTGGTGCGCGGCGGGGATCGGCCCGAACCAGATCGTCCTGAACGAATGGGCCGTGGCATCGGGCGGTCACGCCCGCACGGGCCTGGAGGACAACGTGCGCCTGGACCGCACGCGCCTGGCACCGTCCAACGCGGCGCTGGTGCGGCGGGTGGTGGACCTGTGCGACCGCTATCGCCGTCCGGTGGCGACATGGCAGCAGGCCCGCGCGATTTTGAACCTGCCAGAGGCCGTTTCATGACACAGGTCCATGTCACGACGGGGCGTAAGTCGCCCCTGCCACCGCCGACCTACGGCCCGCACCGGCAGGCGGTGCGCAGCCCCGCCACGGTCGGTCCATGACCGCGACCGGTAACCCCCTCTATGCCATGCTGTTCGGCGACCCGGACACCCAGGCGCTGTTCACGGCCGAGGCCGAACTGGACGCGATGATCCGGGTCGAAGTCGCGCTGGCCCAGGTTCAGGCGCAGCTTGGGGTCATCCCCCCAAACGCCGGTCCGGCCATCGCCGTGGCCAGCCGTGGCCTGCTGATCGATCCGGCATCCCTGGCCCAGGCCACCGCCCGCAACGGCGTCCCCGTCCCCGCCCTGGTCCAGGAGATGCGGCGGCAGATGGCCGGCGATCCTGCGGCCGCGCATCTGCACTGGGGCGCCACCAGCCAGGACATCATGGACAGCGCGCTGGCTCTGCGCCTGCGCCCCATGCTGGACCTGTGGGGCGCCCGCCTGGATGCCGTTCTGACCCAGCTGGCCGCGCTGGCCGATCGGCACGCCACCCTGCCCATGGCCGCCCGGACCTATGGCCAGACGGCGACACCCACCAGCTTTGGCGCGGTCGCGGCCGGCTGGGGATGGCCGCTGCTGGATCACGCGCAGGATCTCGCGCGGGTTCGCGACGCGGTGCTGCGCGTTTCGTTGTCCGGGGCGGCGGGCACGCTGTCGGCGATGGGGCCGCAGGGCCCGACCGTGCGGGCGGGCCTTGCGCAGGCGCTGGACCTGTCGGATCCCGGCCATGGTTGGCATTCCGACCGTTCAGGGCTGGGTCGGCTGGCGGATTGGGCTGCGGCGGTGGCCGTCGCCCTGGCCAAGCTGGCCGAGGACCTGCTGCTGATGACGCAGTCGGGCCTGGCCCTGGTGCGGATCGAGGGCGGAGGGGCATCCTCGACCATGCCGCAAAAGCAGAACCCGGTCGGCCCGTCGGCGCTGGCGGCACTGGCGCGGCAGGTGATCGGGCTGGCATCGGTTTTCGGGGCGGCGGGGGTGCATCGCCAGAACCGCGACGGTGCAGCGTGGTTCACCGAATGGCTGACCCTGCCGCAGATCTGCGTCAGCCTGGGCGCAATGCTGCGGCTGACGCAGGATGTCCTGGACCGGTTGACCCCTGACCCCCAGGCAATGGAGCGCGACCTTGGTGGCGGGTCCGGCACCATCCATGCCGAGGCGCTGACATTCGCGGTCCTGGCCGAACTGGGCCTGGACCGGGCCTCTGTCGCAGGCAGGGTCGGTCGGCTTTGCGCAACCGCCCTGGCGGAGGGCCGCGACCTGCTGGACCTGGCCCAGAAGGAATGGCCAGACCGGGACTGGGCCGCGCTGGTCCGCGCCAACGGTCTCGGCCTGGCCCCGCAGGAGGCCCGCACCTTTGCCGACCGTCAGCGGACCCGTATGCCCTAGGCGTCGGTCTGTCGGTCTGGCGGCAAGGTGAACAGCAGGCGCACGACCGGCGGTCGTCGCAAGGCCCGCCGTGGCTGGCGTTTCCGACGCGACCCCGTCGCGGCGGGCGCCCTTCCCTGTTGAGATGGTCATGCGTCATGCCATACCGGAACAAACCCCGGCTGCCAGAGGTCATGCCGGGGTTCGGCAGCCGGCGCCCTAAACCGACCTGCGCGCTGCTAACGTCCCCGTCATCGCGTCGCTATGGCGAGCGTCCGACTTACGATCAGTGAGGGGGCTGCACGCAGCTGACCATGCCCCGATGAGGGGACGGAAACGCCCCTAGCAATGGCTCAGGCGACGCGCATGCTCTACCGTGCCTAGACCGTCCGCCCTGTGCCGCGGCTGTCAGCCCCCCATCGCCCGGGCTGCGGATGCTGCGACACCGTGCGTCAGGCAATATTTCACGGCCCTGAAAACATTCCGCCCGCTGCGCGTTACCTGCCCTGAACGACCATGACCAATCACACCCGGAAAGCGGAAACGATGAACCAGAACACGCTCTTTCAGCCCTATGACCTTGGCCCCCTGCGCCTGGCGAACCGCATCGTCATGGCACCGCTGACCCGCAACCGCGCCGCGGAGGGTCTGGTGCCCGGACCCCATGCGGCCGAATATTACGCGCAGCGCGCGACCGCGGGGCTGATCATCGCCGAGGCGACGCAGATCTCGGCGCAAGCGCAGGGCTATCAGGACACGCCCGGCGTCTATACGCCCGAACAGATCGCCGGATGGCGCAAGGTCACCGATGCGGTCCATGCCAAGGGCGGGCGCATCTTCCTGCAGCTGTGGCATGTGGGTCGGGTGTCGCATGTCGACGTGCAGCCGGGCGGCGCGGCCCCCGTGGCCCCCTCGGCGATCGCGGCAGAAACCAAGACCTTCGTGAACGGCGGATTTGTCGAGACCTCGACCCCGCGCGCCCTGCGCCTGGACGAGATCCCGGGCATCGTCGACGATTTCCGCCAGGCTGCGGCCAACGCCATCGAGGCGGGCTTCGACGGGGTCGAGATCCATGGGGCCAACGGTTATCTGCTGGACCAGTTCGCCAAGGACGGCGCGAACAAGCGCACCGACGCCTATGGCGGCTCGGTCGAGAACCGCGCCCGGCTGATGCTGGAGGTGGCCCAAGCCGTCGTGGCGGAGATCGGCGCGGACCGCACGGGCATCCGCCTGTCTCCGGTCTCTCCGGCCGGCGGGGTGTCCTGCAGCGATCCGCAGCCGCAGTTCGAGCACATTGTGGACGGGGTGGAGGCGCTTGGCCTAGTCTACATCCACGTCGTCGAGGGCGCGACCGGCGGCCCGCGCGACGTGGCGTCGTTCGATTTCGACAGCCTGCGCCAGCGGTTCTCGCGCACCTATATCGCCAATAACGGCTATGACCTGGACCTGGCGACGAAGCGCCTGGAGGAGGGCAAGGCGGACCTGTTCGCCTTTGGCCGCCCCTACATCGCGAACCCCGACCTGGTCGCGCGGATGAGGGCCGGCGCCCCCCTGGCCAAGCCCGACGAGTCCACGATGTATGGCGGCGGTGCCGAAGGCTATGTGGACTATCCCCCGATGGATGCGACGGCCGATCAGGCCTGAGTCCCCTCCGCGGCGCCCCATGACAGGGCGTCGCGTCGCACCCGATGGACCGGCCCGATACATGGGCTGGCCCCTGTCACGCGACGCAGTTCATCAGGTGGCGGGACAGCAGGATGCTACCGTAGTCACTTCGTAACATTCCCCTATCTAAGATGACTTGGCGCAATCACGGCGGTGAGCATGCCCCATCAGTCGGCCTCCACCGACCATAGATAGTCGGCACAGCTTTAGCCGGTGGTCAAATCCGGCTGACACCGTAATAAGGCGTCCGGGCCAGCACGGCCGCTGATCCCACGGCCCATCGAAGGCCCGGTGTCGCAGCTGTCATGACCTGAGGGACGGCCCCGGCCATTCGATGACAGGCTTTTTGGAAGACGCCCGGCGATCGACGATGCAGTTCGGCGCATCCAAGCTCTCGACTGCACGCTTCCTGCAAGCCTCGCGTGGCACGGCTGTCCTGCAACGACGGGGCGGATGACGAGTCAGACGGTTTGGCTTAGGATCGGGTTTTTTGGGCAGGCGCTGTTCAGCGCGCGTTTCGTCATCCAGTGGCTGACCAGCGAAAGGATGCGACGCAGTGTCGTCCCGCATCGGTTCTTGTGGGTCTCGCTGGCGGGCGGGGTCACCCTCTTTGCCTATGCGTCGTGGCGTGGTGACCCGGTCTTTGTGCCGGGCCAGGGGCTGGGGCTGTTCGTCTATCTGCGCAACCTGATGCTGATCCGTAGGCATCGCCGGACGGCCGCAGCATAAGGATGCGTCCCGTCCTGTCCGCCACGCTACTGTTCGCGCTGACCGCGCTGACGCTAATCCTGCTGCGCTTGCTGAGGCCCGCTATGTCGCCGCCGCGTGGAAGATGCATGTCGGCGGATCACCCTGGGTCCTGCACCTGAACGGGGCGATCTACGGGCACCAGCCGCCGCTGCTGTTCTGGCTGATGCTGTTCTGGCTGATCAACCTGGTCTGGGCGGTCGTGGGCGTCGATGCCTTCGCGGCCCGACTGGTCGGGCCGGCCTTCGCGACGGCCTGCGTGGCGATGACCGGGCTGCTGGCCTTGCGGCTGCGGCCGGACAGGCCTGCGCGCGGCGGGGCCGCGGCGCTGATCCTGGCGGTGTCGCCGGTCTGGCTGCTGTTCGGATCGACGACCATGTCCGACGCGATGCAGACCGCGGCCACGCCGCTGGCGATGCTGGCGCTGTGGTCGGCGGTCCGCAGGCCGTGACGCGGGGCCTGGGTTGCCCTGGGGATGGCCGTGGCCTTGGGCGTCTATGCCAAGGGGCCGGTGATTCTGATCCACCTGCTGCCCGTGGCGCTGTCGATGCCGCTGCGGGCGGAGGCGGAGCGTCCGTCGGCGCGGCAATGGGCGGGCGGGCTGGCGCTGGCCGTCGCGCTGGTGGCGGTCGGCCTGTGGCTGGTGCCCGCGCTGATCCTGGGCGGCCGGAGTACCGCATCGAGGTCCTGTGGCGGCAAAGCGGCGGGCGCATGGTGGCATCCTTTGCCCATCGCAAACCCTGGTGGTTCTATGCCGCCCTGTTGCCCGCGATGATCTGGCCGTTCGGCTGGACCGGGGCGGGGCTTGGTGCGCTGCGGCCAAGGCAACTTTGGGCCGATCCCGGCACGCGGCTGGCGGCGGTCTGGGCCATGGGGGCGTTCCTGCGGTTGCGGCTGCGGGCGCGGGTCACGGCGCTGGCCGCGCTGCTGCTGGCGCTGGCGCTGATGATCGGGCTGCATCTCGGGCTGAGCCCGCTGCTGTCCGCGTGCTATGACATGACCGATCTGGGCCGGGCCGTGACGCCCCATGATGCCGCAGGCATCGCCGTCACCGACGGCACCTATCACGTGCAGCTGAACTTTTCCGGACGCCTGCTGAACCCGGTCGCCCGCCTGTCCGACGACGCCGTTGCGGGGTGGCTGCGCGACCATCCGGGCGGCGTGCTTCTGGACCAGACGGACCGGCCCGTCCCCGGCATGACCCCCGTCCTGCGGCTGCCGTTCCGCGACAAGACCTATACCCTTCACCGCTCACAGAAGGTCGCGCCATGACGCCCGACATTTCCGTCGTCCTGCCCGCCCGCGACGAGGCCGGCAACATCACCTCCCTGCTGACCGGCATCGCCGCCACTCTGCGGGACCACGCGCACGAGATTATCGTTATCGACGACGCCTCGCGCGATGGAACGCGGGCCGAACTGGCCGCGCTGCAGACGCGGCTGCCGCAGCTGCGGGTGATCTGCCACGACCGGTCCTGCGGGCAGTCCGCCGCGATCCGCAGCGGGGTCTGGGCCGCGCGCGGGGCGCTGATCGTGACGCTGGATGCGGACGGTCAGAACCCGCCCGACAACATTCCTGCCCTGCTGGAGTCATTTGCCGGGGGCGGCATTGCGCTGGGCCTGGTCCAGGGCCAGCGGGTGGACCGCCGCGACCGCCCGTCCCGGCGGCTGGCCTCGGCCGCGGCGAACGGCATCCGCAACGCACTGCTGCGCGACGGCGTGCGCGACAGCGGCTGCGGGCTGCACGCGCGACCTGGCCCGGTCCGGAGCCACCGACCTAAGGGGCGCAGCATGAGCCTCCTGATCACCGGCTCTGCAGTGTCCATCGGCATCACGGCCATCCAAGGCCCTCTGCGATGCCCATGCCATTCCCCTGAACGTGCTTGGCGGAGAGGTCCGCATCACTACCGGCCGTTAGATACAAGAGCGCGGCTAGCCCGCGGGGTAGGAATGAGTGGTGGTGATGCTAGACAGGGGCTGCGCTGCTGGACGCTGAGTTGTTGGTAGAAACCGGGCCGCGGATTGTGTGCGTTGAGAGAGCGGCGCGCGGCGCATGGCTGGATCATGGACTTCTTTCTTCTAGCCCGGAACGGCACGTGCCAGGTGGTCACCGAGGGCGCACTGCGTAGATACAGGGCGTACACCGACAACGCACGGTCGCTTAGGCATCGTTAACGGCCGGGAGGCAGCTTGGCGGGCATCCATACCGCGAAGACAATGTGCCTGTCGCCAAGGCAGAAGGAACCCGGCGCGCGGACTACCACTATTTGGCCGACGCGATGCGGATGCTGGAATGGGACCTGCACAGCACCGTCATGGCGCGGATGCGCATCCCCGACGAATGGCACCGCATCGCGCAGGAAAAGGGCACGGCGCCCAAGATGCGCGTCACGCTGCGGCTGGATGCGGGTGTGGTGGCGTTCTTTCGATCCATGGGGCCGGACTGGCAGGTGCGGGTCAACCGGCTGATGGCGGCCTGGATGCATGCGCGGCTGGCGGGGCTGATCGAGGGGGCCGAGACGATGGATTACCTCAAGCGCCGCGAGGCCGAGGGTCTGGACGGCCCCCGCCCCGAATTCGGCGACCTGCAGCGCGCCGAGGACGCGGCCTGGGCCGAGATGGGCGAGACGCCGCTGCCCCCGGGCGGGCCGGGGGTGCCGATGGAGGGGCCTCGGCGGATGAGTGCGGCGGGGAAGCGGGCGTTACTGGAGGAGATGAAGGGGCGGAGGGGGTTGTGAAACGGTAAGCCCTCGATTTACGCCCTACATTAGAAATCCAAGTTGTTCTTGCGTGACGTTGACGCTGGTGGTCAATACGATGAGGCTGCGCAAAATTAAAAAGGCAAAGATAGATCGTCATGGATAAAGTGCGAAAATTTGCTTTAAAGGATGTTTTGATCGATGGCAGGAGTCTTGGCGCTGCGGTAGTCCCGTTATTCAAGGAAAGATCTGGGCGACTTACCTTTCATATCGGGGCAATTTTCCCTGATGGAAATCCCGACAGCCACGACGATCTCCTTAAAAGCAAGATAGAACTAGTTGGACCTGACGGACGAAGATTTGAGGTGCTTGCAAGTAAACTCGCACACTCCTTCCACGGAGATCAAAATTCAGTTATAGTTGTCCCTAAGAGAAGGCCGATTAGCCTTATTTACGCAAAACAATTCACCTCAGGTTCGGCGATCATTGCTAGCCCTCCCGAGATGATTATAAAAAACATCGACCTTACGGAATGCAGTGGAAACTGTTTCTCAGTACAATTTGATAAAGATAGTGGAGGGACATTCCTTCGCATTCGCACCGATCATCCTGGTGATTCTGAGCGCCTGCTTGAACACTATTTAGAGTTCCATGAGTTTATATCATTCGCCAAAGGTCAGTTTTGTGGCCTTGGCAACATCGAAGCGTACGACGCCACAAACGGACTTGCCGCAGAAATAATAGGATTCACTCGATACGACGAAAATAAGGTTCAGACAACGTGGTTTGACGAAGGGATCTAGGAGCATCTGCCTGAGATTTTTTTGAAGTTTAGTTTCGCCCGTAGATCTGACCTTCATCGGCGCGCTCTTCGACAAACATTGGAGTTCTATCGGGCATCGAATGCCTCTCGCGATATCTCAATTGAGATGTCAGTTATCGCAGCCCATAGCGCATTAGAAGCGATTGTGAACTATATACTCGAGCATGAAGCTGGCTGTTCCAGAGCATTACTTAGCGAGAGGGCCAATATATTTAGTGACAAAGCCAGAGCCGCATTTAAATTTATGCGGTTAACTAACGACCTCATGGAACACAGCGCCGAGCTAAAGCTTTTGTCGAAAAGCCGACAGAATATGGATGGATTCCAAATCATTAGCTTTTTTAGAAACAAAATAGTGCATCAAGATCTAAATTTCAGCCCTAACGGCGTCCAGTTGCACAAATGCTGGCTGCTAATTCAATGGCTAGTAGAGGCGCTTACGCTAACCTCTATTGGCTACTACGGTAAAATAGTTGATAGAAGAATTTACCAAGGCTGGCGAGGATCAACTTGCCTATTAGGCTGATCCCCGCATGCATGACGTAAAGCTTTCAAAATTTAAGCCTGCAGCGATCTCACCCCGACTTCCCCTTCCTCCCGCGACTTGATCGCGGCCACGGCGGCGATGCTGCCTGCGGCCGTGGTGAAGTAGGGGATCTTGTCGTAGAGGGCGACGGCGCGGATGTCGCGGCTGTCGGCGATGGCCTGGACGCCTTCCGTCGTGTTCAGGACCATCGCGATTTCGTCGTTCTTGAGGCGATCGACGATGTTCGGACGGCCTTCATAGACCTTGTTCACGCGGGTGGACGCCACGCCCTGCGCATCCAGGAAATCGGCGGTGCCCGAGGTCGCGACCAGATCGAAGCCCATCGTCACCAGGTCGCGGGCGGCCTGCGCCAAGGCGGGCGTCTTGTCGGCGTCCTTGACGGACAGGAAGACGCGGCCGGTGGTCGGCAGGTCGGTGCCCGCGCCCATCTGCGCCTTGAGGAAGGCGCGCGCGAAGTTGCGGTCCCAGCCCATGACCTCTCCGGTCGAGCGCATTTCCGGGCCCAAGAGCGTGTCGACGCCGGGGAAGCGGGCGAAGGGCAGCACGGCCTCCTTGACCGAGAACCACGGCGTGATCGGGTCGGCCAGCGTCATCGGGTCGGCAAAGGGCAGGTCGGTTTCCGGGCCAACACCTTCGGGATAGGGGGCGCGCGCGGGGAAGTTCGACATCGGCTCGCCCGCCATCAGCCGCGCGGCGATCGAGGCAATGGCGCTGTCCGTGGCCTTGGCGACGAAGGGCACGGTGCGGCTGGCGCGCGGATTGACCTCCAGCACGAAGATCTCTCCGTCCTTCAGGGCGAACTGTACGTTCATCAGGCCCTTGACCTTAAGCGCACGGGCCATGGCCGTGGTCTGGACCTTGAGTTCCGCAACGGTCGCCGCATCCAGCGTGTGGGGCGGCAGCGAACAGGCACTGTCGCCCGAATGGACGCCGGCCTCCTCGATATGCTCCATGATGCCCGCGACGTGGACGGTCTCGCCGTCGCACAGGGCATCGACGTCGACCTCGATCGCGCCGGACAGATAGCTGTCCAGCAGGACCGGACTTTTCCCGCTGACGGTCACGGCCTCGGTGATGTAGCGGCGCAGGTGGTCCATGTCGCGCACGATCTCCATCGCGCGGCCGCCCAGGACATAGGACGGGCGGATGACCAGGGGAAAGCCGATACGCTCGGCGATCTCAATGGCTTGGGCGTCGCTGCTGGCGATGCCGTTGATCGGTTGCTTGAGGCCCAGATCCTGCAGCAGGCGCTGGAACCGCTCGCGGTCCTCGGCCAGGTCGATGGCGTCGGGGGTCGTGCCCAGGATCGGGATACCCTCGTCCTGCAGCGCATTGGCCAGCTTCAGCGGCGTCTGGCCGCCGAACTGGACGATGACGCCGTGCAGGGTACCGTTCTGCTGTTCGGTATGCAGGATCTCCAGCACGTGTTCGAAGGTCAGCGGTTCAAAATACAGCCGGTCCGAGGTGTCGTAATCGGTGCTGACCGTCTCGGGGTTGCAGTTGATCATGATCGTCTCGTAGCCCGCCTTGGTCAGCGCATAGCAGGCGTGGCAGCAGCAATAGTCGAACTCGATCCCCTGGCCGATGCGGTTCGGACCGCCGCCCAGGATGACGACCTTCTTGGCGTCGGTGGGGCGGGATTCGCATTCCACGTCGCCCATCGCGGGCGCCTCGTAGGTGGAATACATGTAGGGGGTCTGGGCCTCGAACTCGGCCGCGCAGGTGTCGATGCGCTTGAACACCGGGCGGATGTCCAGGTTGCGCCGGGCGCGGCGCGCCGTGGTCTCGTCGGTCTTGGTCAGGTGGGCCAGGCGGGCATCGGTAAAGCCCATCATCTTGATGCGGCGCATCCCGTCGGCATCGGTCGGCAGGCCGTTCTCGCGGATCTGATGCTCGACATCGATAATCTCGCGGATGCGGGCTAGGAACCACGGATCAAAGCTGGTGACGCGGTGGATCTCGTCATCCGACAGGCCGAACCGCATCGCCTCGGCGATGACGCGGATGCGGTCGGGGGTGGCCTTGGACAGGGCGGCGATGACGGCGGGCTTGCCCTGCTCGGACGCGCCCTCGATGGCGATCTCGTCCAGGCCGGTCAGGCCGTTCTCCATCGAGGCCAGCGCCTTCTGCAGCGATTCGTGGAAGCTGCGGCCGATCGCCATGACCTCGCCCACGGACTTCATCGCGGTGGTCAGGTCGGGCTTGCTGCCCGGAAACTTCTCGAACGCAAAGCGCGGGATCTTGGTCACGACATAATCGATGCTGGGCTCGAAGCTGGCGGGCGTGACGCGGGTGATGTCGTTGTCCAGCTCGTCCAGCGTGTATCCCACCGCCAGCTTCGCGGCGATCTTGGCGATCGGGAAGCCGGTGGCCTTGGAGGCCAGCGCGGACGACCGCGACACGCGGGGGTTCATCTCGATCACGACCATGCGGCCGTCGGCGGGGTTCACCGCCCATTGCACGTTGGAACCGCCGGTCTCGACGCCGATCTCGCGCAGGACCGCGATGCTGGCCGTGCGCATGATCTGGTATTCGCGGTCGGTCAGGGTCAGGGCCGGGGCGACGGTCATGCTGTCACCGGTATGCACGCCCATCGGGTCGATGTTCTCGATCGCGCAGACGATGATGGCGTTGTCGTTGCGATCCCGCACGACCTCCATCTCGTATTCCTTCCAGCCCAGCAGGCTTTCGTCGATCAGAACCTGCGCCATGGGCGAGGCGTCCAGGCCCGACCGGACGATGCGTTCGTAATCGTCGCGGTTATAGGCCACGCCGCCGCCGGTGCCGCCCAGGGTAAAGGCCGGGCGGATGATCGCGGGCAGGCCGATCTCCTCCAGCGCGTCCATCGCCTGGCTGACGCCGGCATTGATGTCGTATTTGCCCGATGCCAGCCTGGGGGCGGCGATGATCGTGGCCTTGGGATTCTCCAGGCCGATGCGGTCCATCGCCTCGCGGAACAGCTTGCGGTCCTCGGCCATCTCGATGGCGCTGCGCTGCGCGCCGATCAGCTCGACCCCATAGCGGTTCAGCGCGCCGCTGTCGGCCAGGGCCAGCGCGGTATTCAGCCCGGTCTGACCGCCCATCGTCGGCAGCAAGGCGTCGGGGCGTTCCTTGGCGATGATCTTTTCGACGATCTCGGGGGTGATCGGCTCGATATAGGTCGCATCGGCCATTTCCGGGTCGGTCATGATCGTCGCAGGGTTCGAGTTCACCAGGATGACCCGGTAACCTTCCTCGCGCAGCGCCTTGCAGGCTTGGGCCCCGGAATAGTCGAACTCGCAGGCCTGCCCGATGACGATGGGCCCTGCCCCGATGATCAGGATCGACTTGATATCGGTACGTTTCGGCATGGTTCTGGCCCCCGGGCTGGTCGTGCATCGATCGCGGCAAATCGTCCGGGGTTATAGCCAGCCACGCCTTGGGCGCAAGGTGCGGCGGGCCGCTGGCGCGTGGAAATCAGGCTTTGCCCGCCGCCAGGGTGACGCAGGGTCAGAAGTTCTGCAACAGGGTCAGCGCCGCGCTGTAGCGATTGGCCGTCGGCGACGTGGTCAGCTGCGATCGCGCCATGAAGGTCTGGATCAGCTTCTCCACGTTCTCGGGCTTGGAAATGTCCTTGAAGCTGGAACTGCCCAGCAGCCTCTCCGAAGCCTTGGTGTATTCCTCCAGCTGGCGGTCGATCGGCAGTCGGGCATAGTTGTCGCCGAACCCGAATGCACCCTGAAAGACCTTGCGCAGCGGGGCGTTGCCGATGACCTCGAACCACAGGGTCCGGTCGGTCGAGGTGCGGCCTGTCAGCTCCTGCACCTCGCGCCGGGCATTCAGGCTAAGACGCAGGTTGTCGTCGCTTTCACCGATGCGCCGTTCGAATTCACGCTGCACAAAGGCGGTGCTGATGGTGTCGGCCAGATCCTTGGCGGGCTTCGTCGACCCAAAGCCCATCGCCTCGTTCATGCGCAGATAGCGCTTGTCGGCCAGACGGTTGACCAGCGACGACTTGTCCGCGGGATCGCTTTCCAGGACTTTTTGGATGAAAGCCTTGTTGGGCAGGTCCGCCTCCAGCCCGAAGGCCGAAAGCGTCGTGCTCAAAAGGCGGTAATCCTTGACCAACTCCTCGGCCTTGGTGGCGGCCGCGATGTTGTCACGGAAGTAGGTCGTGCTGCGCTGGACCACAGGGTCGCGGGCGACGGATTCGATCTGCCGGGCCTCGGTTCGCTGGACGATCTTCCAGCCCAGCAGGCCCGTGGCGCCGACAGAGATGGTCATGATACCCTCACGTCCGGGCGGCGGCGAACAGCCGCGCCTCTCGGGGCAGCAGGTCGCGCAGCTTGCGCAGCGCCTGATAGGCATTCGCATCGACCGCGGCGGCACTGGCCTCGGCCAACAGCAGGCGGCTGTCGCGATCGTCAAACACCTGGCTCAGCTGTTCGATGGCGATCAGCAACTGCCGGCGGCCCTCGGACGGTTCGGCATCGCCGGACAGGATCATCTGCGCGACATACATCGCGCGTGACACCGGCGTCTGGGCGCTGTCGGGGTGGATCGCGTCGCGCAGGCGCAGGACGTTCACATTGGGCGTCTTGATCGCGATCTTGGTGCGACGGTCGCCGTTCTCGATCACCGCGCCGTTGATCAGCACACGCTCGTTCGGTGCCAGCTTGAGGACAAGGCCGCTCATGGTGCGCCCTCTCCGCGCAGACCGCGCATGACGGTCATGTTGATGTCGATCAGCGGATCGGTCTGGGCGCTGCCCGCCATCACGGCCTGACCGTGGCGGATGGCAAATCCCGCCAACGAAATCAGGCCGGCCTTGACCTGATCGGGCAGCCCGTTGCCGGGATCGGCAAGGTCGGTTGCCAGGATCGTCCACAGTTCGGAATTCTTGTGCACCGCCTGGATGGTATCGGTGTTGTCGGCCTTTCGCGGGGCCTGCCGCAGCATGCGCGTGACGCGCGAGAAGATGTCGTATTCCGCATCGCGCGGAGAGCGGATGGCGGATGTCCTGTAGCCATGGTCGGTCAGTGGCGTTACCGCGTTCAAGATCGTGCTTCCCATTCTGGAGTGTGATCAGGGGCTGAATGATATTCAGAGGGTGACGGGCGCCCTTGGGGCGCCCGCCGGTCTTATCAGCGGAACAGCGACATGACGGCCGACGGCCCCTGGTTGGCGATCGACAGCGCCTGGATGCCCAGCTGCTGCTGCGTCTGCAGGGCCTGAAGGCGAGCCGACGACTCCTCCATGTCGGCGTCGACCAGCGAGCCGATGCCGGTTTTCAGCGAGTCCGACAGCTTGCCCACGAAGCTGGACTGGTCAGAGATCCGCTTGCCGGCCGAACCCAGATCGGCGGCACCCTGAACAGCGACGTCGATCAGGGCCTCGATCTCGCCGATCGCGGTTTCGGCCGAGGCACGGTCGGTGACCGCGGTCAGACCGGCGACATCCAGGCCTGCCTCGAAGTCGACCGAGTCGACCTCGATGTTGGCAGCACCGGTGGCCACGGTGCCGTTGGTGCGGTCCAGCGAACCCAGAACCGTAAAGGCGGTGTTGGTGCCGGTCGGGTTCGTCTTCAGCAGGTTGACGCCGTTCAGCTGCGTCCCCTCGATGATCGCGGTGATCTGCTCGACCTTCTTCGCCATATCCGTCTGGATCTTGCCGAAGTCAGCAGCGTCGTTGGCACCGCCGATCGCCAGGTTCTTCATCTCCTTCAGCAGATCGGTGATCTGCTCGGCGCCAGCGCGGGCGGTTCCCACCACGGCGTCGGCTACGTTCAGGTTCGACTGGATCGTCTTGAATGCCGACTGGTCGGTTTCCATGACTTTCGAGATCGCCCAGACGGCAGCGTTGTCCTTGGCGTTCGCGACGGTCTTGCCGGTCGCGATGTCGGACTGGGTTTTACCCAGCTGCGAGTTGATGCTCTTCAGGGTCTGCAGCGCGACCATGGCGCTGTTGTTGGTCAGAATGCTGGACATGGTGTCCTCCAATATAAGGTGCTTTGCACCCAGGTTGCATCTTGTGGCCTTCTGACCTGTCGGGCGGTTGCCCTTGCCATTTCCCTGGCATGTCCCCGGTTTAGCGGCCGGTTATTGACAACTAGTGAATATCGGCCCTCCTCTCAAACAAACCTTCCGACGCATTTTATCAAAACCTTTGCGGTGCATTCGCGCGGGTTTCATTCACGTGGCGCTGACCCAAGGAATCATAGGTCTGCAGGCTGCGCGCGGCCTGGACGATGGCGCGCACCTGTTCGGCCGCCTGCTGCGCGCCCTTGAGCGAGGCCTGTGCCAGCGCGCGCAGGTCGGCCAAGGCGGGCTCCAGCAGATCACGGGTGGGGGTGTCGATGCCCCTGCGCGCGGCGATGCGGGTCAGTTCGTCCAATCCTGCCAGCGCGGCCTGTGCATTTCCGGCCATCAGCGCGCCGCGGATCTGGGCCACCTGGCGGGTTAGGGCGCGGCTCATGCGCGGCCCTCCAGCATGGCGGCAAACCCAAGGTCCAGGCGTTCCGCCAGCAGCCCCGCATGTTCGCGCGTCAGGAAGCTGGAGAACTGCTCCTCTCCGGCGCCGCCGGAAAAGGCGCCTTCGGACGGGCCGGGGCCGCAATATTTCAGCATCTCCTCAAGAAATGCCTGTTCAAGTTGATTCGCGACGGCCACGGGCGAGGGCTTTTGAGCCGCCGTGGGAATAATCGGTTCGATCTGCATTCTGTCCCCGCTGCATATGACGATGGGATTCAAAATATCGGGGCGTCGTAAATAATTGGTAAGGAATAAGGACTAATCAGGAAAAAACCCAAAGAGGCTTTTTCATGGCTGACATCCAGATCATATCGCCCATGCCCGCACGCGCCGATGCCTTCGTCGATGC
This sequence comes from Paracoccus marcusii, assembly GCF_006151785.1. Taxonomy (GTDB): domain Bacteria; phylum Pseudomonadota; class Alphaproteobacteria; order Rhodobacterales; family Rhodobacteraceae; genus Paracoccus; species Paracoccus marcusii. The sequence goes on from NZ_VDDD01000031.1 coordinate 20,111, forward strand.
GGCGACGCCTGTTCCCGTGACGGGCGAATCGGGTTTCGATGTCTGGTCGGCAGGCGCGATGGTACCAGCCGCCCCGGCGACCGCAGTGCCGACACCACCGAAGGACCCGCTTGCGGCATGGCTGCAGCAGCAGATGGGCTTCAGCGGAGAGTTCAGCGCACCGCCCGGTACCGATCCCGCGATCGAGGCGCTGGCCGCAGGCCTTCCGCCGCTGCCAGCGCCCGAGATTGACGAATCAGCCGACATTCAGGGCGGCGATCCTTTGGCCAGCCTGCTGCCCGTGGACGCAGGGACATCCGATGCGAGCCTGATCAGCGATGCGGTTCCAACGGTACCGCAGTCGACCGACCCGACGACCCCTGCTGAGACTGATGCCCCGGACGCGCCGGCCGTGCAGACCGCAGTCGCGCCGACCAAGACCCCCATCGTGGATGCAGGCGTCACACAGCAGGCCGCCAACCCGGCCACCACCCTGCCTGGGGCAACCGCCGCACAGGTGGCCCCGATCCATGGCAGCGGCCAGCCTGTCACACCGGCGCGCCTAGGCCGTCCGATCCCAGCGACCGAGAGTGTCGCGGCCCCACGCCCCGTCGATGGCGGCCCGATCGACGCCGCCCCGCCCCCGATCGACCGGGCGGCACCGGACCGTCCGGCGCCAACGGTGGCCCGCGACCCCGTCATTGCCGCTCGGTCCGAGATCGCCTTGCCCGCAGGCCTTGCCGAGACCTTGGCCGAACTGCCCTTCGGCACCGATTCGCACACCCCCGCCGCCGCACGGCCCACCGCCGCTGCCGGGTCCGGCTGGCAGGCTGCGTCGCACGATCCGCGCCCCGTGCTGCAGCAGGTCACCGACGCGCTGGTCAGCACCCGTGGCGACCGGACCGAGATCGCCCTGTCCCCCGAGGAGCTGGGCCGCATCCGCCTGGTCATGTCGGGCACCGATCGCGGCCAGATCACCATCTGGGCCGAGCGCCCCGAGACGCTGGACCTGGTGCGCCGCAACGCGGACCTGCTGACGCAGCAGCTGGCCGATGCGGGCGTGTCCGCGGGCAGTCTGGATTTCCGCCGCGACGACCGCAGCGACAGCCAGCCTGCGCAGGGCCGTGCCAGCGATGACGACGACATTCCCCTTTCGGCCGCCCCCTTGCGGGTCCGCATGTCGCCCACCGCGTTGAGCGACCGCCGCCTGGACATCAGATTATAGGAGCATTTCATGGTTGACGCGATCACCAGCCCGACAGTGACCATTCCCGCGGCCACCCCCTCTGCGGCAGGCGCGGGCGGGTTCGCAGGCGCCGGCGCGGGAGGGGACTTCCAGACGTTCCTGACCATGCTGACCGCGCAGCTGCAGAACCAGGACCCGCTGAACCCCATGGAAAGCACAGACTTTGCGATCCAGCTGGCGACGTTCGCCGGGGTCGAACAGGCGGCGCTGAGCAACAAGTTCCTGGAGCAGATGGCCGGGCAGGCCGGTGGTGCGGGCATCGCGGGCTGGATCGGCAAGGAGGGGCGGACCACCGCCCCGGTCTGGTTCGGCGACGACGCCATCACCCTGGACGTGGTGCCCCATTCCCTGGCCGACAGTGTGCAACTGGTCACCCGCGACGCGCAGGGTCGCGAGGTCACGCGCGAGGAGATCGGCCCCGGAGAGGGCCAGATCGACTGGCTGGGCCGCAGCGCCGACGACACCAAGCTGCCTGACGGGCTGTACAGCTTTACGTTGGAGAGCCGGCGCGGCGGCGAGATGATCCTGGAGAGCAAGGTCGGCGCCTATGCCCGCATCGTCGAGGCGCAGTTCGACGCCAGCGGCGGGCGGGTCGTGTTCGAAGGCGGCGCCTCTGCCCCGGCGGGAGAGGTCACGGCCCTGCGCGACGCCGGCTGACGGATCAGCGTTAAGAGGTGGTGTCGGTGGATTAGGGGAACGGCCCGCCATCGCGGCGGGCCGTTCGTATTTGTCTGGACGACGGCCGCACGACAACACGACTCGGAACCGGCAAGATCAGCCGCGCCCCTCCAGACGCGGCAGGAAGCTGCCGCCAAGACCCGCGATGGCCGCGCGGATGCGTTCGGTGGCCGGGCTGGGCGCGCGGTCGGCGCGGTGCAGCAGGTACCAGCTGCGCTGGATGGGCAGGCCGATGGCCTGCAGCGCGACCAGACGGCCGGTGCGCAGTTCCTCGGTGCAGGTATGCTGAGAGATTAGCGCGATGCCCAGGCCCGCGATCACCGCCTGCTTGATCGTCTCGTTCGTGCCCATCTCGGTCGCGCGCCAGGGCGTGCCTTCGCCGATGCGGTCCAGAAAGCGGGTCATCAGGATGCGGGTGCCGGACCCCTCCTCGCGCGACAGGAAGGTCTGGGACAGCAGGTCCATCGGCATGACCGGGTCCTGGGCCACCAGCGGATGGTCGGGTGCCGCGATGATGATGTGCGGATGCGGCCCGATGGGGGCGGCGATCACGGCGGGTTCGCGCGGCGGGCGGCCCATGATCGCCAGGTCCAGCTCATCCGCGGCCAGCGCGGCCAGGATCGCGTCGCGGTTGCCGATCCGCAGCGTCACCTCGATCCGCGGCAGGGCGCGTTGCAGCGTGGCGACCAGGAACGGCGCGAAATACTTGCCGGTGGACACCACCCCCAGGACCACGTTGCCGCTGTGCCCCTGGGCCAGGGACGCGACCTCGCGCCCGGCGCGGGCCAGTGCGGTGGCGATCTGGGCCTCTGCCATCAGCACGGCACGCCCCTGCGCGGTGGCGCGAAACGCCCCGTGCTCGGCGCGCTGCAGCAACGGCGCCCCAGCCAGATCTTCCAGCGATTTCAGCTGACTGTGAATGGCGGGCGGGCTGAGGCCCAGCTGCGCCGCGGCCAGGGTCAGGCTGCCGCTGTCGGCGACCGCGCGCAGGGCGCGCAATTGGCGCAGGGTGACGGCATCATGGCGCATATTAAGAATTCCTGAATGCGTCTTTCGCCTTATTAAATTTTCCGAAACGCGGTCGCCTGTCAATGTCCCCTGGCAGCACTCGTGCCGGGGAGGGGACGATGACCGAAGCGACCATCGACACGGACCTGATCCCGGCCGATCTGCACGCCTGCCTGGATGATCTGGCGCGCCACCTGGCCACGGGGGCTGCGCTGCGGGGCAAGGGGCTGCGCTGGATCAGCCGGGCGGATCAGGCCACGCCCGAAGGGGGCGATCCGCGGGGCGCGCTGGCCCTGGCCATCGCGCATTCGCCGCCCGACCAGCCTGATGCCAATGCCCCCACGGGCACCCTGTTCGCGATCTTCGACGCGGCGGCCACGGCCGAGGACAGCTTTCTGCGCCCCGCGCGGCAGATGCGGGCGGCGGGATACGTGATGCACGGACCGCGCTGCCTGATGGTGCTGACCTGCGGCGACGGCGTGCAGGTGCAGGCGCTGGACGGGTGGGCCTTCGCCATCGAACGGGCGCGGGCCAACCTGCCCGACGCCGTGCGCGACCTGGCCATCGACATGTCGCAGTACCGCCACTGGCCGCGCCCCGTGCGGGCCTATGTCGACGACTGCCTGGCCGGCGTTCAGGGCCCGCGCGGACGGACCATCGACCTGCGCTGGACCCCGTCGCTGGTGGCCGAGGCGCATCGGATCCTGATGCGCGGGGGAATCTACCTGGCGCCCGCCGATGCGCGGTCGGGGCATGCGCGGGGCAGCCTGTCGATGCTGCACCAGGCGGCGCCCATCGCGTTCCTGATCGAACAGGCAGGGGGACGGGCAACGGACGGCGCGCTGCCGATCCTGGACGCGGTGATCACCGGGTTCGACAGCCGCACGCCGCTGGTCTTCGGCTGCGTCGACAAGGTCGACCGCGTCGCCGCCTATCACGATCTGCCCGAGGCCGAGGTCTCGGCCCTGTTCGGCCATCGCGGCCTGTTCCGCACCTGAGGACCCCATGAGCCACAAGCATCCCATCATCTCGGTCACCGGCAGTTCGGGCGCGGGCACCACGACGGTCAAGTCGACCTTCGACCAGATCTTTCGCCGCGAGGGCATCACCGCCGTCAGCATCGAGGGCGATGCCTTCCACCGCTATGACCGCGCCGCGATGAAGGCCGAACTGGCCGCGCGGCTGGCCGCGGGCGACGCGACCTTCAGCCATTTCAGCTTTGATGCCAACGAACTCCAGGTGCTGGAGCAGATCTTTCGCGTCTATGGCGAAACGGGGCGCGGCCAGACCCGCCATTACGTCCATGACGACCGCGAGGCGGAACGATGGGGCACCTCGCCCGGCACCTTCACGGACTGGGCACCCTTTCCCGACGGCAGCGACCTGCTGTTCTATGAGGGGCTGCACGGGGCGGTGGCCAACGACACCGTCAACCTGGCCGCGCTGGCCGATCTGAAGATCGGCGTGGTGCCGGTGATCAATCTGGAATGGATCCAGAAGATCCACCGCGACAGCGCCCAGCGCGGCTATTCGACCGAGGCCGTGACCGACACCATCCTGCGGCGCATGCACGCCTATGTGCACTGCATCTGTCCGCAGTTCACCCAGACCGACATCAATTTCCAGCGCGTGCCGGTGGTTGACACGTCGAACCCGTTCATCGCCCGCTGGATCCCCACCGCCGACGAAAGCCTGGTGGTGATCCGGTTCCGCAACCCGAGGGGCATCGATTTTCCCTATCTGACCCAGATGATCGACGGATCCTGGATGAGCCGCGCCAACTCGATCGTCGTGCCCGGCCCCAAGATGGACCTGGCGATGCAGCTGATCCTGACGCCGATGATCCTGCGCCTAACCCATGACGCCAAGCGCGCCTGACCCTTTCACGGAGGACTGACCATGAATGAGATGCCAGCCAAGTTGGACGCGAAAAAGCGGTACTCTGCCGGGGTGCTGAAATACGCGCAGATGGGATACTGGGAGCCGGACTATACCCCCAAGGACACCGACATCATCGCGCTGTTCCGCATCACGCCGCAGGACGGGGTGGACGCGGTCGAGGCCGCGGCGGCGGTGGCGGGCGAAAGCAGCACTGCGACCTGGACCGTGGTCTGGACCGACCGGCTGACCGCCTGCGACAAGTACCGCGCCAAGGCCTATCGCGTGGACCCCGTCCCCAACGGCCCCGGAGAGTTCTTTGCCTATATCGCCTATGACCTTGACCTGTTCGAGGGGGGCAGCATCGCCAACTTGACCGCGTCGATCATCGGCAACGTCTTCGGCTTCAAGCCGCTGAAGGCCCTGCGGCTGGAGGACATGCGCCTGCCCGTGGCCTATGTGAAGACGTTCCAAGGTCCCGCCACCGGCATCGTGGTCGAGCGCGAGCGCCTGAACTGCTATGGCCGCCCGCTGCTGGGTGCCACGGTCAAGCCCAAGCTGGGCCTGTCGGGCCGGAACTATGGCCGCGTCGTCTATGAGGCGCTGAAGGGCGGTCTTGATTTCACCAAGGACGACGAGAACATCAATAGCCAGCCCTTCATGCATTGGCGGGACCGGTTCCTGTACTGCATGGAGGCGGTGAACCGCGCCAGTGCCGCAACCGGAGAGGTAAAGGGGACGTACCTGAACGTCACCGCCGGCACGATGGAGGAGATGTACGCGCGGGCCGAGTTCGCGAAATCGCTTGGGTCGGTGATCGTGATGATCGACCTGGTGATCGGGTACACCGCGATCCAGTCGATGGCCAAATGGGCGCGCGACAACGACATGATCCTGCACCTGCACCGGGCCGGGCATTCGACCTATACCCGCCAGCGCAGCCACGGCGTCAGCTTTCGCGTGATCGCGAAATGGATGCGCCTGGCCGGCGTCGACCACCTGCACGCAGGCACCGTCGTGGGCAAGCTGGAAGGCGATCCGGCGACCACCAGGGGATATTACGACATCTTCCGCGAGGAGCGGAATCCCATGGCGCTGGAGAGCGGGATCTTCTTCGACCAGGACTGGGCCAGCCTGAACAAGATGATGCCGGTGGCGTCGGGCGGCATCCATGCCGGCCAGATGCACCAGCTGCTGCATTACCTGGGCGAGGATGTCGTGCTGCAGTTCGGCGGCGGCACGATCGGCCATCCCCACGGGATCGCCGCCGGCGCGCAGGCCAACCGCGTCGCGCTGGAGGCGATGGTGTTCGCGCGCAATTCGGGCCGCGACATCTGGAACGAGGGCGAGGACATCCTGCGCGACGCCGCCCGCACCTGCACGCCGCTGAAGCAGGCCCTGGATGTCTGGAAGGACGTCAGCTTCGACTATGCCTCGACCGATGCGCCCGATTTCGCGCCCACCCCCGAAGTGTCCCACTGAGGAGCCAGAGCCATGAAGATGACACAAGGCCAGTTCAGCTTTCTGCCCGACCTGTCGGATGACGACATCCGCGTGCAGGCCCAGTACGCCATCGACAGGGGCTGGGCGGTGTCGGTCGAATACACCGACGATCCGCATCCCCGGAACACCTATTGGGAGATGTGGGGCCACCCGATGTTCGACAATCCCGACGCAGCGGCGGTGGTGTTCGAGGTCAACGAATGCCGCAAGGTGCATGGCGGGGTCTATATCCGCGTCATCGCCTTCGATGCCTCGCCCGGATGGGAATCGATCCGCATGGCGATGATCGTGAACCGACCGGCGGTGGAACCGGGCTTTCGGCTGGTGCGCCAGGAGGGCGAGGGCCGGACGGTCCGATACAGCATCGAGAGCTATGCCATGCGCGAGCCCGAGGGCGCACGCTATCCCTGAGAGGTTGCTCCTCCGCAGGGCCAGGTCCGGGCGGTGTCCTCCCATCGCCCGGACGCATTCCACGAAAGAGGTGCATGATGACCGAAGATGTCCCGACCCATGTCGACCTTGCCCGGGACTTTGCCGACAGCGGCGTGGCCGAGGTCCTGGCCGAACTGGACCAGGAGCTGGTGGGCCTTGCCCCCGTCAAGGCGCGCATCCGCGAGACGGCGGCGCTGCTGCTGGTCGACCGGGCGCGGCGGCGGCTTGGACTGGCGACCGAGACGCCGACCCTGCACATGAGCTTCACCGGCAATCCCGGCACGGGCAAGACGACCGTCGCGCTGAAGATGGCCACGCTGCTGCACAGGCTGGGCTATGTCCGCAAGGGGCACCTGGTGACCGTCACGCGCGACGACCTGGTGGGCCAGTACATCGGCCATACCGCGCCCAAGACCAAGGAGGTGCTGAAGAAGGCGATGGGGGGCGTGCTGTTCATCGACGAGGCGTATTACCTCTACCGGGCCGAGAACGAGCGCGACTATGGGCAGGAGGCGATCGAGATCCTGCTGCAGGTGATGGAGAACAACCGCGACGACCTGGTGGTGATCCTGGCGGGCTATGGCGACCGGATGGACCGGTTCTTTGCCTCGAACCCCGGGTTCCGGTCGCGGATCGCCCACCACATCGAGTTTCCCGACTACAGCGACGACGAGCTGCTGCACATCTGCGAAGGCATGCTGGCGCGGCAGAATTACCGCCTGGACGACGCGGCCCGCACCGCGATGGGCCAGTACATCGCCGCGCGGCGCACGCAGCCGCATTTCGCGAACGCCCGGTCGATCCGGAACGCACTGGACCGCGCCCGGCTGCGGCAGGCGAACCGTCTGTTCACCGAGGCGCAGGGGCCGCTGGACGCCGCCGCCCTGTCCACGCTGAGCGCGCCGGACATCCGCGCCAGCCGGGTCTTCGACGGCGGTCTTGACGTGGACCGCGCCAGCAGGCAGGCCGCAGCGGAGTGAACCCCGCCCGAACAGACTGGAGAGCGCCATGGATTTCGACCGCACGATCAAGATTGCCCCATCGATCCTGTCCGCCGATTTCGCCAATTTCGGGGCCGAGATCCGCGCCATCGAGGCGCAGGGCGCCGACTGGGTCCATGTCGACGTGATGGACGGGCATTTCGTGCCGAACCTGACCTTCGGCCCCCCGGCGGTCAAGGCGTTCCGCCCGCATGTCAAGACGGTCATGGACGTGCATCTGATGATCGCGCCGGTCGACGCCTATATCGAGGCCTATGCCGAGGCGGGGGCCGACATGATCACCGCCCATGTCGAGGCCGGGCCGCATCCGCACCGCACCCTGCAGGCGATCCGTGCGACCGGCAAGAGGGCCGGGATCGCGCTGAACCCCGGCACCCCGGTCGAGGCGGTCGAATACCTGCTGGACCTGTGCGACATGGTGCTGGTGATGACGGTGAACCCCGGTTTCGGCGGGCAGAAGTTCATCCACAGCCAGGTCGACAAGATCGCCCGCCTGCGCGGGATGATCGGCGATCGGCCGATCCATATCCAGGTGGATGGCGGGGTGGACCCGGCGACGGCGCCGCTGGTGGCGCAGGCCGGAGCCGACGTGCTGGTCGCGGGATCGGCGGTCTTCAAGGGCGGGTCGGTGGACCGGCCCGACGTCTATGGCACGAACATGCGTGCGATCCGCGAGGCCATCGCGGGGTGAGCATGGGCAAGGGCGGGGCCGTCGAGGCCCCTTCCTTGCCGCGGGGCTGCGCCCCGCCGCGCATCGCCGGCGTCATCGCGTTTGACAATGCCGCCCGGCCCGCGTTTCCTGCGCGTCGAACGCAGAGGGAGAACACGATGGATCTGGGGATCAAGGGCAAACGGGCGCTGGTCTGTGCGGCGTCCAAGGGGTTGGGGCGCGGCTGCGCCGAGGCGCTGGCCGAGGCCGGCGTGAACCTGGTCATCAACGCCCGCACCGAGGCCGAGATCACCCGGACCGCCCGCGAGATCGCTGAACGGCATGGCGTCGAGGTCACCCCGGTCGCCGCCGACATCACGACCGAGGAGGGCCGCGCCCGCGTGCTGGCCGCCGTGGGCCATGCCGACATCCTGGTCACCAATGCGGGTGGCCCTCCGCCGGGCGACTGGCAGGACTGGACGCGCGACGATTTCATCCGTGCCATCGACGCCAACATGTTGTCGGCCATCGCCCTGATGCAGGCGCTGGTGCCGGGGATGATGGACCGTGGCTGGGGCCGGGTCGTGAACATTACCTCGGCATCGGTGCGGTCGCCGATCTCGGTGCTGGGGCTGTCCAACACGGCGCGCACCGGGCTGACCGGGTTCGTGGCCGGCATGTCGCGCCAGGTCGCCGGCAAGGGCGTCTGCGTGAACAACCTGCTGCCCGGCATCCACGCGACCGACCGCGCCGACAGCCTGGATGGCGGCGTGGCGTCCGCGCAGGGCATCACCGTCGATCAGGCCCGCGCACAGCGGCAGGCGACCATCCCCACCGGCACCTATGGCACGGCTGCCGATTTCGGCGCGACCTGCGCGTTTCTGTGCAGCCAGCAGGCGCGGTTCATCGTCGGGCAGAACGTGCTGCTGGACGGCGGCGCGTTGAACGTCACGGTCTGAGGCCCTGTTGCGAGGCGGGGGCGCGCCTGATACGCAACCCCGACCAAATCGCCAAGGATCGCCCGTGACCGTGCCCCCCCGCCTGGAAGTTCAGGGACTGACCCGCCGATTCGACGGCCAGGCGGTGGTGGACGATGTCAGCTTCCAGGTCGAGGCGGGCCAGGTGGCCTGTCTGCTGGGCCCGTCGGGCTGCGGCAAATCGACCACGCTGCGCATCGTGGCGGGCGTCGACATGCAGGACCGGGGGCGGATCTTCGTCGACGGCCAGCTGGTCTGCGACACCCAGTTCCGCATCCCGCCCGAACGCCGCGCGATCGGGCTGATGTTCCAGGACTTCGCGCTGTTCCCGCATCTGCCCGTGCGCGAGAACGTGGCATTCGGCCTGGCCGGCGGCTGGAAGGCCAACCGCGACCGCGTGGCCGAGCTGCTGGACCGCGTGCGCATGACCGCCCATATCGACAGCTATCCGCATGAGCTGTCCGGCGGAGAGCAGCAGCGCGTGGCCCTGGCGCGCGCCCTGGCCCCGCGGCCGCGCGTCCTGTTGATGGACGAGCCGTTCAGCGGCCTGGACGAGCGCCTGCGCGACGGCATCCGCGACGAGACGCTGGCCCTGCTGAAGGATGAGGGCACCGCCGTCCTGCTGGTCACCCACGAGCCGCACGAGGCGATGCGCATGGCCGACCAGATCCTGCTGATGCGGGGGGGCCGGATCGTGCAGCAGGGTGCGCCGTACAACCTCTACAACGCGCCGGTGGATCGGCTGGCGGCGGGGTTCTTCAGCGACATCAACGTGCTGACGGGACGGGTGCAGGGCGCGCTGACCGACACGCCCTTCGGCCAGTTCCTGACCCCCGGCCTGCCCGAGGGGGCAGAGGTCGACATCGTCATCCGGCCCCAGCACCTGAAGATGGATTTCGACCGCGCCGGACAGGGCCCCGCCCCCACCGCCGAAAACGGCAGCGCCGCGCTGGCGCGGGTCACGCGGGCCCGCTATCTGGGTCGCGAATCGCTGGTCGAGTTCGCGACCGATGCGGGCGGCATCGCGCTGAACGCGACGGTGCCGGGGGTGTTCCTGCCGCCTGCCGGGACGCCGATGTGGCTGATGCTGCGCCGCGACCGGGTCTTCGTCTTTCCGCGCCGCTAGTCCTGGCCCGTGGCGCGGCGGTAATCGGCCAGCACCTGTGCCAGATGCAGCCTGCGCCCGGCAGGATCGGCCAGGGCATGGCACAGCCTGCGCGCATTGCGCGACATCTGCCGGCAGGCGTCCGGGTTTGCGCGGGCCCAGGCCAGCCGGTCGGGCAGGTCGGACCCGTCCTGCGCCATCGGAATGACGTGAACCCAGGGCCGGAACAGCCGCCCCGCAAAGCTTTCCCAGCCGTCACCTTGGCGGATCACCACCGCATGGCTGTCGGCCAGGGGCAGGAGGTCGGCATCCCCCTCGGAGCCGGACAGGCACAGGGCGTGGCGCGGCGGCCGGGGCGGCGCCTGCGGCGCAGGCGGGCGCAGCCCGG
>NZ_VDDD01000032.1 GCF_006151785.1 Paracoccus marcusii
CGCGAACCGCGCGGTGGGCAACCCCGCGGGGGAGGCCGCGCTGGAGATCACGCTCGGCCCCGTGCGCCTGCGGGCGGAGGTGGCGATGACCCTGGCCCTGACGGGTGCCGCGACGGCCCGCGTGGGCGGGCGGGCGCAACCCGTGACCTTCGCGCTGGATGCGGGGGACGAGGTCACAATCGACCCGCCCGCCCGCGGCATGCGCAGCTATCTGGCGATCCGGGGCGGGTTCGACGTGGCCCCGGTGCTGGGCTCCTGCGCCACGGATTCGCTGGCGCAGATCGGACCCGCGCCGCTGATGGCGGGCGATGTGCTGGCCCCCGCGGGCCGCGCGGCGGGGGCGGTGACCGATCCCGGCCCGGGTCCGGACCTGCCGCAGGCGGGGGCGGTCTTGACCCTGCCCGTGACGCTCGGGCCGCGCACCGACTGGTTCGACGATGCCACCGTCCAGCGGTTCCTGGCGCAGGAGTGGACGGTCACGCCGCAATCGTCTCGCGTGGGCATCCGCCTGTCGGGCGAGGCGCTGGCCCGCGAGGACGCGCGCGAACTGCCAAGCGAGGGCACCGCGACCGGCGCCATCCAGGTACCCCATTCCGGACAGCCCGTGCTGTTTCTCGCCGACCATCCGCTGACCGGCGGCTATCCGGTCATCGCGACGCTGCACCCCGCGGCGCTGGACCTGGCGGGACAGCTGCCGCCCGGCACGCGCATCCGCTTTGCCGCCGACGCCCCTTTTGCCGATATCGACCCGGAGGCCTCCGATGTTTCGTGACACCCCCCTGACCCCGATCCGCCGCATCCTGATCGCCAACCGCGGAGAGATCGCCCTGCGCGTCATCCGCGCCTGCGCCGACGAGGGCATCGAATCGGTGGCGATCTATGCCGATCCCGACCGCGATGCGCCCTTCGTGCGCGCGGCCGATCAGGCCTGGACGCTGGAGGGGCATCGCCCCGCCGACACCTATCTGGACGCGGCCAAGGTGCTGGCCATCGCCGCGCGCGCTGAGGTCGATGCGATCCATCCCGGCTATGGCTTCCTGTCGGAAAACGCCGATTTCGCCCGCGCGGTGCAGGATGCGGGCATCCTGTGGATCGGCCCCGACCCCGACGTGATCGACGCGCTTGGCGACAAGATTCGCGCGCGAGAGATCGCCCAGGCCGTGGGCGCGCCCCTGGTCGCGGGCAGCCCCGGTCCCATCGCCAGCGGGGCCGATGCGCTGGCCTTTGCCCGCGAACACGGCCTGCCTTTGGCAATCAAGGCGGCCTTTGGCGGCGGTGGGCGCGGCATGCGCGTGGCCCGCGATCTGGCAGAGGTCGAGGAGCTGTTCGACGCCGCCACGCGCGAGGCGGTCACCGCCTTCGGTCGCGGTGAATGCTATGTCGAACAGTTCCTGGACCGCCCCCGCCATATCGAGGCACAGGTCCTGGCCGACCGGCACGGCACGATCAAGGTGCTGGGAACCCGCGATTGCTCTCTGCAGCGCCGCAACCAGAAGCTGGTCGAGGAGGCCCCCGCGCCGTTTCTGACCGACGACCAGCGCGCCCGCATCCATGACAGCGCCCGCGCGATCTGCGCCCATGCGGGATACAGCGGCGCGGGCACGGTCGAGTTCCTGCTGTCGGCCAATGGCACGATCAGCTTCCTGGAGGTGAACACTCGCCTGCAGGTCGAACATCCGGTGACCGAGGAGACGACCGGCATCGACATCGTCCGCGCGATGATCCGCGTGGCGCAAGGCGCGCGCCTGACCGATGACGGCGTGCCCGAACCCACCGGCCACGCGATCGAGTTCCGCATCAATGCCGAGGACCCGGGCCGGGGCTTTCTGCCCACGCCCGGCCCGATCACGCTGTGGTCCGCGCCCGGCGGCATTGGCATCCGGCTGGACAGCGGCGTCGAACAGGGCGGCCAGGTCGCGGGCCAGTTCGATTCGATGATGGCCAAGCTGATCGTCACTGGCCCCGACCGCGCGACCGCCATCGCCCGCGCCCGCCGCGCGCTGCGCGAATTCCGCATCGAGGGCGTGGCGTCCGTCCTGCCCTTCCACCGTGCGGTGCTGCAGGCGCCGGAGTTCACGGATGATTTCGCCGTCCACACGCGCTGGATCGAAACGGATTTCGCCGACCGCCTGGCCGCCGCGGTCCAGCCCGCCGACCGTGTGACCCCCGTCCCGGACCAGCCCATGCTGCGCCTGTCGATCGAGATCGACGGCAGGCGTCATGACCTGGCGCTGCCCCAGGGGGTGCTGGCCGCAGCCGCCCCTGCGGCGCCGCAGGAGGTGGCGTCCGATCCGGATTGCGTCAGTGCGCCGGTCGCGGGGACGCTGTCCTTGTGGCAGGCGTCCGACGGGGCGCAGGTCCAAGCCGGAGAGGTGATCGCGGTGATCGAGGCCATGAAGATGGAGACCAGCATCGAGGCCCCGCATGCCGGTCGCCTGACCCGCCTTGCGGCGGAGGGCGCGACCCTGGCGCATGGGGCGCCGCTGGCCCGGATCGACCCCGGCGAGGGATGACCCCATAGGGCTATTCCCGGGGTGGGTATCCGTGATATTCTGCACGTTGTGAATGTCACCCTTGTCCGAGGTCCCGATGAAAGAGCCGACCGCCCATGCCCGGCCGGGCCCCTTGGCCGTCCAGGCACGGGCCGAATTCACGTTGGACATGCTGCGCAACCTTGTCGTGGTCTTCGAGGCCGCCGCCGAGGATCGCAGTGTGCTGGTCGAGATGGGGGACCGCGGGGTCTGGGCCGTCACCCATGACGGGCACCGCCTGTTCATTGGTCAGACGGCCGCGCCACCGCCGCTGGATGCCTGATCCGATTGCTTTTTGTCAGAATGCGGGAACGCCTTCGCATCCCGGTCATTGACCCCCGCAGCCACTGTCGGAGGGACCGGGACGATGCGACACCTTTGGGGACCGGTGCGGGATGACGACGGCCTGACCTTCCGCCTGTGGGCGCCGCGGGCGCAACAGGTCGACCTGCTGGTCGACGGGCAGGCGCAGCCCATGCACAAGGGCGATCTGGACATCTGGCAGGCCCGCAGCCATGCCACCCCCGGCGCCCGCTATCTGTTCCGCGTGGACGGCACCGACATGCCCGACCCGGCCAGCCGCTTGCAGGCGGGGGGCGTGAACGCCGCATCCGTGGTGACCGACCCGCCGATGCCGCAGGAATGGGCAGGACGCCCCTGGTCCGAGGCGGTCATCTATCAGTTGCATGTCGGCTGCTTCACCCCCGAGGGCACGTTCTCTGCCGCCGTCGACCGGCTGCCGGGGCTGGCAGCGCTTGGCTTCACCGCGATCCAGCTGCTGCCCGTGGGCCAGTTTCCCGGCAACCGGGGCTGGGGCTATGACGGCGTGCTGCCCTATGCCCCGCATCCGGCCTATGGCAGTCCGGGCGATCTGCGCCGGCTGATCCGGGCCGCGCATGATTGCGGGATGATGGTGATCCTGGACCTGGTGATGAACCATTTCGGCCCGGACGGCGCGTGGATCCACCACGCGGCGCCGGACTTCTTCGACCCCGACCGGCATACGCCCTGGGGCGCGGCGATCGATTTCTCGCGTCCGCAGGTCTGCGATTTCTGGATCGGCTGCGCGATGCACTGGCTGCGGGATTATGGCTTCGACGGGTTCCGGCTGGATGCGGTGCACCAGATCACCGGGCCGGGTTCGGCCCAGTTCATGAAGGACCTGGCCGCCGAAATCGCCACCCTGACCCCCCGCCGCCACCTGATCACCGAGGACGAGCGCAACATCCCCGACCTGCGCGAGGTGGGCTATGACGCCAGTTGGAACGACGATTTCCATCACGCGGTCCATGTCGCACTGACCGGGGAATCGGACAGCTATTACGCCAGCTTTGCGGTCGACCCGATCGCCGACCTGACGCTGGCCCTGTCGCGCGGCCATATCGAGGAGGGCCAGCCGCGCGAAGGCCTGGATCATCCGCGCGGCGTGCCCTGCGGTCACCTGCCGCCGACGGCCTTCGTGAACGCGATCCAGACGCATGACCAGATCGGCAACCGCGCCTTGGGAGAGCGCCTGCTGACCCTGGCCAAGCCCGATGCCGTCCGCGTCGCCTATGCGCTGCTGCTGGTCGCGCCCTATGTGCCGATGGTCTTCATGGGAGAGGAGCGCGGAGAGACCGCGCCGTTCCAGTTCTTTGCCGATTATTCGGGCGATCTGGGAGAGGCCGTCCGCAAGGGCCGCGCATCCGAGTTTCCGGGCATCGCCAGCCTGGGCGACGGCGTGCCGGACCCCATCGACCCCGCGACCATGGAGCGGTCGCGCCTTGGCTGGCGCGACGATCCCGACGCCCGCGATTGGATGGACCTGACCCGCCGGGCTCTGGCGTTCCGCGCGGCCCATGTCGTGCCGCTGCTGAACAGCGGCAAGCCCGAGGCCAGCGTCACCCGCGAGGGGCCGGGCCTGATCCGCGCCCTGTGGCAGTTCCCCGGCGGCGGCCTTGCGCTGTCGCTGGCCCTGGGCCAGCCTGACCCGACACCGTTGCCCGATGCCGACCTGTCCGTGGGACAGCCCGGCGATCTCTTTTCCCTGACCGTGAAAGCCTTGTCATGATTCCGCGTATTCCGACTGCCACCTGCCGCATCCAGCTGCGCGAGGGGGTGGATTTCGCGGCCCTGACCGGACGCCTGGACCAGATCGCCGATCTGGGCGTGTCCCACCTGTACCTGTCGCCGATCTTTGCCGCGACCGAGGGGTCGACCCACGGCTATGACATCACCGATCCGACCCGGATCGACGACAGCCTTGGCGGGGCAGAGGGATTTGCCGCGCTGGCCGAACAGGCCAAGGCGCGCGACCTGGGGATCATCCTGGACATCGTGCCGAACCACACCGCGTTTTCCGTGCAGAACCCGTGGCTGGCCGACGTGCTGACGCATGGCCGGTCCAGCCCGCGCGCCCGGCATTTCGACATCGACTGGCAGGCAGGGCCGCTGGTCCTGCCCTGGCTGCCCGCCCCGTTCGAGCAGATGCTGACCGAGGGCGCGTTCCGCGTCCGCGATGGCCAGTGGATGTTCGGCGATTTGGCGCTGCCGCTGGCGCCCGGCACGAATGCCACCGACGATCTGCGGGCCCTGCACGAGGCGCAGCACTGGCGGCTGGTCCATCACGTGCTGGAGCGGGACGGCATCACGCATCGGCGGTTCTTCAACGTCACCGACCTGATCGGCATGCGGGTCGAGGACCCGTCGGTGTTCGAGGACACCCACGCGCTGATCCTGGAGCTGGTGCGCAGCGGTCAGGTTCAGGGACTGCGGGTGGACCATGTCGACGGGCTGGCCGATCCTGCGGACTATCTGGACAGGCTGGCGGCGGCGTTGCCCGACACGCCGATCTGGATCGAGAAGATCCTGACGGGCGACGAACCGCTGCCCGATGCCTGGGCGACCGAGGGCACGACCGGCTATGAAGCCGGGCGCCTGATCACCCGCATGCTGACCCCCGCCGCGGGGCTGGAGCGTCTGGACGATGCCTGGCACGACGCCATCGGCCCGACGCCGTCCTTTGCCGACACCCTGACGCAGGCCAAGCACGAGATCCTGGACAACGAGCTGGCCGCCGAGCGGATGCAGCTGTCGCGCATGGCGGCCCATGCGCTGGCGCCGGTCTCGGAGGTCGAACCCGGCCCCGAGGCCCTGCGCGAGGCGGTGACCGCGCTGTTGATCGCCACGCCGCGCTATCGCACCTATGTCACCGCACGGGGCGCAGACGCCGATGATCGCGCGCTGATCGAGCAGGTGGCCGAGGAGGCCGCCAAGGGGCTGCGCAGCGATCTTGTGGTGCGACAGCTGGCCGGGGTCTGGGCCGAGCCGTCCACGCCCGCGCAGCAGGCCTTCGTCACGCGGTTGCAGCAGGTCTCGGGCGCGCTGCTGGCCAAGGCGCAGGAGGACACGGCCGGCTTCCGCTGGACCCGCTATCTGCCCGCGAACGAGGTCGGCGCCGAACCCGACGAGGCGACCATCACCGGGCCCGAGGCGACCGAGGCCATGGCCCGCCGCCGCGTAGGCGACATGGTTCTGACCTCGTCCCATGACAGCAAGCGGTCCGAGGATGCCCGTGCGCGCCTGATCGCCGCAAGCCACCTGCCGGAGGATCTGGCGGCGCTGGATCAGGCCGCGGCCCGGATGCCGCAGGCGAAGGGCGTGGACCCGCGCTGGCGGTGGTACATGGTGCAGACCGCCCTGGCCCTGCACGGGGCCGAGGATGCGGGCGAACGCGTCAACACCCATGTCGAGAAGGCCCTGCGCGAGGCCAAGCAGGAAAGCTACTGGACCAACCCCGACGAGGCGGTCGAGGGGCGCATCGCCGATCTGGGCCGCGCCCTGCTGGAGGAGTGGGACCGCGATGCGCCCGCTGCCCTGACGCGGCTGCTGGAACGGGGACAGGCGCTGATCCTGGCGCAGCTGATGTTCAAGATGGTCATGCCGGGCTTTCCCGACGTCTATCAGGGCACGCAGGGCCTGTTCCTGGCACTGACCGACCCGGACAACCGCCGCCCCGTGCCGTGGGATGCACTGGCCGCGGGCGATCAGGGAGACGACATCGGCGCGGTCAAGGCCCGCTGGACCCATCGCCTGCTAGCGTTGCGGGCGCAGATGGCCGATCTGCTGGATGATGCCGATACGCGGGTCCAGATCGACGATGCGGGCATCGGCCTGACGCGCCGCGCGAGCAAGCGACAGCTGATCGCCCGCCTGGATCTGCCCGGCGGGGCGGCAGCGGCCGACGACGGTGCCGAAATTCTGGACTGGCATGGGCCCGACGGCTGCCGGGTGCATCTGAGAGAGGCATGATCCCCTTTCGCCCGATTGATATTTGACGCGCGTGGGAACAACCGGAGGGCATGGCGGTTCGACAGGTGACGCGCCACAAGCCCTTCTCCATTGGGCAGCATGGCGGGATGAAACCCTAGCCTGCAAGAGATGTCGCCATGTCAGAATACATGCCCGCCGTGCCGCGCCTGGCCACCCCCGTCACCCGTCCTGCGCCCGTCCCCGTCACCGGGGTCGCGACCCTTCTGCTGGCGGGGGGAAAGGGCACGCGCCTGCATGAACTGACCGCCCGCGACAGCAAGCCCGCCGTGCCCTTTGCGGGCGCGAACCGTATCATCGACTTTGCGATGGCGAATGCCGTGCGGTCCGGACTGCCGCGGATGCTGGTCGCCACGCAATACGCGCCGCACAGCCTGCATCACCACCTGCCGACACGGTGGGGCCACCGTTTCCCCCAGGCCGGCTTGGCCCTGCGCGATGGTCAGGACCGGTTCATGGGCACCGCCGACGCCGCGCGCCAGACCTGGGACGCGCTGGAGGCGATGGGTGGCGATCAGGTCCTGATCCTGGCGGCCGACCATGTCTATGACATGAACTATGCCGATCTGCTGGCGGCGCATCGCGTGTCGGGGGCGGCGGTGACCGTGGCCGTCGACACGGTACCCCGGGCCGAGGCGCGCGGCTTTGGCGTCATGCAGGCCGACGCGCAGGGTCGCATCCTGTCGTTCCTGGAAAAGCCCGCCGACCCCCCCGGCATGATCGATCAGCCCGATCGGGCTATGGTGTCGATGGGCATCTATGTCTTCGACCGCCGCTGGCTGCAGGAGGCGCTGTTCGACAGCCCGGTCGAGGCGATGGATTTCGGCCATGACGTGATCCCCGATGCGGTGGCGCAGGGCGTGGCCGGCGTGTGGCGGATGCCCGCCGGGCCGTCGGGCCGCGGCTATTGGCGCGACGTGGGCACGCTGGACGCGCTGCGCCGCGCGCAGCTGGATTTCGTGTCGGCCGAGCCCGCGCGCCTGCCTTTTGCCAGCCCGGCATCCGACTGGTACCTGGGACGCGGCAGCATCGCCATGCCGGGCGCCGTGGTGCCCGAAAGCGCCCGCCTGACCTGCACGCTGGTCGCCCCCGGAACGCAGGTCCCCCCGGGACTGGTCACCGGAGAGAACGCGACCGAGGACGCCCGCTGGTTCACCCGCACCCCGGCGGGAACCGTCCTGATCACGCAAACGATGCTGGACCGCCGTGCCGCGCACGCGCATATCCGTCGTTCCGTCACCCCACCCCCTTCCAACCGCCGAGGACTTCATGCGTGATCTGACCACCCCTCCTATCTTTGATGCCACCCAGGCCCGTTCCGACATCCTGGGCGCCGAATTCATGGGCGAGGGGACGAATTTCGCGCTGTATTCCGACCACGCGACCAAGGTCGAGCTGTGTTTGTTCGACGACGAGGGCCAGGAGGAACTGTACCGCCTGCCCTTGCCGGACATGGAGGGGGGCATCTGGTTCGGATACCTGCCCGACATCATGCCGGGCCAGGTCTATGGCTATCGCGTGCACGGCCCCTACGAGCCCGAGAACGGCCACCGCTTCAACCCCAACAAGCTGCTCTTGGACCCCTATGCCCGCGAACTGCGGGGCGAGATCATCTGGGACGATGCGCTGCATGGCTATACGATCGGCGAGGACGACCTGTCCTTTGACGAACGCGACAGCGCGCCCTTCATGCCCAAGGGCGTGGTCGTGGACAGCCGCTTTGACTGGGACACGGAACGCGCGCTGCGCACGCCCTGGGCGGACACTGTCATCTATGAGGCCCATGTCAAGGGCGTGACCAAGCGCCATCCCGACGTCCCCGAGGACCTGCAGGGCACGTTCCGCGGCCTGGCGACCGAGCCGGTGATCAGCCACCTGCAGAAGATCGGCGTCACCGCGATCGAGCTGCTGCCGATCCATGCCTTCGCCAACGACCGCTATCTGGTCGAGAAGGACCTGTCGAACTACTGGGGCTATTCGACCCTGTCGTTCTTCGCGCCTCATACGCCTTATCTGAAGACGGGCCAGATCCGCGAGGTCAAGGAGGCGATCCGCAAGTTCCACAAGGCCGGGATCGAGGTCATCCTTGACGTGGTCTTCAACCACACCTGCGAAGGGTCCGAGCTGGGCCAGACGCTGTCCTTCCGCGGCATCGACAATGCCAGCTACTATCTGCTGTCCGAGGACAAGCGCCACAGCTTCGACACCACGGGCACGGGCAACACGCTGAACGTCGCGCATCCGATGGTGCTGCGCATGGTGATGGATTCGCTGCGCTACTGGGTGCAGGTGATGCATGTCGACGGGTTCCGGTTCGACCTGGCATCGACCCTGGGCCGCGAATCCGAAGGGTTCGAGCGTGATGGGTCGTTCTTCAATGCCATCCGCCAGGACCCGGTCCTGTCCGGCATCAAGCTGATCGCCGAACCCTGGGACATCGGCGAGGGCGGCTATCAGGTCGGCGGATACCGCTGGCCGTTCCGCGAATGGAACGACAAGTTCCGTGACGACACTCGCGCCTTCTGGCGCCGCAATTCCGGCCAGCTGGGCGTCATCGCCGAGCGTCTGGTCGGATCGCCGGTGCAGTTCAACCACAGCCATCGTCCGGCCACCAGTTCGGTGAACTTCGTCGCGGCGCATGACGGGTTCACCCTGTGGGACACGGTCAGCTATTCCGACAAGCACAATGACGCCAATGGCGAGGACGGGCGCGACGGGCACGACCACAACCTGTCCGACAACCTGGGCGCCGAGGGGCCGACGGACGATGCGGGCATCGACACCGCCCGCGTTCGCCGTGTGCGCGGCATGCTGGCCACCATCTTCCTGTCGCAGGGCGTGCCGATGATCCTGGCCGGGGACGAGATGGGCAATTCCCAGGACGGCAACAACAATGCCTATTGCCAGGACAACGAGATCAGCTGGCTGGATTGGGACGGCGCGCGCGCCGACATCCGCGATGCCGTGGCGGCGCTGACCGCGTTCCGCAAGGACAGCGGTCTGGCACAGACGCATTTCAGCGGACCCGAAGGCCAGCCCGTCGCCCGCTGGTTCCACCCGCGCGGCGATGCGATGACCGACGCGGACTGGTCGGAAGGAGAGTTGCGGATCCTGGGCCTGATGCTGCAGCCCACTGACGCGCCCGAGATCCTGATCATCGTGAATGCGGGCGATGATGGCGAATTCGCCCTGCCCGAAGGCGACTGGACGCTGCGCATCGACACGGCGCGCGACGACGTCGCCTGCATGGATACCGTTTCAGGGGTTCTGCCCCTGGGATGGCAAAGCGTGGTGGCCCTGACCCGTGCGTGAGGACCGCCCCGACCCGAAGTCTCATCAATGGAGGACATGATGACCGATCTGGACAAAGACGACCTGATCCGCGCCCGCGCCCATCAGATCTGGGAAAACGAGGGCTGCCCCGAGGGCCAGGAGGCCGACCACTGGGCCCGTGCCACCGCTGAGATCGAGGCCGGTGCAGGACAGCCTGACGCCGCGCAATCCGCAGCCGATGCCGGTGAGCGCGCCGAGGAGGAGGGCAACGTCCCCTCGGCCGTCGCCGGCCCCGCGGCGCGTCGTCGCGCGGCCCGCTGATCGCCGCAGGCATGACGTGAAAATAGGGCCGCGGCGCTGAAACCTTCGGCGCCGCGGCCCGTATCTTTCTGCAGGGCCCGAACGGTTCGGGTCAGGCCGCGATGGCGGATCGGGGACGCATGACGCGGGCGACGGCCAGCATCGACGTCACCGCGCCGGCCAGCGTGGACAGCAGAAGGATCATCAGCAGCGCCTGCACCGCCGTGACGTGCAGCAATGATGCCGCCGCCACCGCCGCGATCAGGGGGATATGGATTCCGGCAAAGACGATCAGCATGATCTTGGTCCTGATGCTCATCTTGGCAATACCCTCCGGCTGTTTTGAATCAAATGATCGACAACTTGAAATTGTGGTCCAGTCTGGAACTATGCAGCACGACCATCAGAAATCAAGACTGTACGGTTCATGACGGATCACGACGACAACGTTCGGATGCTTGTGGCCATCGCGGCCGGATCGCGGGCGGACTTCGCCGACTTCTATCGCACGAATTGCGACATGGTGTTCGCAATTCTGCTGCGGATGCTGCGCGACCGCACCGATGCCGAGGATCTGCTGCAGGAGGTGTTCGTGCGGGTCTGGACGCGGGCTGGCCGCTATGACCCCCGGCTGTCGAATCCGCGGACCTGGCTTGTGGCGATCACCCGCAACGCGGCCATCGACCGGCTGCGGTCGCGGCAGGTGCGCCCGGTCACCCAGCCCGTCGATCCGGGCCTGCCCGGTCCCGGCCCGGGCCCCGAGGCGCAGGCGATCGCCGCCGATCAGCGGACGCGGCTGGACGGTTGCCTGGATGAACTGGACGCAGACAAGGCGCAGGCCGTGCGCCGGGCCTATCTTGACGGCTGGAGCTATGAGGAGCTGGCCCGCGATGCGGACGTTCCCCTGAACACGATGAAGACCTGGCTGCGGCGGTCGCTGCAGCGTCTGCGCGCCTGCATGGATCAATTCACGGACCCCGAATGACCGACCCCTCGACCGACGACATCATGGCTGCGGAATACGCCATCGGCCTGCTGGACCCGGAACAGCGGGCCCTGGCGGATCGGCGTCTGGCCCGCGACCCGGTCTGGGCGGGACTGGTCGCCGCCTGGCAGATGCGCCTGTCGCCGATGAACGGGCAGTTCGGATCGGTGCCGGCGCCCAATGTGCTGCCCCTGATCCAGCGGCGGCTGTTCGGTCCGCCGGTCCGCCGATCGCCCCTGTCCGGCGTGCCGGTCCCTGTGATCGTCGGTGTGGTGCTGGCCGCCAAGGCGCTGGTGCTGTGGGTGCTGCTGGGATGACAGGACATCGCACGGCCATGTGCATAACGCGCAAATATTCCCGTTCAAGGTGAAACAAACAGTACTGTGGTTGCGTATCTTCCGGATGCACGACCCATGCGCCGGAGCCTCGTCATGTCGCACGCCCAGGACGTCTGTTTGCACGACTATGCCGGGCCCGTCCTGGCGGGACAGCTGTTGGACGGGCGACAGGTCCTGCGGCTGGACGCGTTCGGCCCGCGGCGGTCCGGGGAGGCGCTGGACGACGGGCTGCCGCTGGACATCGGGCGGATCGTGCATCCCGAACCTGACCGTCCGGCCGTGGTTCTCGGGTCGGGCACGCTCACGCCAGCCTTCGCGGCCGGAGTCGCCGTGGTCCCGTTGGGCAGCCCGCGCACGGCGGTCCTGTTGCAGGACCGGGGCGGGGGCCTGGTGTTCCTCTTTCCCGACGGTGCGCCGGACCTGCCGGGGGCCACGCGGCTGATCGCGAAGCTGCGGCGCCTGCCCCACGCCTTTGCCGCCGGGGTGATGTGCTTTGCCCGCGACACGATGATCCGCACCGCCGGGGGCGACATGCCGGTCCAGATGCTGCGCCCCGGCATGGCGGTCCAGACCCGCGATGCGGGCCTGCAGCGGATCGCATGGATTGGCACCCGTACCCTTGGCCCCGCCCGGCTGCATGCGGAACCCGAACGGCGTCCGATCCTGATCCGGCGCGATGCGCTTGGCCCCGGCATCCCGGCCCGCGACCTGGTCGTGTCCCCCCAGCACCGCCTTCTGGTCGGGTCGCGCATCGCCCGGCGGATGTTCGACGAACCCGAGGTGCTGGTCGCGGCACAGCACCTGACCTCTATCCCCGGGGTGGGTCCGGCGCCGTGGCAGGGGGGCGTGACCTATCTGCATTTCGTCTGCGAGGAGCACCAGCTTGTCCTGGCCGAAGGCGCCTGCGCCGAGACGCTGCACACCAGCCCCGACGCGCTGAAGACCCTGTCCGAGACCGCCCGGCGCGAGGTGCTGGCCCTGTTCCCCGATCTGGGGCTGATGACGGGTGCCGCCGACGGTCCGACCCGCCCGGCGGCGCGCCGGATGCTGAACGGGGCCGAGGGGCGCCAGCTGGCCCGCCGCCATGCAGTCAACCGGGTCATGACCCAGGGCTGATGATGTTCAACTGTCTTGCCAACTGTTGAACATGGATGTATTCAACAGACATTACAACTGTTGTACATGATGCCCCGATCCCATTCCGCCTTGGCCCATGCCGCCTATCACGACCTGCTGCGCGCCTTGCGCGACGAGGGGCTGCGTGATCTGCGTGGCGCGCCTACCCTGGTCGAACGCAACGGGCGGGGCTACTGGTACGACAGCTTTCGCGTCGGCACCCAGGTCCGCAAGCGCTATCTGGGAGAGGATGGCCCAGACATTGCCGCCCGCATGCAGGCGCTGCGCGACGATCGGGTGCCCGCCGAACAGCGCCGTCGCGATCGCGCCCGGCTGGTACGCCTGCTGCGGGCCGAGGGGTTTCTGGGCCTGGACCCGACCAACGGCAGCCTGATGGCGGCGCTGTCGGGGGCGGGGGTGTTCCGCCTTGGCGGCACGGTCGTCGGCACCCACGCCTTTCGCCTGTACGAGGGGGAACTGAACCTGGTCCTGTCGCTGGAACAGACCGCGCAGACAGACGATCTGGACATCGCCAGCTTTGAGCGCCTGTCCCTGGCGCTGGAGGATGCGGCGGCGCCCCCGGTCACGCAGGTCCTGGCCGATTTCGACTTTGCCCCGGCGCCCAGCCTGCAACCGGGCCGCGCCTGGCGCTGGCGGCAGACGCAGGGCAATGCGCTGGTCGAATTCCTGACCCCGGCCTTTGGAGAGGAGGGGCTGCGCGACCTGCCCGCGCTTGGGGTGCAGGCGCAGGCGCTGCACCATCTGAACTATCTGATCGCGGATCCGATCCCCGCGGCCATCCCCTATCGCAGCGGCGTGCTGGTCCAGGTGCCGCGCCCGGAACGGTTCGCCATCCACAAGCTGATCGTGGCCGACCGCCGTCGCGCCGAGGATCGCCCGAAATCCGCCAAGGACCGGTCGCAGGCCGCGTTCCTGATCGACGCGCTGGCCCGCGACCGCCCCGACGATCTGGCCGAGGCGCATGAGGACGCCCTGTCGCGCGGCCCGCGGTGGCGCGACCGCATCGCGGCCAGCCTGTCGCGCATGCCCCAGACCGCCGCTCTGCTGGCGGCGCTGTAGGCGGCAATCAGGGCAGCATCACGCGGGTCTGCCACCCTTCGCAGGCGCGGGCCAGATCGCCGGGCAGAGGGCGGTCGGTGAAGATCGCGTCCAGCTGCGACAGCGATCCGATGCGGGCGGGCGCGCTGCGCGACAGCTTGGAATGGTCCGCCACCAGGAAGGTGCGGCGCGACTGGCGCAGGATGGTCTGGCTGACGCCGACTTCCTGGATGTCGAAATCAAGAAGGTCGCCGTCGCGGTCCAGCGCGGAGCAGCCGATCACGGCCAGGTCGAACTTGAACTGGCGGATGGTCTCGGCCGCCAGCGTGCCGACCAGGCCCCCGTCCGCGCGGCGCAGGCTGCCCCCGGTGACGATCACGTCGCAATCGGTGTTGGCCGCCAGGATGTTCGCCACGTTCATGTTGTTCGTCACCACCAGCAGGTCGCGATGGCCCAGCAGTTCGCGGGCCACGGCTTCGGTGCTGGTGCCGATGTTCAGGAACAGGCTGATCTTTTCGGGCACCTCGGCGGCGCAGGCGCGGGCGATGGCAGTCTTGGCGTCGTGGTGCAGGGCGCGACGTTCCTCATAGCCGATATTGGCCACGCCCGAGGGCAGGATCGCGCCGCCGTGAACACGCTCCAGCCGGCCGGCCTCGGCGAGGTCGGTCAGGTCGCGTCGGATCGTTTGCAGCGTGACGCCGAAATGCCCGGCCAACCCCTCGACCGTGACCTTGCCGTCGCGGCGGGCGATCTCCAGGATCTCGGGCTGGCGGAAGCTTTGCGACATGGGGCACCCCTTGCGGTTTCGTCGATCTTGCACGACCCGGCCGAACAGGCAAGATGTTCGCTTTGTTGCGGTTTGTGCAGATCGTGCAAGGAATGGCGCGATGAATCGGCATCTGACACGCCGTTTCTATGCTAATTCAGGGCATAATCCGTGACGTGTTCTCTGTAAGATCATAAGAATCATATGAAAAAAACAAATGAACCGAAACGAAAATAAAATCCTTTCTTTTTGGTGCGAACGACGGCACACATAGGCAGGGTCCATGAAAGGATGGCGGCGCGTGACGGGTACAGGCAAGACGGTCGATCTGTTCGTGATCGGGGGCGGCATCAATGGTTGCGGGATCGCCCGCGATGCGGCCGGGCGCGGCCTGTCCGTCACCCTGGCCGAGATGGGCGACTTGGCGCAAGCGACGTCCAGCGCCTCGACCAAGCTGTTTCACGGTGGCCTGCGCTATCTGGAGTATTTCGAGTTCCGGCTGGTCCGCGAGGCGCTGATCGAACGCGAGGTGCTGCTGCGCGCGATGCCGCATATCAGCTGGCCGATGCGGTTCGTGCTGCCCTATCACCCCGACATGCGGTTCGAATCGGACACGCCGACCTCCAAGCTGCTGGGCATGGTGATGCCCTGGATGAAGGGCCGTCGGCCCGCCTGGCTGATCCGCTTGGGGCTGTTCATGTACGACACGCTTGGCGGCCGCAAGATCCTGCCCGGTACGCGCACGCTGTCGCTGGACGGCACCCCCGAAGGCGCGCCGCTGCAGGAACGCTTTCACCACGCCTATGAATATTCCGACTGCTGGGTCGAGGATTCGCGCCTGGTGGTCCTGAACGCACGCGACGCCGAGGCGCGCGGCGCCACGGTGATGACCGGCACCAAGGTGCTGTCCGCCGATCGCCATCCCGACCACTGGATCGTGACCACTCAGGACGTGGCGACGGGCCGGACGACCAAGCACCGCGCACGGATGCTGGTCAATGCCGGCGGCCCCTGGGTGGGCGACCTGATCCAGGGCACGATCCGCCTGAATTCGACCGAGGGTGTGCGCCTGGTGCGGGGCAGCCATATCGTGACGCGGCGCCTTTATGATCACGACAAATGCTATTTCTTTCAGGGCACCGACGGGCGGATCATCTTTGCGATCCCCTACGAGACCGACTTCACCCTGATCGGCACGACCGATGCCGACCACCATGACCCGTCGGTCAAGCCGGAATGCACGCCGCAGGAGCGCGATTACCTGCTGGGCTTTGCGAACCAGTATTTCCGCCGCCAGCTGACCGCGGATGACGTGGTCTGGTCCTATTCCGGGGTGCGGCCGCTGTATGACGACGGCGCGCAAAGCGCCACGGCGGCGACGCGCGACTATACGCTGAAGGTCGACCAGACCGGCGGCGCGCCGGTGCTGAACGTCTTCGGCGGCAAGATCACCACCTATCGCCGGCTGGCGGAATCGGCGCTGGCCAAGATCGCGCCGTTCTTTCCGAACCTGCCCGGCGACTGGACGCGTGGCGTGGCGCTGCCCGGCGGGGATTTCCCTGTCGACGGGGTGCCGGCGCTGGTCGCACGGCTGCGCGCGGATCATCCGTTCCTGACCGAAGGTTGGGCCCGCCGCCTTGTGCGCGCCTATGGGACCGAGGCCGCGACGATCCTTGCGGGGGCGCAGCAGGCCGCCGACCTGGGCGTCGATTTCGGCGCCACGCTGACCGAGGCGGAGGTCGTGTGGCTGATGGATCACGAATATGCCCGCCGCGCGACCGACGTGGTCTGGCGGCGGACCAAGCTGGGGCTGCGCCTGGACGCCGATCAGGTGCAGGTCCTGGACCAGTGGATACAGGCCCGTTGGGCGCAGGGGGCGGCCGCGGAATAGACGCGCCGTCAGGAGGGCCTTGGGAGGGGACATGACGTTAGAATTGCAGGGCGTGACGAAGGTGGTCGAGGGGCAGGTGCATGTCCATCCCACCGATCTGGTGCTGGAACGCGGCACGATGAACGTGCTGTTGGGGCCGACGCTGTCGGGCAAGACATCGCTGATGCGGCTGATGGCGGGGCTGGACCGTCCGACCAGGGGGCGCATCCTGTGGGAGGGCCGCGACGTCACCGGCATGCGGGTGCAGGACCGCAAGGTCGCGATGGTCTATCAGCAGTTCGTCAACTATCCGGCGATGACCGTCTTTGAGAACATCGCATCCCCTCTGCGCCTGATGGGCGTCGACCGCGCCGAGATCGACCGCCGCGTGCGCGAGACCGCCGCGATGATGCGCCTGACCCCCATGCTGGACCGCAAGCCGCTTGACCTGTCGGGCGGCCAGCAACAGCGCTGCGCGCTGGCGCGCGCGCTGGTCAAGAACGCCGGTCTGGTGCTGTTGGACGAGCCGCTGGCGAACCTGGATTACAAGCTGCGCGAGGAGCTGCGCGTGGAAATCCCGCGCATCTTCGCGGAATCGGGCGCGATCTTCGTATATGCCACCACCGAACCCGAGGAGGCGCTGCTGCTGGGTGGCAACACCGCGACCCTGTGGGAGGGCCGCGTGACGCAGTTCGGGCCCACGCCGCAGGTCTATCGCCAGCCGGCGGATGCGA
The DNA here is from genome assembly GCF_006151785.1 of Paracoccus marcusii. Taxonomy (GTDB): domain Bacteria; phylum Pseudomonadota; class Alphaproteobacteria; order Rhodobacterales; family Rhodobacteraceae; genus Paracoccus; species Paracoccus marcusii. Next base: position 17,281 of record NZ_VDDD01000032.1, read on the forward strand.
CCACCGCGCGGGTCTTCAGCGATCCGCCGATGAATTTCCTGCCCTTCCAGGTGGCGGGCGGGCGGGCGTCGGTCGCGGGCATGCCCGCGCTGCCCGACGGGCGCTATCTGGCCGGGTTCCGGCCCAACCACCTGCACCTGTCGCGGCATGCCCCCGACGCGGTGCAGTTCGACGCGCAGCTGGTCGTGACCGAACTGACCGGGTCCGAGACCTTCGTCCATCTGGACCATCACGGACAACGGTGGGTCGGGCTGATCCACGGTGTCCACGAACTGCCTTTGGGGCAGGTGCTGCCGGTCTGGCTGGACCCGCGCCACGTCTATGTCTTTGCCGAGGATGGCCGCATGGTCACCCCCGCCGCCTATGCAAGCGCCGCCTGAGGAGGGGTTATGGCCAAGATCACGCTGGAGAACCTCGCCCATTCCTATTCGGCCCATCCCAAGGGCCCGGAGGATTACGCGCTCAAGGAGCTGAACCACGACTGGCAGGACGGGGCGGCCTATGCGCTGCTGGGGTCCAGCGGCTGCGGGAAATCGACGCTGCTGAACATCATCTCGGGGCTGCTGATCCCGTCGCAGGGACGCATCCTGTTCGACGGGGTGGACGTGACCCGCGCGCCCACCGCCGAACGCAACATCGCGCAGGTGTTCCAGTTCCCGGTCGTCTACGACACCATGACCGTGCGCGACAACCTGGCCTTTCCCCTGAGGAACCGCGGCCGCCCCGAGACCTATGTGGCCGAGCGCGTGGCCCAGATCGCCCGCATGATCGGCATGGAGCACATGCTGGACCGCAAGGCCCGCGGCCTGACGGCTGATGCCAAGCAGAAGATCAGCCTGGGCCGCGGCATGGTCCGCAAGGACGTGAACGCCCTGTTGTTCGACGAGCCGCTGACCGTGATCGATCCGCACATGAAATGGGAGCTGCGCACCCAGCTGAAGAAGCTGCACCATGATTTCGGCCATACGATGATCTATGTCACCCACGATCAGACCGAGGCGCTGACCTTCGCCGACCGGGTCGTGGTCATGTATGACGGCCGCGTGGTCCAGATCGGCACGCCCGAGGAGCTGTTCGACCGGCCCGAGCATACCTTTGTGGGCTATTTCATCGGATCGCCCGGCATGAACCTGCTGCCCGTCACCGTGGCGGGACGCGAGGCGCAGGTGCCGGGCGGCACGACCGCGCTGGCCGGGTCATACGGCGCGCTGAGGGGCAGGGTGCAGTTGGGCATCCGCCCCGAGCACGTCCGCCTGTCCGCCGATCAGGGCCTGCCCGTCACGATCCGCCGGATCGAGGATGTGGGCCGCCACCGCATCATCCGCGCCGACCTGATGGGGCACGACCTGAACATCATCGCGCCAGAGGATCAGGCCATCACCGCGGACATGACCCGCGCGGTCTTCGATCCGGGCCGCGTGAACATCTATGCCGACGACTGGCGCGTGGCGGCGGCGTAAGGGGGGACCATGGAAAAGACCGTCAATCACAAGGCCTGGTTCCTGGTTCTGCCGGTGCTGGTGCTGGTCGCGTTCTCGGCGGTGATTCCGCTGATGACCGTGGTCAACTATGCGTTCCAGGACACGTTCGGGAACAACGTCTTCTTCTGGAACGGCACCGGCTGGTTCCAGGACCTGCTGTCGTCCGAACGCATGTGGAACGCGCTTGGCCGCCAGCTGATCTTTTCGGCCATCATCATCGCGATCGAGATCCCGCTTGGCATCTTCGTCGCGCTGAACATGCCGAAACGCGGGGTCTGGGCCAGCGTCGTGCTGGTGCTGATGTCGCTGCCGCTGTTGATCCCGTGGAACGTGGTCGGCACAATCTGGCAGATCTTCGGGCGCGTCGACATCGGCCTGCTGGGCTATACGCTGGACGCCCTGGGGATCAACTACAACTATACCCAGAACCCGATCCATGCCTGGGCCACGGTCATCGTGATGGATGTCTGGCACTGGACCTCGCTGGTCGCGCTTCTGGCCTATGCCGGGCTGCAGTCGATCCCCGATGCCTATTACCAGGCGGCGCGGATCGACCAGGCCAGCCGCTGGAAGGTCTTCCGCTATATCGAGCTGCCCAAGATGGCGGGCGTCCTCATGATCGCCATCCTGCTGCGCTTCATGGACAGCTTCATGATCTATACCGAGCCCTTCGTGGTCACCGGGGGCGGGCCGGGCAACGCGACGACCTTCCTGTCGATCGACCTGGTCAAGATGGCGCTCGGGCAGTTCGACCTGGGTCCGGCGGCGGCCTTCTCGCTGATGTACTTCCTGGTGATCCTGCTGATCTCCTGGGTCTTCTACACGGTCATGACCAATCTGGACAAAAGGGGCTGAGAGCATGGGCAAGCGCATCAACGGCAGCGCCGTCGTCATGATCCTGTATCTTCTGTTCCTGATGCTGCCGATCTACTGGTTGATCAACATGAGCCTGAAGACCAATGCCGAGATAACCGGCACCTTCGGCCTGTGGCCCCGGAACCTGACCTTTGCCAATTACGCGACCATCCTGACCGATCCGGCCTGGTACATGGGCTACGTGAACAGCCTGATCTATGTGGTGATGAACACGGTAATCTCCGTGGCCGTGGCGCTGCCGGCGGCCTATGCGTTCAGCCGCTATCACTTCATGGGCGACAAGCACCTGTTCTTCTGGCTGCTGACCAACCGCATGGCACCGCCCGCCGTCTTCGCGCTGCCGTTCTTCCAGCTGTACTCGTCGGTGGGGCTGTTCGACACGCATATCGCGGTGGCGCTGGCGCATTGCCTGTTCAACGTTCCGCTGGCCGTGTGGATCCTGGAGGGCTTCATGCGCGGCGTGCCGAAGGAGATCGACGAGACCGCCTACATCGACGGCTACAGCTTCGGGCGGTTCTTCACCCGGATCTTCATGCCGCTGATCTCGTCGGGGATCGGGGTCGCGGCGTTCTTCTGCTTCATGTTCTCTTGGGTCGAACTGCTGCTGTCGCGGACGCTGACCTCGGTCGCGGCCAAGCCGATCGCGGCGACCATGACCCGGACGCAAGGGGCATCGGGCGTCGATTGGGGCGTGCTGGCCGCGGCGGGCGTTCTGACCATCGTGCCGGGTGCCTTGGTCATCTGGTTCGTCCGCAACTATATCGCCAAGGGCTTTGCCCTGGGCCGCGTGTAAGGGGGATACGCCATGTCATGGATGGCCTGGACGCTGCCGACCGCGATCTTCTTCGTCACCATCGCGTTGCTGCTGGTCACCTTCACGGTGCTGGCGGTCCGGTTTCCCGAAACGCCGCGTCGCGGCGTCCTGGGGATCGAGACGACGCGGGGCGACCGTCTGTTCATCACGCTTCTGGGCTCTGCCTTCATCACCCTGGCTTGGCTGGGTCTGACGACGGCGGCACTGCCCTGGGCGATGCTGGTTTGCCTGGTCTGGGCCGCCGCCGTCTTTCGGTGGGTCTGACACAGCGCATTGGCCTGCGGGGGATGAGGGTCCCGCCGGCCGTCTGCCAACCTCGAAAATCCCAGGGAGGGAAAGACCAATGAGCCTGAGATTGCTGTCCACAACCGCGGTGATGCTGGCATTGTCCGGCCCCGCCTTCGCCGACATCGAGGCCGCGCGCGCGTTCCTCGATGCCGAGATCGGCGACCAGTCCGTCCTGACCCGCGAGGAGCAGGAGGCCGAGATGCAGTGGTTCATCGACGCCGCCCAGCCCCTGTCCGGAATGTCGATCAACGTGGTGTCGGAAACGATCACCACCCACGAATACGAAAGCCGCGTCCTGGCGCCGGCCTTCACCGCCATCACCGGCATCCAGGTCACCCATGACCTGATCGGCGAGGGCGACGTCGTCGAGAAGCTGCAGACCCAGATGCAGACCGGCGAGAACGTTTACGACCTCTACATCAACGATGCCGACCTGGACGGCACCCACTGGCGCTATCAGCAGGTCCGCAACATCACCGACTGGATGGCCGGCGAGGGTGCCGATTTCACGAACCCCGGCCTGGACCTGGACGATTTCATCGGCCTGGCGCAGGCGACCGCGCCCGACGACAAGCTGTACCAGCTGCCCGTCCAGCAGTTCGCGAACCTCTACTGGTTCCGCCACGACTGGTTCACCGACCCCGAGATCATGGCCGAGTTCCGCGCCGAATACGGATACGACCTGGGTGTGCCGGTGAACTGGTCCGCCTATGAGGACATCGCCAAGTTCTTCACCGGACGCGAGATCGACGGCCAGCAGGTCTATGGCAACATGGACTATGGCAAGAAGGACCCGTCGCTTGGCTGGCGCTTCACCGATGCGTGGCTGTCCATGGCGGGGGCCAGCGACAAGGGCGAACCCAACGGCTTCCCGGTCGACGAATGGGGCATCCGCGTGAACGACAACTTCCAGCCGGTGGGATCGTGCATGGCGCGGGGCGGGGCCACGAATAGCCCGGCCGCCGTCTATGCGATCGAGAAGTACATCGACTGGCTGCAGAACTATACGCCCCCGGCCGCCGCGGGCATGACCTTCAGCGAGGCGGGCCCCGTCCCCGCGCAGGGCAACATCGCCCAGCAGATGTTCTGGTACACCGCCTTCACCGCCGACATGGTCAAGGAAGGCCTGCCGGTCATGAACGAGGACGGTACGCCGAAATGGCGCATGGCCCCGTCGCCCTATGGCGCCTACTGGGAAGAGGGCATGAAGGTCGGCTATCAGGACGTGGGTGCCGCGACGCTGATGCAGTCGACGCCTGTGGACCGCGCGCAGGCCGCCTGGCTCTATGCGCAGTTCATCGTGTCCAAGACCGTCGACACGAAGAAGAGCCATGTCGGCCTGACCTTCGTGCGTGACAGCACCGTGCGCCACGAAAGCTTCACTGAACGCGCGCCGCAGCTTGGCGGTCTGGTCGAGTTCTATCGCTCGCCCGACCGGGTGCGCTGGTCGGATACCGGGGCGAACATCCCCGACTATCCGCGCCTGGCGCAGCTGTGGTGGCAGAACATCGGCGATGCTTCCTCGGGCGCCAAGACCGCGCAGGAGGCGCTGGACGCGCTGTGCGAACAGCAGGAGGACGTGCTGTCGCGCCTGGAGCGGTCCGGCGTGCAGGGTGATCTGGGTCCGGTCCTGAACGAGGAGCAGGACCCCCAGTACTGGATCGACCAGCCCGGCGCCCCCGTCGCCAAGCTGGAGAACGAGAAGCCCGCGCCGGTCACCATCGCGTATGAGGAGCTGATCAAGCGCTGGCAGGAATGATCCCTGCCCATTAGCCTGAAGGGGGCGCGGTCGATCCGCGCCCCCGTTCGTGACGAAAGGACCGCCCATGACCCATATCCTTGCCATCGACCAGGGCACGACCTCGTCCCGCGCCATCGTCTTTGACGCCAAGATGGTCCCCTGCGGCAGCGCGCAGGAGGAGTTCCCCCAGCATTTCCCGCAATCGGGCTGGGTCGAACATGATCCTGCCGACCTCTGGGCCAGCACGGCGGCCACCTGCCGCGCCGCGATCGAGAAATGCGGCAACCCGCGCATCGAGGCCATCGGCATCACCAACCAGCGCGAGACCGTCGTGGTCTGGGACCGCAAGACCGGCAAGCCCGTCCACAACGCCATCGTCTGGCAGGACCGCCGCACCGCCGATTTCTGCCGCGAGCTGGAGGCCGCGGGCCATGCCGACATGATCACCGCCCGCACCGGTCTGCTGGTCGATCCCTATTTCTCGGCCACCAAGCTGAAATGGATCCTGGACCACGTGGACGGTGCCCGCGATCGCGCGCAGGCGGGCGATCTGGCCTTCGGCACGGTGGACAGCTGGCTGATCTGGAACCTGACCGGCGGCGCGGTCCATGCGACCGACGCGACCAATGCCGCGCGCACGATGCTCTATGACATTCACAAGGGCCGCTGGTCGCAGACCATCTGCGGCCTGTTCGACATCCCCATGGCGATGCTGCCCGAGGTCAAGGACTGCGCCGCCGATTTCGGCACCACGCGGCCCGACCTCTTCGGGCGCCCCATCCCCATCACCGGCGTCGCGGGCGATCAGCAGGCGGCCACCGTGGGCCAGGCCTGTTTCGAGCCGGGCATGATGAAATCGACCTATGGCACCGGCTGCTTCGCGCTCTTGAACACCGGGGGCAAGCCGGTGGAGTCCACGCAGCGCCTGCTGACGACCATCGCCTATCAGCTGGACGGCAAGCCGACCTATGCACTGGAAGGCTCGATCTTCATCGCGGGCGCGGTCGTGCAATGGCTGCGCGACGGGCTGAAGATCGTCCGCGACGCGAAGGAGACCCAGCCCCTCGCCGAACGCGCCGATCCCGGCCAGCAGGTTATCCTGGTCCCGGCCTTCACCGGTCTGGGGGCGCCCTATTGGTCGCCCGACAGCCGCGGCGCGATCTATGGCCTGACGCGCAACTCCGGTCCCGCCGAGCTGGCCCGGGCCGCGCTGGAATCTGTGGGTTTCCAGACCCGCGACCTCTTGGAGGCGATGAAGGCCGATTGGGAGCCCAAGGGAGAGACCGCGCTCCGCGTCGATGGCGGCATGAGCGCATCCGATTACGCGATGCAGTTCCTGTCCGACATCCTGGGCGCCCCCGTCGACCGGCCCAAGGTGCTGGAGACGACGGCCCTGGGTGCCGCCTGGCTGGCGGGGCAGGGGCCGGGGATCTATCCCGACATGGCCGGTTTCGCCAAGGACTGGGCGCTGGACCGCAGCTTTGCCCCCGCGATGGAGGAGGACGACCGCGCCGCGCGCTATGACGCGTGGCGACGTGCGGTCAAGGCCACCATGTCGCTGTGACCGGCTGTTGACGCGGCCCGATGGGACGTTACATCGGGCCGATCACAGACAGGACATGACGATGACCCAGCACAAGGTGATCTTTGACACCGACCCCGGCGTGGACGACGCGCTGGCCCTCTACTATCTGGTGCGCCACCCGCAGATCGAGCTGCTGGGCGTGACCACCGTCTTCGGCAACGCGCCGGTGGCGATGACCACCCGCAATGCGCGCTTCCTGCTGCAGGCCTGGGGGCATGATGCCCCCGTCCATCGCGGGGCCGAGGGGCCGATGACCCCCGACATGCCACCCGAATTCTGGCCCACCCACATTCACGGCGACAACGGCCTGGGCAACCACCCCACCCCGGAGGCCCCGGTCGACGGCCCCGACACCGCCGCCCAGTTCCTGATCGACACGATCCGCGCCCATCCGGGCGAGGTGCGGGTGCTGGCCGTGGGGCGCATGACGAACCTGGCGCGCGCGGTGCAGATGGCGCCCGACATCGCAGGCTTGGTGCGCGACGTGGTGATCATGGGCGGCGCCTTCCGCGTGCCCGGCAACATCACCCCCGCGGCCGAGGCGAACATCTGGGGCGACCCGCTGGCCGCCGACGTGGTCTTTGGCGCGGACTGGCCGGTGGTCGCGGTGCCGCTGGACCTGACCACGCGCACCTTCATGGACAGCGCGTCGCTGGCCGATCTGGGCGCGCGGGGCGGCGCGGGGATGCAGCTGGTGGCCGACCTGTCGCAGGGCTATGTCGGCTTCTACCAGGCGGCGGGCTATGACGGGATGCTGGTCCATGACTGCACCGCCGCCGTCTATCTGACCGACCCGGACCTGTTCACCACGACCCAGGGCGAGGTCCGCGTCCTGTCCGAGGGCATCGCCCTGGGCCTGACGCTGATGAACCCCGCCGACCGCCAGGGCCCCCTGGGCGCGTGGGAGGGCCGCCCGCGGCAATCGGCCACGCTGGACGGTCAGCCCGACGCGATCCTGGCACGCATCGCGCAGGTCTGCACCGCCTGACCGACCGGACGGGACGATCCCGCGCGATTGTCCCGTCCCATCGAACACAGAGCGCGCGATTTTGCGCCTAATCTTTCGTTTGTGCCCCCCTTATCTGACAGTCATCGGAACGGACCAGACGCGCATCCGGCGCGCCACCGCTTCCAAGATGTTGCAAGAACAAGGAAAACGATCATGAAAAACTTTGTGTACGCCCTGGCCGCCCTGTCCCTGACCGCTGGTGGCGCGATGGCCGCAGCTAACGGAAGTAACGAGCGTCCTGACGGCTCGCTATCGTCCGCGCAGGTTGAAGCAAAAGCGCAAACCAAACAGGTTCCTGCCCGTTCCGTGATGACCGGGGAAGAATTGTCGCGCGCAGGACTGTCCGGCGACGAATTGCTGAGCGTCACCAGTGTTGGTTCGGACGACAAGGTTGCCAACCTGTATCGCGACCGGTAATTCATTCATACGGATCTTGACCCTCGGGTCAGGCACAAGCCGTCACGCCATTGGCGCGGCGGCTTTTCTCTACTGATTATCAGTCTTTGGCTATCGGCCCCAGGGTGACAGATGGATATCAAGGTGCTGCGCAGTTTCGTGGCCATCATCGACGAGGGCAGCTTTGCCGCCGCCGCACGGCGGATGGGCATCTCCAAAAGCATGTGCAGCAAGATGATCGCCGACCTGGAGGCCGATCTGGGCACGCGCCTGTTGACCCGCACGACGCGCGCGGTCACGCCCACGGCGGCGGGCTTGGGCTTTCACGCGCAGGTGGCCGACATCCTGTCCCGCCTGGACGCCGCGTTCGAGGACGTCCGCGCCGCCTCCAGCCGCCCCTCGGGCCCGCTGAAGCTGGGCGTGCCGGTGCAATACACGCTGAAGGTCTTTCAGCCGCATCTGATGCGCTTCATGGACGAACATCCCGACATCCAGCTGGATGTGGTGCTGGACGACAGCCGGTCGGACATGACCCGCGACGGTTTCGACGCCGTCATCCGCATCGGCACGCTGGAGGACAGCAGCCTGCACGCCCGCCGCCTGCACGATGCCAACATCATGCTGGTCGCATCGCCCGATTACGTCGCCCGTCACGGCAGCCCGCAGCGCCCCGCCGACCTGCGCGACCACCAGTGCCTGCACTACACCAACCTCAAGGGGCCGGGCACCTGGCCGCTGCGCAGCGGTACCGAGGTCGTCTATCAGAAGATCACACCCGCCTTCTCCAGCAACAACGGCGAATTGCTGCGTGCGCTGGCGGTGGGCGGCAAGGGCATCGCGCTGGCGCCCGAATTCCAGGTGGCCGACGATCTGGCCCGCGGCCTGCTGGTGCCGGTCCTGGCCGATCATGCGTTGCCGGGGGTGCCGATCCATGTCGTCTATTCCAGCCGCAAGCTGGTGACGGCGGCCCTTGCGGCATTCCTGGACTTTGTCGGGCGGCTGGATCTGGCCTGATCCTGCGGGCGGACAGAATGCCGCCTTGCGCCTGTCGTCGCACTCTGTCCTGCTGAGCGCGACAGGAAAGGCGGGCGGCATGGGCGGACAGGTCAGGGTGGCGGTCATCGGCGGGGGCATCACCGGGCTGACCTGCGCGCGGGCGCTGGCGGATGCGGGGCATGCCGTCACGGTGTTCGACAAGGGTCGCGGCATCGGCGGCAGGCTTGCCACGCGCCGCACCGCCGACGGGTTGCGGTTCGACCACGGTGCGCAGGTGCTGCCGGCCACCGATCCCGATTTCGCCGCGCTGCTGCAGGCGATGGTCCGCGACGGCCACGCCGCGCCGTGGGACGGCGGCATCATCGGCACGCCCGGCATGGCCCAGATCCCCCGCGCGCTGGCGCAGGGACTGGACGTCCGGTCCGGCCTGATGGTCACCGCGCTGGACCGGGACCCCGACGGCTGGCACCTGCGCGGAGAGGGGATCGACCACCGCGCCGACATCGTCGTTCTGGCCATTCCCGCCCCGCAGGCGCGTGATCTGCTGGGCGTGGCCCACGCCTTTGCCGCGCCGCTGGCGCAGGTCCGCTATCAGGCCAGCGTCACGGTCATGGCAGGGCTGGGCCCCGCCGCTCCGCGCCCCTTCGTCACGCATCGCGGCACCGGCGCGCTGGCTTGGGTCGCGCAGGACGGCGCAAAGCCGGGCCGGCAGGGACAGCCGCTGACCACCTGGCTCGTTCAGGCCGACCCGGATTTCAGCATGGCCCATATCGACCTGCCCTTTGCCGAACTGGCGGATCTGATCGCGCCGCAGCTGCTGGATCTGTTGGGGGCCAAGCCGGATCACCTGCGCCACGCCGTCGCGCATCGCTGGCTGTACGCGCAGACCGATGCGGCGCTTGGCCGACCGTTTCTGGCGGATGACGCGGCGGGGCTGATCGTCGGCGGGGATTGGGCGTTGGGACCCCATGCGGAACATGGCTGGTCCAGCGGCCGGGCGATGGCCGCGCATCTGCTGGCGCGATCATGACGGAAGACCGCACCCCCCGCCCCGTGCCGCAGGGCCGCCTGACGCGGATGCTGCGCCTTGGGGGGCTGGCGGGCGGGATGGGCGGCCGCGCGCTGGCGCAGAGCGCGCGGCAACTGGCGACGGGGCAGCGGCCTTCGGCCCAGGACCTGTTCCTGACGCCCGCGAATGCTGCCCGCTTGGCCGGGCAGCTGGCCCAGATGCGCGGCGCCGCGATGAAGATGGGCCAGTTGGTGTCGATGGAGGCCGGTGACTTTCTGCCCCCCGAACTGACGCAGATCATGGCGCGGCTGCGCGCCGATGCCGATCCGATGCCGCCCAAGCAGCTGCAGGCGGTGCTGGACCGGGCCTGGGGGCCGGGTTGGTTGCGCCATTTCGCCCGCTTTCAGGTCAGGCCGATCGCGGCGGCCTCGATCGGGCAGGTGCACCGCGCGCAAACCCGCGACGGGCGCGACCTGGCGATCAAGGTCCAGTATCCCGGTGTGCGCGACAGCATCGACAGCGACATCGACAATATGGGCCTTTTGCTGCGCATCCCCGGCCTGATGCCGCAGGGGGTCGACCTGCCTGCCCTGATGGACGAGGCGCGCAGCCAGCTGCATGCCGAGGCCGATTATCTGCGCGAGGCCGCACAGATGCGCCTCTATGCCGCCAATCTGGCGGGGCGCGACGAATTCCGCCTGCCGGTGCCCGACGATCAGTTCAGCACGGCCGACGTTCTGGCGATGGATTTCATCGACAGCCACCCGATCGAGGCGCTGTCCGACGCCCCCCAGGCCACCCGCGATCGTGCCGCCCATCATCTGGCCCGTCTGGTCATCGAGGAGCTGTTCCGGTTCGACCTGATGCAGACCGACCCGAACTTTGCCAACTATCGCTGGCAGCCTGACGAGACGCATCCGGATGGCGGGCGCATCGTGCTGCTGGATTTCGGGGCGACGCGCGGCTTTTCGGCGCCGGTGGCCCCGCGCTATCTGACGCTGCTGCGTGCCGCGCTGGCCGATGACCGCGAAGGGGTACGCCGCGCCGCCATCGACATCGGCTATTTCCGCGACCAGACAGATGCCGCGCATCAGGACGTGCTGCTGCAGATCATGGACCTGGCGTTCGATCCGCTGCGCGCGGGCGGCATCATGGACCTGACGCACAGCGACATTCCCCGCCAGGTCGCCGATCTGGCGATGCAGGTGGCTCGCACTCGCACCCGGGCCGAGATGCCCCCGCCCGAGATCCTGTTCCTGCACCGCAAGATCGGCGGGCTGTACCTGCTGCTGTCGCGGCTGCGCGCGCGGGTCGACCTGGATGCACTGATCCGGCCCGACGATCTGGCGCAGATGCTGCAGGCGCGGGGCTAGGGCTGGTCCATCTCGTGCAGGCGGTCCTGGGCCAGGCGCAGGATCATCCGGAATTCGTCCGTGACGGTCAGGGCCTGACCCACGCCCTCGGCCGGGACGGCACCGGGATCCTCCTGCCCGTCGCGCAGCGTTTCGCGCTGGTCCAGCCAGTCCAGGACGGGTTGTCGGGCCTGCGGCTCCAGCGCCGCGACCAGCCGCGCCAGCAGGCGGCGTTGCGCGACAAGACGGGCTTCCAGCGTGGCAAGGGCGGTGTCGGTCATCAAGGCCTCCCGGGGCGGACATGCAGCAGGGGCAACGCCGGTGCGGGGCGCGGGGTTCATCCGGTGACGAACCCCTCCTCCAGCAAGTCGCCCATCAGGGCCGCGATGTCGCGGGTCAGGCGGTCGCGGGGAACGTCGGCAAAGACCTCGGCCAGGGTGTCGGCCAGATCGGCGGCGCTGCCGGGGATCTCCAGCAGCGCCCAGACTGCGTGTCCGACCGGATTCAGGTGCCAGACGACCGGGTCGGCGGGCGTCCACAGGAATGCCCCCGACCCCATGCGCCGCAGCACGATCCCCGGAGCCTGCCGCAGTACCCGGTCGGGATGCACCGGAACGGACCGCCTGTCCGGCACATGCAGCGGATCGGGCAGCGGGCCGGCCAGCGGCACGTTGGTCTGGGGTGGCGCGTCGGGGGCGAAGGCCCGGCGCAGCAGGGCGACCGCGTCCTCCAGATCGGCATAGACCAGTCTCAGGCAGGTCATCGCGGCGGCCATGTCGCGGGTCTTGGCAAAGGCCTGGTCGGCGCTGCCCAGATCGCCCATGTTCTGCGCCAGCAGGTGGTGCATCGCCTGATCGCGATCCATGCGGTGCAGCGTGGCGGGGCCGATCTGGCGCCGGTCCAGCACGATCAGCGTGCCGGGCCGGGCCTGGGTGCCGTGTGGGGCGACGTTGGGCGCCGCCAGATAGGCATAGCGCCTGTCGCGCGGCCCCGGCGTCATGGCGACATGCCGGCGGAAGGCGACGGTGGTCTCCTTTGGCAGGGGCAGCCGCAGGCGGGGCGCGATGCCCAGGGCCACGGCCTTCAGGTCGGCGGTCAGCGGCAGCACGTCGTCGCAGAACACCGTGACGTCCGGTTCCGCCGTCAGTCGCCCGATCAGCGTGCTTTTTCCGGCCCGCATCGGACCCGTCAGCAGGATCAGGTCGCCCACGAAACGGAACGCCCCGCAATGCAGCGCCATGCAGCCCGGACGGTTTGCCAGAAACCCCTCGGACAGATCGGCGATCAGGGCGCAGGCGGCGCTGGCCGCATCCAGCCCCCCAAGATCGCCCTGAAAGAACGGGGAACGCGCGACGAACCCGCCTGGCCCTTGCGTCACCAGCGTCTGGCGGTGGCCCGGTCGTGGCGCGGACATGGTCTGCGGCTGCCATCCGCGGATCGCGCCCATCAGCGCCCTGCAGACCGGCCCCGCACCCTGCAATCGCAGTGACAGGCCGGTGCCGGGAAAGTGCAGATGGCTGTCCGCGCCGGGCGACTGGCGCGCGGCGCGGACGGGGCGGGTTCGGGACGGGGGCGCCATCGTGGATCAGCGCGACGGCTTGGACCAGTCGCGGCGCGTGCCCGGCCGCGAGGGACGGCTGCCGCGCTGGCCGCGAATGCCACGGTTGTCGGGACGCGACG
>NZ_VDDD01000033.1 GCF_006151785.1 Paracoccus marcusii
CAAGCGCGGTCGAGGCGGCGCTGGCCGCGCTGCGCCGCGCCGCGCAGTCGGGCGCGAATATCATGGGGCCGTCCATCGCCGCCGCCCGCGCGGGCGTCACCACCGGCGAATGGGCGGGCGTGATGCGCGCGGTGCATGGCGAATACCGCGGCCCGACGGGGGTGTCGCAGGCGCCCTCGAACCGGACCGAGGGGCTGGAGGAGATACGGGACGCGGTCGATGCGGTCAGCGCCCGGCTGGGGCGGCGGCTGAAGTTCCTGGTGGGCAAGCCGGGCCTGGACGGCCATTCGAACGGCGCCGAACAGATCGCTTTCCGCGCCCGCGACTGCGGCATGGACATCACCTATGAGGGCATCCGCCTGACCCCGGAGGAGATCGTCGCCCGTGCCCGCGAACAGGACGTCCATGTCGTCGGCCTGTCGATCCTGTCGGGCAGCCACCTGCCGCTGATCGAGGATCTGATGGCCCGCATGCAGGCCGCCGGAATGGGCCATGTGCCGGTGATCGTCGGCGGCATCATTCCCGACGACGACGCCGCCCGCCTGACGGCGATGGGCGTGGCGCGGGTCTATACGCCCAAGGATTTCCAGCTGAACACGATCATGATGGACATCGTCGGGCTGGTCGTGCCGGGCGCCGCTGCCGCGTGACCGGGCAAGGCGCAGATAACGCGCCCTGCGGGTGAACCGGACGGGCCTTTGGCCGTTGACAGGGCTGCACGACAAAGGCCGGCCCATGACATCCCAGACCCGGCGCAACAGCGCCATCGACCCGTTGCGCATCCTTCTGGCACTGACGGTCATCGCCCTGCATAGCGGATTTCCCGAGGCCGCGCAGCCGCTGGTCAAGCAGGTGCTGTTCAACGGCCTCTATCGTCTGGCTGTGCCGGTCTTTGCCTTGATCTCAGGGTACTTCTTCCTGTCGGCCATGCGCGGCGGGCGCAGTGGGCCGTATCTGCGCCGCATCCTGGCGCTGTACCTGCTGTGGATGACGATCTATCTGCCGATCTATGGTCCGGACCTGACCGGGGCGGGGCATGCGCTGCAGACGCTGGTGTTCGGCTTTTTCCACCTGTGGTTCCTGCCGGGCCTGCTGGTATCGGCTGTGATGGTCATGGTGCTGCGCCGACCGATGCGGATCGCGGTCGCGGCGGCGCTTCTGGCGGGTACGGGGCTGGCCCTGCAGTTGCTGGTCCTGACCGGGCAGGCAGAGATCCAGCTAGACCATTATCGCAACGGGGTCTTCACCATCTTTCCGTTCTTCGCGCTTGGCGTTCTACTGGCGCATGGCTGGGGTGCGGGGCTGCGGCGGTGGGCCATGCCGTTGGCCGGTCTGGCGCTGCTGGCGGTGATGGGGGAAAGCCTGGTCTGGCGGGTGATCGCGGGCGGGGGCTGGGGCGTCGACATGATGCTGTCGCTGCTGTCGGCGGCGCCGCTGCTGTTCCTGGCTGCGCAGCAGGTGCAGGGGGCGTGGGACGGCAAGCGCGCGGCCAGCACCGCGGCCTTCGTCTATTTCGTGCATGTCATGATCATGATCTGCGCCAGCCGGTTCGGGCTGGAGGGGGACACCAAGGCGCTGACCGTCATGGCGGTCTGCCTGGCCTTGGCCACCTGGCTGGGGATGGCAGAGCGCCGCCGCGTGCTGGCGTTTTTCACCTGACCCCGGAATGCGAAACGCCGCCCCGAGGGGCGGCGTCTGCAACGTCGATCGTGGCGTGGATCAGAAACCCAGGCCCGCGTATTTCGACTTGAACTTGGTCACGCGGCCGCCGGCATCCATCAGGCGCGACGAACCACCGGTCCAGGCCGGGTGCGAGGTCGGGTCGATGTCCAGCGACATGCTGTCGCCCTCGGCGCCCCAGGTCGAACGGGTCTGGTAGGTGGTCCCGTCCGTCATCTTGACCGAGATCGTGTGGTAATCGGGGTGAATCTCTTTTTTCATGGCGTGACCTCTGCTCAGGCTTTCGCGTCCGACAGCGGACGGTAGTTGGTCTTTTCGACGATACGGGCCGACTTGCCGCGACGATCGCGCAGATAGTACAGCTTGGCGCGACGGACCTTGCCGCGACGGACGACCTCAATCGTGGCGATGTTGGTCGAATACAGCGGGAACACGCGCTCCACGCCTTCGCCGAAGCTGATCTTGCGGACCGTGAAGCTGGCCGCGATGTTCGCGCCGCCACGGCGCGAGATGCAGACGCCTTCGTAGTTCTGGACGCGGGTACGGGTACCCTCGGTCACTTTGTAGCCGACGCGGATGGTGTCGCCGGCCTTGAAGTCGGGAATGGACTTGCCAAGCTCGGCGATCTGCTCGGCTTCGAGTTGTGCGATCAGGTTCATCGCTTTGGTTCCTTGTCATGCTCGCGGTACATCCGCGATTGGTCTGATGCGCCCGAGCGCTGTCGGTCCTTTGCCGGGTCCACATGCGTTTCCGCATATGCCCGCCACAGATCGGGGCGGCGTTCTTGTGTCAGCCTCTCGGCCTCACCGGACCGCCATGCGGCGATGGCTGCGTGATTGCCCGACAACAGCACGGGCGGTATCTCGCGGCCATCCCAGAGGGCGGGCTTGGTGAACTGCGGCGCCTCCAGAAGACCCCGGTTGCCGATGGAAAAGGACTCCTCGGCCAGGGAATCATGATTGCCCAGCACGCGCGGTATAAGCCGGACCGTCGCGTCGATCAAGACCTGTGCGGCGATCTCTCCGCCGGTCAGGACATAATCCCCGATGCTGATCTCCTCGATGGCGTGCTTGTCCAGCACGCGCTGGTCGATTCCCTCGAACCGGCCGCAGATCAGCGTGACGCCCGGCCCCTGCGCCAGCGCCCGGGCACGGGCCTGGGTCAGCGGCCTGCCGCGCGGCGACATGTAAAGGACGGGCAGGGACGGCCCCGGTCCCGCCTGCGCCTCGGTCAGGGCCGCGTCCAGCACGTCCGCGCGGATGACCATGCCGGCCCCGCCGCCCGCGGGCGTGTCGTCGACATTGCGGTGCCGGCCCATGCCGAAATCGCGCAGGCCGATGGTGCGCAGGTTCCACAAGCCCTGCGCCAGCGCCTTGCCGGTCAGGGACAGGCCCAGGATGCCGGGAAAGGCCTCGGGGAACAGCGTGACGATCCGCGCGGTCCATGCGCCCGCCACCTGCGGTTCCGCCATCAGCTCGCGCGGGCGCAGGCTGGGGCGGGCGGTCAGGCGGCCATGCGACTTGGGACTGGGCGCGTCGCTCATTCGTCGTCGCCGGGCGGGTCCACCACGATGCGACGCGCGGCCAGATCGACGGTCGGCACGACGGCACGGGTAAAGGGCAGCATCAGCACCTGCGTGCCGCCCACCACCTCGATGATGTCGCCGGCGCCGTGATCGTACAGCGCGCGCACCCGGCCCAAGGATTTGCCGCCGGTATCGACGACCTCCAGCCCGATCAGGTCGGCGTGATAGAATTCGTCATCCGGCAGCGCGGGCAAGGCACTGCGCGGGGCCCACAGGGTCACGCCGCGCAGGGCGTCGGCATCCTCCTTGGTGGCGATGCCCTTGATGCGCGCACCCAGGGCCCCCGTCACCTCGCGCGTCAGCGACACCTCGAACCGGCGGGTGCCGTCCTCGGACGTCAGGGGGGAATAGGTCGCGATATCGGCAGGGTCCGAGCAGAAGCTTTTCAGCCGCACCTCTCCGTGGACCCCGAAAGCCCCCGCGATGGCGCCGACGCAGATGCGGTCTTCGGTCATGTCACACCCTTGCAATAAAGGACTGGCGGGGTTTCCCCCGCCAGCGTCAGATCACTCGGCTTCGGCGGGCGCCGCGGCCTTCTTGGCGCGCTCGTCGGCGCGGGCCTTGGCTTTCTTGCCGGGCTCTGCCTTCTTCATGTTCTTGCGCTCGGCCTTTTCCTTGACGCCCGCGGCTTCCAGGAAGCGTGCGACGCGATCGGTCGGCTGCGCGCCGTGGCTCAGCCAGTACTGGATGCGCTCGACGTCCATCTTGACGCGGTCTTCGCTGTCCTTGGCCAGCAGCGGGTTGTAGGTGCCCAGCTTCTCGATGAAGCGGCCGTCGCGCGGCATGCGCGAATCCGACGCGACGATGGCATAGTGCGGGCGCTTCTTGCTGCCACCACGGGCCAGGCGGATCTTCATGGACATCAGATAGTCTCCTTGGGTTGTCGTCCGGTCAGGACTGATAATGTTCGTGGTGCCGAATGACTTCGGCGATCACGAAGGTCAGGAATTTGCGCGCGAATTCCGGGTCGAGATCGGCCTCGCGCGCGAGGCGTTCCAGGCGTTCGATCTGGCTTGCCTCGCGCGAGGGATCGGACGGCGGAAGGTCGTGCCGGGCCTTCAGGCGGCCGACGGACTGGGTGTGCTTGAAGCGTTCGGCCAGCGTATAGACCAGGATGGCGTCAAGCCGGTCGATGCTGGCACGGTGGTCGCGCAGCAGGTCGGCCGCGCGGGTGGTTGCGTCGGTCATGCGGCCTCCGGGCTGTGACGATAGACGAGGCAGGGCTTGTCGAAGACCGGCTGCCGCGCGCCGCGGTCGCGCACCGCGCCAAGCCGTTCGGCCAAAGCGATCGACCGGGCATTGTCCGGGTCGATATAGCTGACGGCCGTGGTCCAGCCCAGGTCGCGGAACGCATGCGCGCGCACCGCACGGGCGGCCTCGGCGACATAGCCGCGGCCTTCGGCGGCCTGCGACCAAACGGTCCAGCCCAACTCATGCTCGGGCCAGCCGTCGGGGTACCACGGGCCGGTCATGCCCAGGGGCGTATCATCGCCCTTGAGGCAGAACACGAACATCCCGAAGCCGCGCATCACCCAATGGCCGGTCAGGTGGCCGAAGGCCCGCCAATAGGCGCCGGGCTTGGGTTCGGGCGAACCGCCGCCCACGAACTGCGCGCGATCCGACTGATAGAAGCTGCGCCAATGCGGCCAGTCGCTGCCCAAGGGCGCGCGCAGGGTCAGCCGTTCCGTCTCCAGAACCGGGGTGGGGGACAGCGTGATCATTTCTTGCCGAACAATCCGCCCAAGCCGGCAGGCAGGCCCGCGCGGCCCAGTTGCCCGCCCAGGCCCTTGGGATCGGCCAGCATCTTCTGGGCCTCGGCCATCTTGGCGGGGTCCAGGTTCTCCATGTCGGGCAGGCCGCCGCCCTTGCCGGTCATGGCGCGCATGGCCTGCTTCATCAGCCCGCCCTTGCCCATCTTGCCCAGCTTCTTCATCGTGTCAGCCATCTGCTTCTGCATCTTCAGCAGCTTGTTCAGGTCCGACACGTCCAGACCCGCGCCCGCAGCAATGCGCTTTTTCCGGCTGGCCTGCAGCAGGTCGGGATTGGCCCGTTCCTTCTTGGTCATCGAATTGATCAGGGCGATCTGGTGGCGGACGACCTTGTCGTCATAGCCCGCGGCCTCGGCCTGCTTGGCCATCTTGGCCATGCCGGGCATCATCCCCATGACCGAGGACATGCCGCCCATCTTCTGCATCTGCTCCAGTTGGCTGCGCAGGTCGTTCATGTTGAAGAGGCCCTTCTGGAACCGCTTCATCATGCGTTCGGCCTGCTCGACCTCCAGCACCTGCTGGGCCTTCTCGACCAGGGCCACGATATCGCCCATGCCCAGGATGCGCCCCGCGACGCGGCTGGCATCGAACGTCTCCAGGGCGTCCATCTTTTCGCCCAGACCCACGAAGCGGATCGGCTTGCCGGTCACCGCGCGCATCGACAGGGCCGCGCCGCCGCGCCCGTCGCCGTCCATCCGGGTCAGGACCACGCCGGTGACGCCGACCTTGGCGTCGAACTCGGTCGCGACGTTCACGGCGTCCTGGCCGGTCAGGCCGTCGACGACCAGCAGCGTCTCGCGCGGGTTCGCGATGTCGCGGACCTGCTGGACCTGGGTCATCAGCGCTTCGTCGATATGCAGGCGGCCGGCGGTGTCCAGCATCACCACGTCATAGCCGCCAAGCGAGGCCTGCGTCTTTGCGCGCTGCGCGATCTGCACGGCGGTCTGGCCCATCACGATGGGCAGCGTGTCGACGCCGATCTGCTGGCCCAGGATGGCCAGCTGCTCCATCGCGGCGGGGCGGTTGGTGTCCAGGGACGCCATCAGCACGCGCTTCTTCTCGCGGTCCTTCAGGCGCAGGGCCAGTTTCGCGGTCGTGGTGGTCTTGCCCGAACCCTGCAGGCCGACCATCAGGATGGCGGCGGGCGGGTTGTCGATGCGCAGCGCCTCGGGGGCGTCGTCGCCCTGCAGGACCTTGATCAGCTCGTCATGGACGATCTTGACGACCTGCTGGCCGGGGCTGACCGATTTCGTGACCGCAGCGCCGGTGGCCTTGGCCGTGACGGCCTTGACGAAGTTGCGCGCCACCGGCAGCGAGACGTCCGCCTCCAGCAGGGCCACGCGCACCTCGCGCATAGCGGCGGTGACGTCCTCCTCGGACAGGGCGCCTTGCTTGGTCAGCCGGTCGAAGACGCCGCCCAAGCGATCGGAAAGGTTCTCGAACATGGCCGGGCCTCCTATGGCTCCAAATCGGTTTAGCCCCCGTGGGCGCAACGCGCTGACGGGGGGCGATCCCCGCATCTGGCGCAGGGACCGGAAGGCTGTGCTTCCGGGAATCCGGGGTCTTGTACAGGGCAGGGGGGTTCCTGTCAACGCAGGCCCGGTCGGATCACGGGGTCGCGACGTTGACCGGCAGAACGAAGCTGGCGCTGCCCCGCGGCATGTCGTCCGTGAAGGGCGGCATCCGGTACATGTCCATGATGCTGTTGCGCAGGGCATGATCTATCAGCGGGTTGCCCGAGGACTGCATGGTCCGCACATCGATGATCACGCCGTCCTCGGCCACGACGATGACGAATTGGGCGGCGTTGGTCGCGCTGACGGTCGCTGCCTGCAAGAGGGCCACATGGCTTTGGCGGGCGGCATTGTCGCGCAGCAGCTTGGTCCATTCGATCATGTCACGGGGGCGGTGCGTGGCGATTTCGTTGACCGCGGTCTGCGCCACGGCCGGGGTGTAAAAAACCGCCAGCCCTGTCAGCAGGGCGGCGGTCGCAATCGTGAAACGCATGGCGGCAATGTCCCCGAAGGATGCAATGCCGCCATATGAGGATGGGGTGAACCTGCGCAACAGCGCAGACGGTCAGGCCGCGATCTGCTGCAGCGCCTGTTGTGCGCGTGCCATGCCAGCCTCGCGGTCCATGGCAAGGCCGTCGGCGGCCACGAAGGTCACGTCGGTGATGCCCAGGAACCCCAGCATGTGGCGCAGATAGCCTGACGCGTGGTCCAGGTCCGAACCCATCGGCGTGCCGGCGGCGGTATACGCCACGAAGGCGCGCTTGCCCGTCAGCAGGCCCTCGGGGCCCTCGGCGGTATAGCGGAAGCTGACACCGGCGCGGGCGATCTGGTCCAGCCAGGTCTTCAGCTGCGACGGCAGGAAGAAGTTGTAGACCGGCAGCCCGATCACCAGCGTGTCGGCGGCCTGAACCTCGGCCAGCAGCGCGTTCGAGGTGTCAATCTGCGCCTGCTGCTGCGGGGTCGGATCGTCGGTGCCCACGCGCACGGCCTTGAACCATGCGGTGTCGATGGCGGGGACGCCCGTGCTGAGATCGCGATAGGTCACCGTCGCGTCGGGATTGCCAGCAGTCAGGCGGGCCAGGATGTCGGCGGTCAGCTGGCGCGAGACCGAGGCGTCGGCGGTGATGGCGCTGTCGAGATGCAGGATGTTCATGGCAAGCTCCCAGAGAGTTGTTTCTGCGTTGCAGCAGATTTAGGTCTATGCACCTGCGAACGTAAGGGGGATAACTGCGCATTCACTGTGCGGGGATGCACATGCAGATCGAATCGTGGGACGATATCCGCGTGGCACTGGCCGTCGCGCGCACCGGAACGGTCAGCGGGGCGGCCGCCGATCTTGGCGTGCACCACGCCACGGTGATCCGCCGCATCGACGCGCTTGAATCGGCCCTGCGCGCCCGGCTGTTCCAACGCCACACCCGCGGCTATGCCCTGACCGAGGCCGGGCGCACCCTGCTGGATGCGGCGGGGGCTGCGGATGAACGCTTTGCCCAGATGGCCGCGCAGATCGCCGGCGCCGGAGACCGGATCGAGGGAGAACTGGTCGTGACCTCGCTGCCGGAACTGGTGGATCTGGTCATGCCGCGGCTGATCGCGCTGATGGCGCGCCATCCCGACCTGCGCCTGACCTATGCCACGGACGCGCGCCTGTTCCGGCTGGGCGCCGGAGAGGCGCATGTGGCCATCCGGGGCGGGGCCGAACCGACCGAGCCCGACTATGTCGTGCGTGCGATGGGGCAGATGGGGCATGTGATGTATGCCGCGGCCTCGTACCTGGACCGGCACGGGCCGGTCGACAATCCGCGCGACCACCGCTTTGCCCTGCCGGGACCAGAGGCGCGCGGCGCCCCGTACATGCGTTGGCTGCAGGACCGCATCGGCCCCGAGAACATCCTGGTCACCGCCAACGAGGCCACTGCGCGCGAGGCGGTGATCCGCGCCGGGCTGGCGGTCGGTGCCCTGCCCGACAGCCTGGCGCATGGCCTTCTGCCCGCGCTGAGCTTGCCGGAATGGGATTCCAACCTGTGGCTGGTCACCCATGTCGACCTGCATCGCACCCCGAAGGTCCAAGCCGCGCTGGCGGCGCTGCGCGACGGCTGAGCCCTTTCCCTCGGCCCCGGCTTGGGGCAGCGTGCGCCGCAGGAGGACCCATGACCCATTCCCGCCCATTGCCTGACCGGACCGTCCGATGATCACCGCGCGGATGAGCGCATCCGACTGGGGCCTTCTGCTGCTGCTGTCACTGATCTGGGGCGGGTCGTTCTTCCTGATCGCGCTGATCGTGGGGCATATGCCGGTCCTGTGGGTGGTGGCGCTGCGCGTGATGATCGCCGCCGCGGTCCTATGGGCCATCGTGCTGGCGACCGGGCGGGCACTGCCGCGCGGCGCGGGGCTGTGGGGCGCGTTCCTGGTGATGGGCGTCCTGAACAACGCCATCCCCTTTGGGCTGATCGTCTGGGCGCAGGGGTTCATCCCGGCCGGGCTGGCATCCATCCTGAACGCGACGACGCCGCTGTTCACGGTGCTGGTCTCGACCTTGGTGCTGGCGGATGAACGCGCGGGACTGATGCGCCTGGCCGGTGTCGCCCTGGGCCTGGGCGGTGTCGCGGTGATGATCGGCGTGGACGAATTGGCCGGTCACGGCCATGGCGTGCTGCCGCAACTGGCGATGCTGGGCGCCGCGATCAGCTATGCCTGGGCCGCGGCCTTTGGGCGGCGGTTCCGTGCGCAGGGCGTCGATCCGCTGGTCACGGCGGCGGGCATGGTGACGGGCACCAGCGCCGTGCTGCTGCCCCTGGCATTGGCGCATGACGGGCTGCCGCCGGCGGCACCTGCTCAGGTCTGGCTGGCGATCAGCCTGCTGGGGCTGGTCTGCACGGGGCTGGCCTATGTGCTGTTCTTTCGCATCCTGGGCCGGGCAGGGGCCACGAACATCTCTCTGGTGACGTTCCTGGTGCCGGTGTCGGCAATCCTGCTTGGCTGGCTGTTCCTGGACGAGGTGCTTGGCCTGCCGCAACTGCTGGGCATGGCGGTCATCGGGCTGGGGCTGGCGATGATCGACGGACGGCTGCTGCGGCGCTAGGGCTGCCGGGGCGGCTTTCCATCCGGCGGCGCGGTCGCTAGGTTTCCCGTCGGGACAGGACAAGAGGCTGCTTGTGGCGCATATCATCGTGGTCGGAAACGAAAAGGGCGGCTCGGGCAAGTCGACCACCTCGATGCATGTGGCGACCGCGCTGGCGCGGATGGGGCACCGGGTCGGCGGGCTGGACCTAGACGTCCGCCAGCGCAGCTTTGGCCGCTATCTGGAGAATCGCGCCGCCTTCCTGGTGCGCAAGGGGCTGGACCTGCCCATGCCCGTGCTGGCGCCGCTGGGCGAGGGCGCCGATCCCCTGACGCCCGCCCTGCGGCAGCTGGAGGAGACGTGCGACTTCATCCTGCTGGACTGCCCCGGGTCGCACACCAAGCTGAGCCAGATGGCGCATACGGTCGCCGACACGCTGATCACGCCCCTGAACGACAGTTTCGTCGATTTCGACCTGCTGGCGCGCCTGTCGCCCGACGGTGACGTGCTTGGTCCCTCGATCTATGCCGAGATGGTATGGGGCGCACGCCAGCTGCGCGCGCAGGCCGGGGCAGGGCCCATCGACTGGCTGGTGCTGAGAAACCGACTGGGCAGCCAGCAGATGCACAACAAGCGCAAGGTCGGCGGCGCGTTGGCCGACCTGTCCAAGCGGATCGGGTTTCGGGTGGCGCCCGGATTTTCGGAACGCGTGATCTTTCGCGAGCTGTTTCCGAACGGGCTGACCCTGCTGGACCTGAAGGACGTCGGCACCGAGGCCATGAGCATGTCCCAGATCGCCGCGCGGCAGGAGTTGCGCGACCTGATCAACGAATTGCGCCTTCCGGGCGTCACCGTCACGTTCTGACAACGAAAGACGGCGGGCCGATGGCCCGCCGTTCGTTCCGTCCGGTGGCTGGATCAGGCCAGCATGCCCATCGGGTTTTCCAGATGGGCGACGATCGCCTCCAGCAGCTGCGCGCCCATGGCGCCGTCGATCACCCGGTGGTCCACCGACAGCGTCATCGACATGACGTTGCGCACCACGACTTCGCCCTTTTCGACGACCGGGGTCGGGATGCCCGCACCCACGGCCAGGATCGCGCCATGCGGCGGGTTGATGACCGCGTCGAAGTTCTCGATGCCGAACATGCCCAGGTTGCTGATCGCGAAGCTGCCGCCCTGGTATTCATGGGGGGCCAGCTTCTTGGACTTGGCGCGCGCGGCCAGATCCTTCATCTGCGCCGACAGCGCCGACAGGGTCTTCTGATGCGCGTCCTTCAGCACGGGCGTGAACAGCCCGCCCTCGATGGCCACGGCCACGGCGACGTCCGACGGTTTCAGCTTGAGGATGCGATCCCCCGCCCAGACCGCGTTCGCGTCAGGCACCTGCTGCAGCGCCAGGGCGCTGGCCTTGATGATGAAGTCGTTGACCGACAGCTTGACGCCACGGCTCTCCAGCTGCTTGTTCAGCGTGGCCCGGAACTCCATCAGCGCATCCAGCTTGGCCGAGCGGCGCAGGTAGAAATGCGGGATGGTCTGCTTGGCTTCGGACAGGCGGGCGGCGATGGTGCGGCGCATGCCGTCCAGCGCGACCTCCTCGGTCTCGCGGTCGGCATACATCTTCAGCACAGCGTCGGTCGACAGGCCCTTGGGGGCCTGGGCCGGGGCTGCGGCTGCCGCGGGGGCCGCCTTCGCCTCGGGCTGGGCCGCAGCCGACGCGGAGGGCTTGGCGTCACCTGCCTTGGCGTTCTCGACATCGGCCTTGACGATGCGGCCACGGGGGCCGCTGCCTTGGATCTGCGACAGGTCCAGACCCTTGTCCTTGGCGATGCGCCGCGCCAAGGGCGAGGCGAAGACCCGGTCGCCCTTGGGTGCGTCGGCCTTGGCATCGCCGGCGACCGGCGCGCCGATCGGGCCGCCATAGCCCTTTTCGGCCGGTTCGGGCTCGGCATCCGCCTTGGGCTTGGGCTCTTCCTTGGCCTTGGGCGCGCTGATGTCGCCCGCCTCCTCGCCGTCCTCCAGCAGGACCGCGATGGCGGTGTTGACCTTGACCGCCGAGGTGCCCTCGGCGATCAGAATCTTGCCGATGCGACCTTCGTCGACGGCCTCGAACTCCATCGTGGCCTTGTCGGTCTCGATCTCGGCGATGACGTCGCCGGACTTGACCTCGTCGCCTTCCTTGACCAGCCACTTGGCCAGCGTGCCCTCCTCCATCGTCGGGGAGAGGGCGGGCATCAGGATTTCCGTGGGCATCGCGCAGCTCCCTTACTTGTAGGTGACTTTTTTCACGGCTTCGACGATCTCGGCGGGCGTGATCAGCGCGTGCTTTTCCAGGTTGGCGGCATAGGGCATCGGCACGTCCTTGCCGGTGCAGTTGATGACGGGCGCGTCCAGATAGTCGAACGCGTTCTCCATCAGATAGGCCGAGATGTGGTTGCCGATGGCGCCCACGGGGAAGCCCTCCTCGACGGTCACGCAACGGTTGGTCCGCTTGACCGATTCCAGGATCGCGTCATAGTCCAGCGGCCGCAGGGTGCGCAGGTCGATCACGTCGGCCTCGATGCCCTCCTCGGCCAGCTTGGCCGCGGCCTCCAGCGCATGCGCCACACCGATGCCGAAGCTGACCAGCGTCACGTCGTCGCCCGACCGGACCGTGTTGGCCTTGCCGAAGGGAATGGTGAAGTCCTCAAGGTCCGGCACCTCGAAGCTGCGGCCATACAGGATCTCGTTCTCCAAGAAGATGACCGGGTTGTTGTCGCGGATCGCCTGCTTCATCAGGCCCTTCGCGTCGGCGGCCGAATAGGGCATCACGACCTTGAGGCCCGGAATGGCCGCGTACCATGCGGCATAGTCCTGGCTGTGCTGCGCGCCCACGCGGGCGGCGGCGCCGTTCGGGCCGCGGAACACGATCGGGCAGCCCATCTGGCCGCCCGACATGTACAGCGTCTTTGCGGCCGAGTTGATGATGTGGTCGATCGCCTGCATGGCGAAGTTGAAGGTCATGAACTCGACGATCGGGCGCAGGCCGGCCAGGGCCGCCCCCGTGCCGATGCCGGCAAAGCCGATCTCGGAGATGGGCGTGTCCACGACGCGGCGGGGGCCGAACCGCTCCAGCAGGCCTTGGCTGATCTTGTAGGCGCCCTGGTATTCGCCCACTTCCTCGCCCATCAGGAAGACGGTCTCGTCGCGGTCCATCTCTTCGGCCATGGCCTCGCGCAGGGCTTCCCGCACGGTCATGGTCTTCATCTTGGTGCCCTCGGGCCAGTCGGGGCTGCGCGGCTTGGGCTGCGGGGTCACGACCTCCTCGATGGCGGATTCGCCGGGCTGGGCGCCGTCATCCTTCTTGGGGGCTTCGGCCGGCTTGGCTTCGGCCTTGGGGGCAGGGGCCGCGTCGGCGTCCTCTCCCTCCTCGACCAGCACCGCGATGGGGGTGTTCACGGCGACGTTCTGGGTGCCCTCGGCCACCAGCAGCTTGCCCATGATCCCCTCGTCGACGGCCTCGAACTCCATCGTGGCCTTGTCGGTCTCGATCTCGGCGATGACGTCGCCGGATTTCACCGCGTCGCCCTCTTTCTTCAGCCATTTCGCCAGCGTGCCTTCCTCCATCGTGGGGGACAGGGCGGGCATCAGGATTTCAATTGCCATGTGACGGTCCCCCTCAGGCGTTCTCTTCGGCGCTGCCCTGGGGCAGTTCGTCGGCATAGATGTCGGTCCAGAGCTCGGCCAGGTCAGGCTCGGGGCTGTCCTTGGCGAATTCCGCGGAATCGTTGACGATGTCCTTGATTTCCTTGTCCAGCGCCTTGAGGTCCTCCTCGGTGGCATGCTTGCCGGTCAGCAGCATCTCACGGATGTTCTCGATCGGGTCACGCTCGTCGCGCATCTTCTGGACCTCCTCGCGGGTCCGGTACTTGGCCGGGTCCGACATCGAATGCCCGCGATAGCGATAGGTCATGACCTCCAGGATGTAGGGGCCCTTGCCGGCGCGGCAATGCGCCACGGCCTTTTCGCCCGCCGCCTTGACCGCCAGCACGTCCATGCCGTCGACCTGTTCGCCGGGGATGCCGAAGGCCTCTCCACGGCCAAAGAAGGTGGTCGATTTCGTCGACCGCTTGACCGACATGCCCATGGCATACTGGTTGTTCTCGATCACGAAGACGACCGGCAGGTCCCACAGCTCGGCCATGTTGTAGGTCTCGTAGACCTGGCCCTGGTTCGCCGCACCATCGCCGAAATAGGTGAAGGTGACGTTGTCGTTGCCCAGATACTTGTCCGCGAAGGCCAGGCCCGCGCCAAGCGGCACCTGCGCGGCGACGATGCCGTGGCCGCCATAGAAATGCTTTTCGCGGCTGAACATGTGCATGCTGCCGCCCTTGCCCTTGGAATAGCCGTCCTGACGCCCGGTCAGCTCGGCCATGACGCCGCGCGCCTCCATCCCGCAGGCCAGCATGTGACCGTGGTCACGATAGCTGGTGATGCGCTTGTCGCCGTCCTTGGCGCAGGCCTCCAGACCCACCACGACGGCCTCCTGGCCGATATAAAGGTGGCAGAACCCGCCGATCAGGCCCATGCCGTACAGCTGGCCGGCCTTCTCCTCGAATCGGCGGATCAGCAGCATGTCGCGATAGTATTTCAGCAACTCTTCCTTCGACGTGTTCGAAGGAGCCTCCTGCTGGGGGCTTGGTTTTCTGGCCATGCGGCGTGTCCTCCTGGAAGCGTGGCGGATAGTTCAGCGTTAAACTATCCGTAGCGCATCACCGACAGCCGTGCAATCCCGGCCCTAGCGCAGCAGGATCTCGTCCGCGCGCAGCAGGCCCAGCACCTCGCGGGCGCGTTCGTCCAAGAGGTCCAGGTCCAGATAATCGTCCGACAGGCGGCGGGTCAGGTTCTGCATGCGGGTCACGTCGGCCTGCAGCAGGTCGCGGGCCTCGCGCAGATCCTCGGTCTCGGCCTGGATCTGGATTCGGCGCAGGATGCCCGACGGGCCCTGCACCGCAGCATAGGCGAAATACAGGCCGACCAGGACGGTCAGGACCAGGAACACGGTGGCGCCGATGGACAGACGTTGAGGCATGGCAGGGAATCCTTGTGGCCGGGCCGATCATGGCACAGCGCAATCGGCGGGGGAATCCCCGTCAGGCGCGCTCGCGGAACATCGCCTCGATCTGGCGGGCGTGCTCGGCCAGGCCCCAGGGGGCGTTGAGCACGAACATGCCCGATCCGATCATCGAATGGCCTGGACGGGCAGGGGGAAACGACACCTCGGACAGCAGGGCATCGGGGAAATCGCTGACCAGCTGCGCGGTCATGCCCATGTGGCGGTGATCGGTCAGGATCGGATACCACAGCGCGATGACGCCCGCGTTCCACTTGCGCGCGATCAGGCCGATCTGGCGGGGGATCGCGGCATAGTCTGCCTTGACCTCATAGCTGGGGTCGATCAGCAGCAGGCCGCGGCGCGGATCGGGCGGACAGACCGCCTGTGCCATCGCGAAGCCGTCCTGCTGGTGCAGGGTGGCAAAGCCCGCCACACGGCGCAGGGCCTGAAATTCGGCGGGGTGCAGTTCGGCCAGATGGGCCTTGTCCTCGTGGCGCAGGAAATGCCCCGCGATCAGCGGTGAACCGGGATAGGCCTGCGCGCCCCGCAGGTCGCGCACGGCCCGCAGCGCCTGCATCAGCGGGTGATCCTGCGGCAGCCAGTGTTCGACCGTGGCACGGGCGATGCCCTGCGCGGCCTCCTGCGTCTTCTGCGCCTCGGCGCCGGTCAGGTCATAAAGGCCACGACCCGCATGGGTTTCCAGATAGGAAAGCGGCTTGTCCTTGCGGGTCAGGTAGTCCAGCGCGACCGCCAGCAACGCGTGCTTGTGCAGGTCGGCCAGGTTCCCGGCATGATAGGCATGTTGATAGCTGAGCATCCGCCAGCCTTAGCGTGGGTGCACGGCGGGGAAAAGACGTCAATCGGCGCGGCGCAGTTCTGACCGGCCCTTCAGCACCTGGTCACCGTCTTCCTGTTCGATCAGGTAGGCGGGATCGTCCTTAGATGCCTTTCGGCTGATCTTGCTGCCCTTGATCGTCCGTTCGACGTCATCGGTGAAGATGTCGGTGATCTTTCCGGTCGCCTTGTGGCCCGACCAGTCCCATTCCACCTTGGTGCCCTTGCGCAGAATCATGCGGCCTCCGACTGCGTGTCGGGGGCAATGCGTCATGGGGGCGCTGGGTTCCGGAGGAAGGGCGCGGCGACCTCTAGGGAGGAGGAGGGAGGTCGCCGCTGAACGCTGGCCCAGGGAGGAGGAGGGGCCGCGTATGGGTCGCGGTTCCGGCCAGGGAGGAGGAGAGGCCATCACCGCTTACGACCGGGCAGGGAGGAGGAGAGCCCGTCGTATCCGTGTGCCGCAATCAGGGCGGCTATGAAGGCGCGGCGACCTCCAGGGAGGAGGAGGGAGGTCGCCGCTGAACGCTGGCCCAGGGAGGAGGAAGGGCCGCGTATGGGGTGCGGTAGGGCCAGGGAGGAGGAGAGGCCGTACCGCGAACGCCGGGTCCGGGAGGGAGGAGGAGAGGACCGGGCGTATCAGCGTGCCGCGAATGGGGCGGCTATGAAACTTTTTGCGGCGACCCCTGGGAGGGAGGAGTGGGGCCGCCGCCTGGCACGTGAACCCGGGGAGGAGGATCGGGTTCCAGTGCGTCTTTTGGGCGGCACCCTCTAGGGAGGAGGAGAGGAGGATGCCGCCGGTCCCGGACCCAGGGAGGAGGAGAGGGCCGGGAATGCGAATTCTTGGTGTCCCAGGATTACTGGGCCGAACCCCATGCCGCTTCGTGCGCCAGGCGGGTGATCATCGAGCGGCTGATGCCCAGATCGTCCAGATCACGGGTGGTCAGGGCATTCAGTTCGCGCACGGTCTGGCGGTAAACGGCGCGGCGGGCGCGGTTTTCCTGCATCCGCTGGATCGCGCTCAGCAGGCGGCCACGCAGGCCGGCGTCGGCGGTGGCGTTGTGTGCTTGGGCGATAACAGCCATGGTCGTATCCTTTCGGTTCATCTCGTCTGCGCCGTTCCCGGATTGGCCCGGCGTTTCGTTGAGTTGAAGATGGCCCCATCGACGGCGTTTCACAACGGATGGTTTCGTAATGCTGCCATGCAGCAATTGCATAGCCAAGGCTGACCTATTGCCTTCTTTAACGATGAATTAACGACATAAAATTGACACGATACATCTGTTAGCGATCACGCCGCGGGAGCAAAAATCACCTGTTTGAAAGCGGTTAGCGCCGTGCGGTACGGATTGTCGCAGGGGGTGTTGAGGGTCCCGTCTCTATGCTTCATGCTGCCGGGCGAACAAAGACACAGGTCCCTCACATGCCCGTCACACGCGAAACGATCCTTACGGCAATCTCGGATATTGCCCTTCCGCAGGGAGGGACGCTGGGTCAGGCCGACCTGATCCGCGCGCTGACCATCGACCAAGAGACGGTGCGATTCGTGCTGGAGGTCGAGAATGCGGCCACCGCGCAGGCCATGGCCCCGGTCGAGGCCGAGGCCCGTGCCCGGCTGGAACGTATCCCCGGTGTGGCCAAGGTCCAGATCGTCATGACCGCCCCCGCCAAGCCCGCGCCGCCCAAGGCCGTATCCGGGCAGGGCGCCGCCCCGTCCCTGAAGATCGGCGGGCATCCCACGCCCCAGGCCGGTCCGCAGGCGATTCCCGGCGTGCGCCACATCATCGCCGTCGGATCCGGCAAGGGCGGTGTCGGGAAATCCACCGTCACCTCGAACCTTGCCGTCGCCTTGGCGCGCGCGGGGCGCAAGGTCGGCCTGCTGGATGCCGACATCTATGGCCCCTCGCAGCCGCGGATGATGGGCGTCTCGGGCCGGCCTGCCAGCCCGGATGGACAGCGGATCGATCCGATGCATGCGCATGGCGTCACCGTCATGTCGATCGGCCTGATGCTGAAGGAGGGCGAGGCACTGGTCTGGCGCGGCCCGATGCTGATGGGCGCGCTGCAGCAGCTGCTGCAGCAGGTGAACTGGGGCGAACTGGACGTCCTGCTGATCGACCTGCCGCCCGGCACCGGCGACGTGCAGCTGTCGCTGTGCCAGAAGGCCCCCGTCACGGGTGCGATCATCGTGTCCACGCCGCAGGACGTGGCGCTGCTGGACGCGCGCCGTGCGATCGACATGTTCGGCAAGCTGAAGACACCGGTCCTGGGCCTGGTCGAGAACATGTCGACCTATATCTGTCCCAAATGCGGGCATGAGGCGCATCTGTTCGGCCATGGTGGCGTCGCGGCCGAGGCCGAGGCGCTGAACCTGCCGTTCCTGGGCGCCCTGCCGCTGGAGCTGGAGGTCCGGCTGGCCGGCGATTCGGGACGACCGGTGGCCTTGGGCGATGGTGCCGTGTCCGAGGCCTATGCCCGCCTGGCCGACCGTCTGGTGCAGGGCGGCATCGCCTGATCTGCGCGAAATCCGGGCTTGCTTTGGGAATGCACGGGACGGTCGGGAAATTGCGGGAAGTGAGGCTCGAATGACCTCTCGATTTCGTGATCGTCCGTGATCTGTTCCAAAAGTTTTGCAACGCTGCCCGGATTTTCGACTTGCAGGGCTTTGAACTGTGGTGAAATGGACCCAGTGACCGGCAAAATGCGTTTGTTACTCGCCTTCTAGATGTAGTGTGGCTTTCGCGTCACGCCACCAAACTTTGCCACATCACTGCCGCTTCTGCGGCATTTTTTGATTCGGGCTTAGGCAAAAGCTGCGGCGGAATGCGGCTGGTGGCCCAAGAATACCGTTGCTTCCCATGAAATCCCATGTCACAACCGGATCACGAAAACGGGCAGTTCAAGGGGCGCCAAGACCCCGGACAGGCGAAGCAGACTTCATACAGGCAACCGTTTTCCAACATAGCCGGCCCGCGTCCGCGAGCAGCACCTCCCCCAGGTGGCGTGCGACGGGTCGGCAACCAACCCCGCAAAGGGGCCCGGGTAAATCGGGAACGAGGGCGGCGGATCGGGCAGTGGCAGCGGCCCGATCCGCCCTTTCTCTTTCGGACGTCCCGAAAGAGCAGGACAGTGAGGGCGGGCCCAGGTGGCGCGGAAGTTCAGAGGCACCGAAACCGTCAAGGTCGATGGCAAGGGTCGGATGTCGATCCCGGCCCGGCTGCGCCGCGTGTTCGATGCCGGCGACCCGTCATTCTCGGGGACGAACACCGGGCGCACGCAGCTGGTGGCGGTCTATGGCCCCGACTGGTGGAACTGGCTGGAGCTGTACACCATCGAGGCCATCGAGCAGATCGACGAGCAGATCGACCGCCTGACCCGCGGCAGCCAGGAGCGCCGCTGGCTGGAGCTGCTGATGAACGGACAGTCCACCGACCTTGAGATCGACCGCGAGGGCCGCCTGGTCCTGCCCGCAAAGCTGCGCGACAGGTTGGGCTTTGCCGACGGGACCGAGACGATCTTTGAATCGCGCGGCGACTACATCCAGGTCTATCACCCCGAATCGCGTCCCAAGGACGTGCAGGCGCTGGAGGACTTCGCGGCCAGCAAGGGCCCCGAATTCGACCCCCGCGCCTTCCTGCAGCAATCCTCCGAGGGCTAGGGCATGGCGTATCCGCATATTCCGGTCCTGCTGGCGCCGCTGCTGCGCGCGACCGCACCCATCGGGGGCGTCTGGCTGGACGGCACGTTCGGCGCGGGCGGCTATGCCCGAGGCCTGCTGGATGCGGGGGCCGACCTGGTCATCGGCGTCGACCGCGACCCGTCGGTGTTTCGCATGGCCGAGGCATGGCGCGGCCAGTACGGCGACCGCCTGCGCCTGGTCGAGGGTACGTTTTCCGACATGGACGTCCTGGCCGGTCAGCCGCTGGACGGGGTGGTGCTGGACCTTGGCGTCAGCTCGATGCAGCTGGACCAGGCGGATCGCGGGTTCTCGTTCATGCGGGACGGGCCGCTGGACATGCGGATGGGCGGCGATGTGTCGTCCGCCGCGGACCTTCTGAACAGCGCCGAGGAATCGGAGATCGCCGACGTGCTGTATCATTACGGAGAGGAGCGCGCCGCGCGCCGCATCGCGCGTGCCATCGTGGCCGCGCGCCCGCTGACCCGGACCACGCAGCTGACCCAGGTGGTCACCGGCTGCCTGCCGCGCGCCAAGCCGGGGCAGAGCCATCCCGCGACGCGCAGCTTTCAGGCGATCCGCATCTGGGTGAACGACGAGTTCGGTCAGCTGGTCGCGGGCCTGTCGGCCGCCGAACGCGCGTTGAAGCCGGGCGGCCAACTGGCCGTCGTCAGCTTTCATTCGCTGGAGGACCGGATCGTCAAGCGCTTCATGCAGGCGCGGTCCGATGCGGGCGGCGGCGGCAACCGGTATGCGCCGGTCACGCAGGTCGTGGAGCCCGCCTTCCGCCTGCCCTTCCGCCGTGCGATCGGTCCCGATCCCGAGGAGCTGGACGTGAACCCGCGTGCGCGTTCAGCCTTGCTGCGCGTGGCCGTGCGGACCGACGCTGCGGCGGGCGCGGTCGATGCCCGGTCGCTGGCCATGCCGCATCTTCCGGGAGCTGCGTGATGCGGTCGTTGACCTGTCTGGCCTGCGTGCTGATGCTGATGGGACTGGCCTTCTGGGCCTATCGCGAGAACTATGCCACCCAGGCCGCCATCGGAGAGATGTCCCAGGTTCAGCGCCAGATCGCGGGCCTGCGCGAGGAGCTGGGCGTGCTGCGTGCCGAATGGGCCTTCCTGAACCGCCCCGACCGCCTGCGCCAGCTGGTCGACCTGAACTTCGACCGGCTGGAACTGGGTCCGGTCGAATCGGGGCAGTTCCTGGACCTGGACCACATCGACTATCCCAAGCCGCCCCCGCCGTCGGCCGACATGGTCACCGACCTTCTGCCCGAAACCGATCCTGCCGAGGAGCCTCAGCCATGATCCGCACCCCCCTGCGCCCCCTGGCCCGCATCCTGAGAGCGCGCGAGCGCGGCGAGAACCCCGACGACATCGAGGCCGAGAACCGCCGCCGCCGTCACGAACAGATCCAGGACCGCGCCCGCAGGCGCGCCGAAGGTCGGCTGATCGTCATGGCGGGCTGTTTTATGCTGGCCTTCGGCACGGTCGCGGTGCGCATGGGAACGCTCGCCTCCAGCGCGGCGGCAGAACCGCGGGCGCAGGTGCTGTCGTCGCAGATCATCTCTCAGCGGGCGGACATCACCGACCGGCGGGGCAGGGTGCTGGCCACGAATCTGCTGACCCATTCGGTCTATGCCCATCCCCACCAGATGGTCGATCCCATCGGTACCGCGCAGGGCCTGGCCGAGATATTCCCCGACCTGGACGTGCAGCGCTTGACCCGCGACTTCACCGGCAACCGCAAGTTCATGTGGATCAAGCGCAAGATCAGCCCCGAGCAGATGCAGGCCGTTCACGACCTGGGCGAGCCCGGCCTGCTGTTCGGCCCGCGAGAGATGCGCATCTATCCCAATGCCGACCTGGCCAGCCACATCCTGGGCGGGTCCGGCTTCGGCAGCGAAGGCGTGAACAGCGCCGAGGTCATCGGCGTCGCAGGCGTCGAGAAGGCGTTCGACGCCTGGCTGCGCGATCCCGGCAACGAGGGGGCGCCGCTGGCCCTGTCCATCGACCTGACGCTGCAGCAGGCGATGGAGGACGTGCTGGCCTCGGGCATGAACGTCATGAACGCCAAGGGCGCGACCGGCATCCTGATGGAGGTCGAGACCGGAGAGATCCTGGCCATGGCCAGCCTGCCCGATTTCGACCCCAATGATCGCCCACGCCCGCTGCTGACCGGAGAGCCGTCGGACAGTCCGCTGTTCAACCGCGCCGTCCAGGGCCAGTACGAGCTGGGTTCGACCTTCAAGATCTTCCCGGTCGCGCAGGCGCTGGACCTGGGGCTGGTCAACCCCGCGTCGGGCATCAATGCTGCAGCACCCATGCGGATCGGTCGGTTCCTGATCAACGATTTCCACAATTACGGCAAGGAACTGAGCGTGACGGACGTCATCGTGAAGTCCTCGAACGTGGGAACGGTGCGCATCGCGCAGCTGATCGGGCCCGAGCGGCAGAAGGATTTCCTGGAAAAGCTTGGCCTGTTCGTGCCGACCTCCATCGAGATGGTCGAAGCCCCCACCGGTCAGCCGCTGGTGCCCACGCGCTGGCCCGCCGTCACCGCGGCCACGGTCAGTTTCGGCCATGGGCTGGCGGCCAGTCCGCTGCACCTGGCGGCCGCCTATGCGACGATCGCGAATGGCGGCAAGCGCGTGACACCTACGCTGGTGCATGGACGACAACGCCCCGAGGGTGAACAGGTGCTGTCGCCCCGTGCCGCCGCGATGGCTGTCGACATGTTGCGCCAGGTCGTCACCCGCGGCACCGCCCGCCAGGCCGAGGTTCCGGGATACGAGGTCGCCGGCAAGACCGGTTCGGCGGACAAGCCCAGGGCCGCAGGCGGGTACTACGAGAACAAGATCATCGCGACCTTTGCGTCGGTCTTTCCGGCCAGCGATCCGAAATACGTCCTCATCACCATGCTGGACGAGCCGTCAACCACCATCAACGGGACTGCGGTGCGTACCGCAGGTCATACCGTCGCGCCCGTCGCCGCGGAAATGGTCCGCCGCATCGGCCCGCTGCTGGGGCTGGAGCCGATCACCGACGAAATCCTGCCGACGATCACCGCGCGCTTCGAACCGCGTGTTGAACCCGACGAGGAGGCTGCGGTAAGGCTCGTCGCAAATCAATGACGGGTGGGACTGTGGACAAGGACGACGTGACGCTGTCGCAGCTGGGGCTGCGCGCCCCCGGTGGGCGTGACCCGCGGATCACGGGGCTGTCCATCGACAGCCGCACGATCAAGCCCGGGCACCTGTTCGCGGCCCTGCCGGGATCGGCCGTCCATGGCGGCGAATTCATCCAGTACGCGCTGCGCATGCAGGCCGCCGCCGTCCTGACCGACCGTCAGGGCGCCGAGATCGCCGCCGACGTCCTGTCGGGCTGGGACGGGGCGCTGATCGTGGCCGAGGATCCGCGCGCAGCCCTGGCCGGCGCCGCGTCGCTGTGGTTCGCCGATCAGCCCGACCATGTCGTGGCCGTTACCGGCACCAGCGGCAAGACCAGCGTGGCCAGCTTCACCCGTCAGATCTGGCAGGCGCTGGGCCACAAGGCGATCAGCCTGGGCACGATGGGGGTCGAGGGCGATCACCAGGCGAAGCTTGCCCATACCACCCCCGATCCGCTGACCCTGCACCGCGTCCTGGCCGAGGCGGTCGCCGCGGGCGTCACCCATGCCGCGATGGAGGCCTCCAGCCACGGATTGGATCAGCGCCGCCTGGACGGGGTGCGGGTCGAGGCCGGGGCCTTCACCAATTTCAGCCAGGATCACCTGGATTACCACGCGGGCTTTGACGAATATTTCGCGGCCAAGGCCCTTTTGTTCAACCGCGTGCTGGAGGACGGAGCCGCTGCCGTCATCAACATCGACAGCCAGCGCGGACGCCAGATGGCCGACATCGCGACCGATCGCGGCCTGGCCCTGACCACCGTCGGCACCGGAGAGGCCGCGATGCTGCGCATCCTGGGCCAGCGCTATGACGCGACGGGGCAGGATCTGCGGTTCTCGGTGATGGGGCGGGCGCATCTGGTGCGGCTGCCGCTGATCGGCGGGTTCCAGGCGGAAAACGTGCTGGCGGCGATGGGCCTGTGCCTGGCCTCGGGCGACAGCGCCGACGACATCCTGCGCGTGCTGCCGCAGCTGACCACCGTGCGGGGCCGAATGCAGCTGGTCGCGCAGCGCGAGAACGGTGCGGCGGTCTTTGTCGATTACGCCCACAAGCCGGGCGCGGTGGTCGCCGCGCTGCAATCGCTGCGCCCGCATGTGATGGGGCGCATCGTCTGCATCATCGGCGCGGGCGGCGACCGCGACCGGGGCAAGCGCCCGCTGATGGGCGAGGCCGCGCGCGATCATGCCGATGTGGTGATCGTCACCGACGACAACCCCCGGACCGAGGACCCGGCCCTGATCCGTGCCGCCGTCATGGCCAGCGCGGGCCCCGACGCGACAGAGATCGCCGACCGGGCCGAGGCGATCCTCCGCGGCGTCGATGCGCTGCAACCGGGCGACGCGCTGCTGATCTGCGGCAAGGGTCATGAGACCGGCCAGATCGTGGGGCAGGACGTCTATCCCTTCGACGATGCCGAACAGGCCTCGGTCGCGGTGGCGGCACTGGACGGGCGGATATGACACTCTGGACATCCGATGACGCCGCAGCCGCCACCGGCGGGCGGGTGACGGCCGCATGGGCCGCTTCGGGCGTGTCCATCGACACGCGCACCATCGCCCCCGGCGATCTGTTCGTCGCGCTGCAGGCCGACCGCGACGGGCATGATTTCGTGGCGCAGGCCCTGGCCAGGGGGGCGGCCGCCGCGCTGGTCAGCCGCATCCCGGACGGCGTGGCGTCTGACGCGCCGCTGCTAGTGGTGCCCGACGTGCTGGTCGCGCTGGAGGATCTGGGCCGGGCGGGCCGCGCCCGCATGACGGGCCGGGTCATCGCCATCACCGGGTCGGTCGGCAAGACCTCGACCAAGGAGATGGCGCGTACCGCGCTGGCGGGGCAGGGCGTGATCCACGCAGCCGAGGCCAGCTACAACAACCATTGGGGCGTGCCGCTGACCCTGGCGCGCATGCCCGCAAACACCGATTTCGCCATCATCGAGATCGGCATGAACCATCCCGGAGAGATCGCGCCCCTGTCGCGCATGGCGCGGCCGCATGTGGCGCTGATCACCACGGTGGCCGCCGCCCATCTGGAGGCCTTTGGCGCGATCGAAGGCATCGCCGGCGAAAAGGGTGCGATCTTCGAGGGGCTGCAACCCGTAGGTCACGCGATCCTGCCCGAGGATCTGCCCGTGACCCAGATCCTGCGCGATTGCGCGGACCGGGCCGGCGCGGTGGTCGTGGGTTTTGGCGAACATGGCGTGGCGCGTCCGCTGCGCATCGTGCCGCAGGACGGGGCGCTGTCCTGCCATGCCCGCATCATGGGCGACACGCTGGCCTTCACCCTGCCCACCACGGGGCGGCATTTCGCGATGAACGCCGTCGGCGTGCTGGCCGCGCTGGCGGCGGCGGGGGCCGACCTTGCGCAGGCGGCGGCACATCTGTCCGACTGGCACCCCCCGCAGGGGCGCGGCGCGGTCGAGACGCTGGGCGGCATCCGCCTGATCGACGACGCCTTCAACGCCAATCCGGCATCGCTGTCCGCGGGGCTTGCCACGCTGGCGGGCCTGCAGGGCGGCCGCCGGGTGGCGATTCTGGGCGACATGCTGGAGCTGGGCACGGAAGAGGTCGCGATGCATCGCGCCGTGGCCGACGATCCCTCCATGGCCGCAATTGACCTGGTCCATTGTGCCGGCCCCCTGATGCGGCACCTGCACGAGGCCCTGCCTGCGGACAAGCGCGGGCAATGGACGCAAACGGCGGCCGAACTGGCCGCCCAACCCGACAAACTGATTTCCGCCGGCGACATCGTGCTGGTGAAAGGCTCGAAATCCTCACGGATCTCGATGGTGGTCCAGGCGCTGCGCGCCGGTGCCGCCCAAGACAAAGGATAATGCCATGCTCTACTGGCTCAGCAACCTGTCCGAGGGCGGGGATTTCTTCAACCTGTTCCGATACATCACCTTCCGGGCGGGGGCCGCGTTCTTCACCGCGCTGTTCTTCGGCTTCATCTTCGGACGGCCGCTGATCAACTATCTGCGCCGCGTCCAGAAGAAGGGCCAGCCGATCCGCGACGACGGCCCGCAGAGCCACCTGGCCAAGGCGGGCACGCCGACGATGGGCGGGTTGCTGATCCTGTCGGCGCTGCTGTTCTCGACCCTTCTGTGGGCGAGGCTGGACAACGGCTATGTCTGGATCGTGCTGCTGGTGACCGCGGGCTTTGCGATGATCGGATTTGCCGACGACTATGCCAAGGTGACCAAGCACAACACCAAGGGCGTCAGTTCGCGCATGCGGATGCTGCTGGGTCTGGGCATCGCGGCCTGCGCCGGGATCGCGGCGTCGCTGCTGCATCCCGCGGGGCTGACCAACCAGCTGGCATTGCCGATCTTCAAGGATGTCCTGGTCAACCTGGGCTGGTTCTTCGTGCCCTTTGCGATGATCGTGATCGTGGGCGCGGCCAATGCGGTCAATCTGACCGACGGTCTGGACGGGCTGGCGATCATGCCCGTGATGATCGCCGCGGGCACCCTGGGCATCATCGCCTATACGGTGGGGCGCGTCGACTTCACCGAATATCTGGGCGTCCACCACGTTCCCGGCAGCGGAGAGATCCTGATCTTTGTCGCCGCCCTGATCGGCGGGGGACTGGGCTTTCTGTGGTACAACGCCCCGCCGGCTGCGGTGTTCATGGGCGATACCGGATCGCTGGCCCTGGGCGGCGCGCTGGGCGCCATCGCCGTCGTCACCAAGCATGAGATCGTGCTGGCCATCGTCGGTGGCCTGTTCGTGGTCGAGGCCCTGTCGGTCATCATCCAGGTGCTGTATTTCAAGCGGACCGGCAAGCGGGTCTTCCTGATGGCCCCCATCCACCACCATTTCGAGAAGAAGGGGTGGGGAGAGGCGCAGATCGTCATCCGCTTCTGGATCATCGCGCTGATTCTGGCGCTGATCGGCTTGGCGACGCTGAAGCTGCGCTGATACCGTCCCGTTTTCGCAAGGAGCCAACCCATGATCCCCGTTCAGGGCGTCGAAGAACTGACCGTCGCGGTGCTGGGGCTTGGCCGGTCCGGCAAGGCGACCGCCGCGGCTTTGGCCGCGGGCGGGGCGCGGGTCGTGGCCTGGGATGACGGCGTCGATACGCGCGACGCGGCCCAGGCCGATGGCCTGAGCATCCTTGACCTGACGCGCGAGGCGAACTGGCAGGGCATCGCGATGCTGATCGTCAGCCCCGGCATCCCGCATCTGTATCCCCGTCCGCACCCGGCCATCGCGATGGCATGGCAGCTTGGCATTCCGGTCGATAACGACATCGGCCTGTTCTTCCGCAGCTATGCGACCCGCGACTGGGACCAGTTCGACCGCGCGCCTCGAGTGATTGCGGTCACCGGGTCGAATGGCAAGTCGACGACCACCGCGCTGATCCATTACGTGCTGGAGGAATGCGGCCGACCCACGCAGATGGGCGGCAATATCGGCACGGGCGTGCTGTCGCTGGAGCCAGCGGTCGAGGCAGAGGTCGTGGTGCTGGAACTGTCCAGCTATCAGACCGAACTGGCGCGGGCGCTGACGCCCGACGTGGCGGTCATGACCAACCTGTCGCCCGACCACCTGGACCGCCATGCTGGCCTGGGCGGCTATTTCGCGGCAAAACGGCGGCTGTTCTCCGAGGGCGGTCCGGATCGGGCCGTCATTGGAATCGACGAACCCGAGGGGTCGTATCTGGCCAACCAGCTGTCGATGGGCCCCACCGACGACAGGGTGATCCGGGTGTCGTCGGGGCAGAAGCTGGACCGGGCGGCGTGGTCGGTCTTTGCGCGCAAGGGTTTCCTGTCCGAATACCGCAAGGGGCGGCAGGCGGCGTCGATCGACCTGCGCGCGATGCAGGGCCTGCCCGGTGCGCACAACCACCAGAACGCCTGCGCGGCCTATGCCGCCTGCCGCGCGGTGGGCCTGGCGCCGCGCGAGATCGAGGCCGCGTTCCACAGCTTTGCGGGCCTGCCGCATCGCAGCCAGACGGTCGCCCAGATCGACGGCGTCCGGTATGTCAATGACAGCAAGGCCACCAACGTCGATGCCGCCGCCAAGGCGCTGCAGGCCTTTCCGCGAATCCGCTGGATCGCCGGAGGCCTGGGCAAGGAGGGCGGCATCGCGGCCCTGCAGCCGCATTTGGGCGCGGTCGCCAAGGCCTATCTGATCGGCCATTCCGCGCGCGACTTTGCGCTGGAGATCGGCCAGACCCCGTACGAGATCGCCGACACGATGGAGCAGGCCGTCGCCCGTGCCGCGGCCGAGGCCGAGCCGGGCGACACCGTCCTGCTTGCTCCCGCCGCCGCCAGCTTTGACCAGTATCCGAACTTCGAAAAGCGCGGAGAGCATTTCGTGGCGCTGGTCCAGGCACTGGCCGCAGGGGCCTGACGGTCAGGCCCAGTTCGGCGGGCGCTTTTCCAGAAAGGCGCCGATCCCCTCGACCGTTTCGGGAAGGGCCATATTCGTGCACATGACCTGCGCCGTGGCCGCATAGGCGGCGGCGGCTCCCTGTCCCAGCTGGTCGTGGAAGGCCCGTTTGCCCATGCGGATCACCTGGGGCGGCTTGGCCGCGATACTGTCGGCCAGTCGCATCGTCTCTGCCTCCAGATCCGCGGCGGGGACGACGCGGTTGACCAGGCCCAGCTCCGCCGCGCGGGGGGCGGTGATGAAGTCGCCGGTGGTCAGCATCTCGAACGCGGCCTTGGGCGGGATGGCGCGGGTCAGGGCCACCATCGGCGTGGCGCAGAACAGACCGATCGAAACCCCGTTGACACCGAAGCGCGCCCCGCCTGCCGCCACCGCCATGTCGCAGGACGCGACCAGCTGGCAACCCGCCGCGGTGGCAACACCCTGAACCTGGGCGATGACCGGCTGGGGCAGGGCGGGGATCATCTGCATCAGTTGCGCGCAGCGGTCGAACAGATGCGCCAGTTGGTCCGAAGCCATCGCCTGCATCTGCCGCAGGTCGTGGCCGGCGCAGAAGGCCTTGCCCTCGGCCGCCAGGATCACGACCCGCGTCTCGTCGTCGATCCGGGCAAGGGCCGCGATCAGCGCCTCGATCATCTCCAGCGA
The DNA here is from genome assembly GCF_006151785.1 of Paracoccus marcusii. Classification (GTDB taxonomy): domain Bacteria; phylum Pseudomonadota; class Alphaproteobacteria; order Rhodobacterales; family Rhodobacteraceae; genus Paracoccus; species Paracoccus marcusii. The sequence continues at coordinate 28,416 of NZ_VDDD01000033.1, forward strand.
CAGGGCGTTGTAGGTCGCGGGCCGCGACAGCGTCAGGCGGGTCACGGGCCCAAGGTCGTGTCGCGTCAGCAGGTCGTCCATCTTGCATCCTCCCAAATTTGGCGAAAGCCTAGGCCGGGACGCATCGGGGGGAAAGCATGACGATCGTGATGGACAAGGATGCGCTGAACGCGTTCCTGGCGCGGGACTTTCCGCAGGTGGCCGGCAGCTATCGGGTGGAGTCGGTGACGGCGACGGGGCTGACCGCGCGCCTGATCACGGGGGACGATCATCTGAGGCCGGGCGGGACGGTCAGCGGTCCGTCGATGTTCGCGCTGGCGGACCTGGCGATCTATTGCGCGATCCTGGCGCGGATCGGCCCGGTCGGGCTGGCCGTCACGACGAACGCGTCGATTGACTTCATGCGCAAGCCCGCGGCAGGGGTCGATCTGCTGGCGGAATGCCGGATGCTGAAGCTGGGCCGCGTGCTGGCGGTGGCCGAGGCACTGATCTTTTCCGAAGGGGTGGCGGATCCGGTCGCACGCTGTTCGATGACCTATTCGATTCCGCCGAAATCCAGCGATTTCCGTGCCGTGTGATGGGGTATTCAGATACCTAAGTTTCAAGCCATTGATTTGGCGTCCTTAATCGGGCTTCGCTGCACTTGACGGATGGCGGGCAATCTTCGATATACCGCCATCTCTTACGATTACGACCCTGAAGGGACGACAGATGAAAACCTATACCGCGAAACCGGCGGAGATCGAGAAGAAGTGGATCCTGATCGACGCCGAGGGCGTCGTTCTGGGCCGCCTCGCCACGATCGTCGCCAGCCGCCTGCGCGGCAAGCACAAGCCCACCTTCACGCCGCACATGGATATGGGCGACAATGTCATCATCATCAACGCCGACAAGGTGCAGATGACCGGCAACAAGCGTGAAGACAAGAAGTACTACTGGCACACCGGCCACCCGGGCGGCATCAAGCACCGCACCGCGCGCCAGATCCTGGAAAGCGCGCACCCCGAGCGCGTGGTCGTCAAGGCCGTCGAGCGCATGATCAGCCGCAACAAGCTGGGCAAGCAGCAGATGACGAACCTGCGCGTCTATGCCAGCGCCGAACACCCGCACGAGGCCCAGCAGCCCGAAGTTCTGGATGTCAAAGTCCTGAACAAGAAAAACACCCGGAGCGCATGATCATGGCCGACGACATCAAAACTCTGGACGACCTGAAGTCCGCCGTGTCGGGCACCCCCGCCGCAGCCGTCGACGCCGCGATCAACCGCGAGCCGCAGATCGACAGCCAAGGCCGCAGCTATGCCACCGGCAAGCGCAAGGACGCCGTCGCACGCGTCTGGGTCAAGCCGGGCTCGGGCAAGGTCCTAGTGAACGGCAAAGAGATCAACGCGTATTTCGCGCGTCCCGTTCTGCAGATGATCCTGAAGCAGCCGTTCGAGGTTGCGGGCGTGGTCGGCCAGTACGACGTGCATGCCACCGTCAAGGGCGGCGGCCTGTCGGGCCAGGCAGGCGCCGTCAAGCACGGCATCAGCCAGGCACTGCAACTGCACCAGCCGCACCTGCGTGCCGCACTGAAGGCCGCAGGCTTCCTGACCCGCGACAGCCGCGTCGTCGAGCGTAAGAAGTACGGCAAGGCCAAGGCCCGCCGCAGCTTCCAGTTCTCGAAGCGCTGATCTTCGTATCAGGACCAATTTTTCAAGGGGCGCAGCGAAAGCTGCGCCCCTTTCGCGTTCCGAAACTGCCGCCCCTGCAGGCATCCTTGCCGAAATTCAGGGCTGAATGGATCCAGGCCCCTGTGATTCACCCTGATTCCGTCATCGCCCCGACATGATTCCATGCTTTTGTGGAACCGTAGATCGATGGCAGTTCTTGGGGGTGCTTTAGCATCCCTTAAATTGCAACGCTAAATCAATGAGTTGCAGTTTTATCGCTGTGACCCGTCATTTTCTTGTTGCGTGCATTTGTTCTCGGGCCTAAACACCGCTTCACCGAAGGCGGGAACGCTGGAGGGGCC
>NZ_VDDD01000034.1 GCF_006151785.1 Paracoccus marcusii
GCGCTTGCGCCGCAGGCGCTGGCGATGATCCCGCGGCTCTTTGCGCCTGCGGCGCAGTCCGGGGCCTTTGCGCGACTGGCGATGACCGCCTCCTTTGCGGCGGTCTGCGGGCCGCTCTTGGCGGGCGTGCTGCTGGCGGCCGCGCCGTGTTGGCTGGGCTGGCGCGCGATCCTCCTAGCCGAGGCCGCGCTGGCGCTGGCCGTGATGAGCCTTGCCGCCCGGCGACTGGCCCCGGACCGGACCGGCACAGGCGATACCGGACGCCCGGCCCAGATCGCCGCCTTCGCCGCCCTCATCCTGTGCCTTGTCGCGCCGCTCTCGCTCGGCCCCGCCTTCGGCTGGCCGCTGCCCGTGTTTCTTCTGCTGGCGGCGGCCCTGCCCTGCGCCGCCCTCTTCGCGCGGCTGACGGCGCGGGCCGGACCCGCGGCGCTGATCCCGCAGGCGCTGCTGCGCGTGCCGGGCTTCCGCTGGAGCCTGGTCTTCCTGCTGCTGGCCGTCTCGGCCGCGCCGGGCGTCTTCGTGGTCCTGTGGCTGGCGCTGCAGGCCGGGGCAGGTCTCGGGCCGCTGCAGACGGGGCTGGTGACAGCGGGCTTTCCGGCAGGCGTGATGGCGGGGTCATGGCTGGCCGGCCGCCTGCCGCTACGACCGCTGGCGCGCGTGGCGCTTGGCGTCGCGCTGCTCTGCGCCAGCTTCCTGCTGATCCAGGCGGTCCTGCCAGGGCTCAGCCCCGCGCGGCTCTGGCCGCTTCGGGCCGGGATGCTGGCGGCGGGGGCGGCGATGGGGCTGACCGTCACGTCGGTGATGCAGCTGGGCATGTCGGGCCTGCCACGGGCGCTGTCCGGCGCAGGGGCCGGGGCGATCCAGACGATGCAGCAGGTCGGCATGGCCGCCTCGATCGCGCTGAGCCTTGCGGTCTATGGCGGGGCCTTGGCGACGCGACCGGAGCTGGAGGCCGCCGCGGCGATGATGTGGCTGCAGATCGGCACGACCGGCGCCGCGGCGCTGCTGGCGCTGGCCCTGCTGCGCGGACAGGTATTCCCCAAACGAGAGGCAGAGGCATGAGAGCCGATCCGCAGCAGGACCCCGCGACCTTCTGGGAGGCATTCTACCTGACCAGGCGCACATCATCTAACGGCCGCGCCACCGCGGCGCTTCAGCGGATCGCGGCGGATCTGACGCCGGGCCTTTCGCTGGACCTTGGCGCCTCGCATGGCGACGACGTGATCTGGCTGGCCCGGCAGGGCTGGCAGGCGCGGGGCTGCGACATCTCGGACACCGCCATCGCCCGCGCGCGCACCCGCGCGGCCGATCAGGGGCTGGAACACCGCGCGCAATTCGAGCGCTGCGACCTGTCCGCGGCCTTTCCGCAGGGCGCCTTCGACCTGATCACCGCGCTTTATCTGCAATCGCCCGTCGCCCTGGCGCGGGCCGCGATCCTGGCGCAGGCCGCCGCGCGGTTGCGGCCGGGCGGTCATCTGCTGGTCCTCTCGCATGCGGCCCCGCCGCCCTGGAGCCCCGAGGCCACGCCCTCGACCATCTTCCCGACACTGGCCGAAGACCTGGCCGCCATCGGCGCCCCCGCGCCCGGGCTGGAGGTGCTGGAGGCCCGGATCGTCACGCGCCCCGGACGCGGCCCCGACGGAGCCGAGGCGATGCTGGAGGACAACCTGGTCCTGATCCGACGGCGACCGGTCGAGGAGACAGGGTCGCTCTGCCGCAGCGCGTGACAGATGCTTGGGCGCGAGCCGGACTCAGGGCCCGGACCGTCCGGGCGAGATGGCGGCGGTTCCCGGATCGTCGCCGGTCAGGACCCGACGCAGCCGGGGGGCGGCGAAATCGAGGAAGGCCCGGACCTTGCCTGCGGCACGGCGGCCTTCGACATGGACCATATGAACCGGGAGCGGCCTCGGCTCGAAGGGCGCAAGCAGGATGCGCAGGCGATCCTGCGCGACATCGGACACGATCTGATAGCTCAGCGCCCGCGTCAGGCCCCAGCCCCTGCGAGCAAGGTCCAGCGAGGCCGCGACGCTGTTCATCGTCAGGCGCGGCGTGATCCTCAGCGCCGTGGTCTCGTCCGCGCCGAACCGCCATTCCAAGGGTGCTGCATCCGTTCGCGCACCGATCAGCCGGTGCCCCGCCAGGTCGGAGGGGACGGACGGCAGGCCCCGCGCCTCGATATATCCGGGCGCGCCGCAGATCACCCGCCGCACCGCGCCCAGCTTGACGGCCGTCAGTTCCGACGACGCCAGCGGCCCGATGCGCAGCGCAAGGTCGAACCCCTCCTCGACCAGATTGACCACGCGGTCCAGCATGACCAGCTCGGCGCTGATGCCGTCATGCGCTTCAAGGAAATCGGTGACCAGCGGGGCAAGATGCAGCCGCCCGAATTCCTGCGGACAGGTGATGCGCAGCGTGCCGACGGGCTGCGCCGCCGCGCCCGAGACCGCATCGTCGGCGGCCTGCAATTGCCGCAGGATGTCGCGCACCTCCTCGAGATAGGCGCGCCCGGGCTCGGTCAGGCGCAATTGCCTGGTGGTGCGGATGAACAGGCGCGCGCCGGTCGCGGCCTCGAGCTCGGCGACGCCCCGCGTGGCCGAGGGCGCGCTGATCCCCAGGGACCGGGCGCCCCCGGAAAAGCTGCCGGCATCGGCAACCGCGACGAAGACCCGCAGGGATAGCAGCCTGTCCATGGCGTCATTCTTTCAGATAAAGAAACAGCGCAATACCAGAAAAGCATATTAATTCGGTTTCTGCATAGCCCTATCTTGCCCTCGACACAGAAGGAGCAAGACAGATGACAGATGACGCAACGCGCAGCCCGGTCATTCTCTATCGCCATCCGAAATCCGGGCATTGCCATCGGGTGGAACTGATGCTGTCCCTGCTGGGCCTGCCCTACCGGACAGTGGACCTGGACATGGCCGCAGGGGCGCACAAGGCGCCGGATTACCTGGCCATCAGCCCCCTGGGCCAGGTTCCGGCCATCGAGGATGACGGCGTGACGCTGTCGGATTCGAACGCGATCCTGGTCTATCTGGCGGCGCGCCATGGTGCGGCCTCGGCCTGGCAGGGCCGCAATCCGGTGGAGGCGGCAGAGATCCAGCGCTGGCTGTCCATCGCCGCCGGAGAGATCGCGTCCGGCCCCTGTGCCGCGCGGCTGGTGACGCTGTTCGACGCGGATCTGGATCACGATGCGGCGGTGGCCCGCAGCCATGCCCTGCTCTCCGTGATGGAGGCGCATCTGCGCGGCCGCGACTGGCTGGCAGCGGACCGCGTGACGCTGGCCGACATCGCCGGCTACAGCTATGTCGCGCATGCCCCCGAAGGCGGGGTCGGCCTTGGCGCCTATCCCGCGATCCGCGCATGGCTGGCGCGCGTTGAGGCGCTTGAGGGCTTCGTCGGCATGGCGCGCTCTCCCGCCCTGGCGTGAGTGAGCGCGCGATGACCCGGCCCACCCCGTTTCACGCAGGCGAGCAGGCCGCCCAGAGGCTGGCCGGCACGACCGAGAGCGCCGCGTCCGGCAGTGCCTTCATCCGCAAGGCCATGCCCGACCAGCACCGGGCGTTCTTCGCCGATCTGCCCTTTCTGGTCGTCTCGGGCGCGGGGATGGACGGGCGGGTCTGGGTCTCGATCCTCGAGGGGCCGGGCGGGTTCGTCTCGTCGCCCGACCCGGCCCGCCTGACCATCGCATCCAGGCTGCCCGAGGGCGACCCGCTGGCCGCCGGGCTTGCCAAGGGCGGGCCGGTCGGGCTGCTGGGGATCGACCTGGCCAGCCGCCGCCGCAACCGGCTGAACGGAACACTGACACCGGCTGCGGGGGGCTACGCCCTTCAGGTCGAGCAGAGCTTCGGCAATTGCCCGCAATACATCCATTCCCGCGACTGGTCCCGCGTGACACACAGCGTGGCCCCGGCGCCGCGCATCGCAAAGCGGCTCGATGCCGAACAGGCCCGGCGGATCGCTGTGGCGGATACGCTGTTCATCGGCTCGGGGCTTGCCGGACCCGACCGCGCGTCCGGGGCGGGGGGATTTGACGCCTCGCATCGCGGCGGCGCGCCGGGCTTCGTCAAGGTTCAGGATGACGGCTCGCTGCTGATCCCGGATTATTCCGGCAACAACTTTTTCAACACCTTGGGCAACCTGCTGCTGAACCCCCGTCTGGGGCTACTGTTCGTCGATTTCACCACGGGCGGGCTGCTGCATGTCGGCGGGCTGGCCCGGATCGACTGGACCCCGCAGAACAGCCATGATCCGGCCGCGCGGCGCATGATCCACGTCGCCGTCGACAGCGTGGTCGACCGCCCCGGCGCCCTGTCGCTCCGCTGGCGGCCCGCCGACAGCTGGCTGCGGCTGAAGGTCGTCGACAAGGTTCGCGAAAGCACGGGCATCACCTCGTTCCATCTGGCCCCGGCCGAGGGACCCGTTCCCGGCGGCTTCGAGGCGGGGCAGCACCTGCCCGTGCGGCTGAAGATCCCGGGCCATGCGGCGGCGGTCGAGCGCAGCTATTCCCTGTCGGGAAGCCCCACGGCCCCGACCTGGCGCATCAGCGTAAAGCGCGAGGCCCATGGCATCGCCTCGCGTTTCCTGCACGACCGGATCGGCATCGGAGACGAGATCGACGCCCGCCCGCCGCAGGGCGATTTCACCCTGCCCCCTGACGATCATCCGCTGGTTCTTGTCAGCGCCGGGGTCGGGATCACGCCGATGCTGTCCATGCTGCATGCGGCGATCAGCACCCAGCCTTCCCGGCTCGTGCATGTCGTCCATGTCGCACGGAACGGCCGCGACCACGCCTTTGCCGCCGAACTGCAGCATCTGCTGGACCAGAGCGACCGCGCCACCCGCCAGATCCATTACACGGCGCCGACCGAAAGCGACGATCTCGGCGCCTTCGACCGGACCGGGCGGGTCGGGGCAGCCGAGCTGGCGGCATTGCCCTCGGCGGCCGAGGCCGATTTCATGCTCTGCGGCCCGACGCGGTTCATGGCCGAGATCCGGGCCGGGCTCGAGGAACACGGCATCCACGCCGACCGCATCCATGCCGAAACCTTCGGCCCCTCCGCACCCGCCGTTGATGGCGCAACCTCGACAGCGGCGCCCTGACGCGGGATCCCGCCGATCATGCAAAGGTGAGTCGCTTCCCCTTGAACAACAATCGTTCATCAGGGGAGCGCAACGGCCCTCGTGATGCAGGGCCTGCCAGGCGTGAGCCGCGAGACCGCCGCGCCCCGCCGGATCCTGTGCCTGGATCGGGCAGAGATGGGCTTGTGATCGGGGAGCCGTCAATGATGAACAAAATTGGTGCCAGCGGGGCGCATCCGGCGTCGTTGCACCCGTCTTCCTTGGGGGCCGCCCTGCGGGCCGCATCCGCCGACAGGGTGCCAAGCCTGCTGTGCGGCGCAGCTCTCATCCTGTGCCTCAAGGTCACGCAAGCCGTTGGAGGAGAGTCCTTGATCGTCGAGTCCGAAATCACCGCCCCCGGCCCGCACGGCGCGCTGGCCGGAACGATGACCCTGCCCGATGCCGGGCTGGCCGATGAAATGCCGGTTCTGCTGATCGTGCCCGGATCGGGGCCGACCGACCGCGATGGCAATTCGCCGCTTGGCGTCACCGCCGCACCTTATGCGCTGCTGGCCCAAGCCCTGGCGGAACGGGGCATCCCTTCGGTCCGCATCGACAAGCGCGGGATGTTCGGCTCGGCCGAGGCCGTCAGCGATCCCAATGACGTCACCATCGCGGGTTATGGCGACGACCTGCTGGCCTGGGCCGAGAACATCCGCGACAGGCTGCCGGGCGCCGGCGGGCCGCGCTGCGTCATCCCCTTAGGCCATAGCGAGGGCGGTCTGGTTGCTCTAGCGGCGATGGACCGTCTTGCCGCGTCCTGCGGGCTGGTCCTTGTCGGCGCCCCCGGACGGCCCATCGCGGATGTCATGCGCCAGCAATTCCGCGACAATCCAGCCAATGCCCCGCTTGCCAAGGCTGCCGAGGCCGCCTTCCGGTCCCTGGAGCGGGGCGAAAGGATGGATGCCTCGACGCTGCCCGCCGCGCTGCAGCCGATCTTTTCGCTTCAGGTGCAGGGGTTTCTCATCGATGTCTTCAGCTATGATCCAGCCCGGCTGATTGCGGATCTGCAGGTGCCCGTCCTTGTCGTGCAGGGCGGCCGCGACGTGCAGGTGCCCGAGGATGACGCCCGCACTCTTGCCGATGCCGCGCCGCAGGCCGAGCTGGCGATCCTGCCCGAGGTGAACCACGTGCTGAAGACCGTCCCGTCGGATGGATTGCCAGAGAATATCGCCACCTATTCGGACCCCGACCTGCCCATCGCCCCCGAGGTCGTTGAGGCGGTCGCGGATTTTGTCACCCGCATCACGCCAAGCGCCGGCCCGGATGGATCGCACTGACCCAGGCGCGGGTCCGAGGCCGATCAGCCAAGGCTGCCGCACCAGCGGCGTGCCAGCCAGCCCGAACAGCCGGACACGATCGCTGCCGGAATGGCCAGCACGACAAGCAGCAGCAGGCCGACCGCGATCATCGGCCCGCCCCCGCTCTGAACCAACAAGACCGGAAGCTGCCCCATCGTCAGCACCAGCCCGGCAAGCCAAGCCCTCCGGTCAAAGGCGGCTCCCGCCACTGCGGCCATCAGGATGGACAGCGGATAGGCCAGCATCCAATAGTCTTCCGCGTCCCAAGGTTCGGGCGTCTTCGCCAGACTCGCCACAAGGGTCCAGTAACCCACGCTCAGAATGGTCAATACAAGGAAGGGAGGTGTGGTCATTGTCGGCCCGATTCCACAGGACCGCATGAAGTTCTTTGCATGATCATGATAAGCAAGCCATTTTCATATTTGAGCCGGTCGGACCGGGCGGATGTCGAAAGGCTCGTGACCTCGCAAGATTGCACCAGCATGACGCTGGCCGGAAAAATCTGGCCCATCGGCAGGATCGTCCGGCATAAGGCAGGCTTATGCGCCCCCATGCATTTTCTGGCTTGGTTGGGCTTTCTGCGCACCATAAAAGCGTTTCCTTGGTCGAGCCTGATGACCCTCTGGCGACCGCGCAAGGCTCTTCAAGATCGGCAATCATCGAACCCAGGCCAAAGGAGCAGTCAGTGACCTCATCGACCGACCGGCCTGCGGATGGGATCCGGATGGACGCGCGCGTCATTCCAGTGCCGGCTTCGCTCAGCGTCGAAGCGCAGGCGCGACTGCAGGCGGCCGTGATTGGTGGCGTGCAGGCCAATGCGGCGCAGGCCCTGCCCGATCCAGCCGATTATGATGCCTGGCGCGCCCTTCGCGTGCAGGTGGACGTGGCCTATCGCAAGGCCCTGCCGACGCAGGAAGCCGGCAAGGCCGAAATCACGACGATCAGCGTCGACCGCGCCACGGTCCATGTCGCGCGGCCCGCCAACCTCGTCCATCCCGACGCGGTCTATCTCGACCTGCACGGCGGCGCCTTCGTATTCGGCGGGGGCGAGGCCTGTCGCGCGGCGGCGGGCGCCGCGGCCGTCCAGCACGGCCTCTACTGTCACGGGGTCGATTACCGGATGCCGCCCGAGCACCCCTTCCCCGCCGCGCTGGACGACAGCCTCGCGGCCTATCGACGTGCCGTCGCGGAGGTCGGCAGCACTCGCGTGGTGATCGGCGGGCGCTCGGCGGGAGGCAACCTAGCGCTGGCCACGGTGCTGCGCGCCCAGGACGAGGGCCTGTCGCCACCCGCCGGGCTGGTGCTTCTGTCGCCAGAGGTGGACCTGACCGAGTCGGGCGACAGCTTCCGCACCAATCGCGGCCTCGACGTCAACCTCCCCGGCTCGCTGATGCGGGCCAACCTGCTATACGCCGGGGGAGCCGATCTAGCCCATCCCTATCTGTCGCCGCTTTTCGGGCGCTTCGCGGCGGATTTCCCGCCGACATTCATCCAGACCGGCACCCGCGATCTGATGCTGTCGAACGCGGTCCGCCTGCACCGGGCGCTGCGGGAGAAGGGCGCGCAGGCCGAGCTGCACGTCTTTGAGGCGATGCCGCATGGCGGCTTCGGCGGCACGCCCGAAGATCGGGCGCTGTCGCGCGAGATCGCCAGTTTCGTTTCCTGCAGACTGGGGCGCGCGGGATGAGCGCGGCCTCGCCCCGTCCCGCACCGCCCCGCACCGCCCCGGCACAGCCTCACAGGCCCCAACCCCAAGGATTGCCAATGACCATCACGCATCAGGACGAACTGGACGCGCTGCGCAGGATCGGTCGCGTCGTGGCGAACACGATGCAGGCCATGGCCACCGCGATGGAGCCAGGCATGACCACGCAGGAGCTGGACGAGATCGGCCACGAGCTGCTGGAGCGCGAAGGGGCGGTCTCTGCGCCGCGGGCCACCTACGACTTTCCCGGCACGACCTGCATCAGCGTAAACGAGGAGATCGCCCACGGCGTCCCCGGCCCGCGCAGACTGCGCGAGGGCGATCTGGTCAACATCGACGTCTCGGCCTCGCTACACGGCTATTTCGCCGATACGGGGGCAAGCTTCGCGCTTGGCGCCGTCGCGCCCGAACTGCAACGGCTCTGCCAAGACGGGCGGCGTGCGATGCAGATCGGCATCGCGAAAGTCGGCCATGGCAAGCCGCTGGCCGGGATCGGCAATGCCGTGGGCGCCTTTGCAGCCAGGCGCGGCTATACGCTGATCCGCAATCTTGCCAGTCATGGGATTGGTCGCGCCCTGCACGAAGCCCCGACCGAGATCGCCACCTGGCCCAACCGTCGCGACAAACGCAAGATGCATGACGGGCTGGTCCTGACGGTCGAGCCGTTCCTGTCCCGCGGTGGTTCCTGGGCGGTCGAGGGCGGCCGCGACGACTGGACGCTGCTTGCCAGCCCGCCCGCGCCGGTTGTGCAATATGAACACACGGTCGTCGCCACGAAACGCGGCCCCGTCATCCTGACCCTGCCGGGCTGAGGCTGCCCGAACGACCCGGAGGCCCCATGCGCATCATGCTTGTCGAGGACGAGGCCGGGCTGGCCGAGATGCTGGCCCGGGTCCTGGAACGCGAACGCTACGTGGTCGATCATCTCGATTGCCTCACCGACGCGCGCGAAGCCGCCGCCTTGGTCGAATACGATCTGGCGCTGCTGGACCGGACCCTGCCCGACGGGGACGGGCTGTCGCTGCTGGCAGGGCTGCGCGAGAGAAGCCCCGGCATCCATGTCATCATCCTCAGCGCACGCGGCGAGGTCGCGGACCGCGTGAGCGGCTTGGATCACGGCGCGGACGACTACCTCGTGAAACCTTTCGCGCTCGACGAGATGCTGGCGCGGATCCGCGCCGTGCGCCGCCGCCCGGCGCAGGTGCGCGACGAACGGATCGGCGCGGGGCGGGTAATCTTTGATCCCGTCAACGATCAGGCCGAGATCGGCGGCCAGCCCCTGACGCTGCCCCGCCGCGAGCTGCGCGTGCTGGCCGCCCTGATGCGGCGCCGGGGGCGCACCGTCATGCGCGAGACGCTGGAGCAGGCTGTCTTCGGCTTTGACGACGAGATCCAGTCGAACACGCTGGACTCGCATGTCTCGCGCCTGCGCCGCCGCCTGCGAGAGGCGGATGCCGGGGTCGAGATCCATGCCATCCGGGGCGTGGGCTATCTGCTGCGCGCCGCGCCGTGATGCGCGGCCCTTCGCTCAAAAGGCCTCTGATCGTCTACCCGCTGATCGTCCATCTGGCGACGCTGCTGATCTCGGTCCTGATCCTGATCGCGGGCGCGCTCAGGATCGACAGCGGCGGGCCCTATGCCGACGAGCGGGTCGTCCCCGTTATCGCCGCGGCGATCGAGCGCGATCAGGCAGGCGCGCTGGTAGTCCGCCCGACCGAAGCACTGGAGGCGTTGCAGGCCGAAGCGCCGGGCCTGTGGTTCCTTGCCGAGGACGAGGACGGGCACAGCGTCAGCTTCGGCGTTGTCCCTGAGGCCTATGACGGGCTGCGCGGGCGGCTGGTGGATCTGTCCGTCGCGCAGCTGCGCGACGTCGCGCCGCCCTATCGACTCACCGCGATCCTGCGCCGCCAGACGACCGAGATCGGCACGCTGACTATCCTGGGCCACGGTCCGTTGTTGGAACTGAACATGGTCGTCCTTATGGCCTCGACCTTGGTCTTCGTGCCGTTCCTCGTGCTGCTGTCGCTGACGTCCTTCGCGATCACCCCGCTGATCGTCAGGCGGGCGCTGGCCGGCATATCGCGCATCGCAGACGAGGCCGAACGGATCGACCCCGCCCGCCGCGGCAGACGCCTGAACGAGGCGCATGTCCCCCGCGAGATCGCGCCCCTCGTGCGCGCAATGAACGAGGCTTTGCGACGGCTGGACGAGGGTCACGCGCGCCAGCAGCGGTTCATCTCGATGGCGTCGCATGAATTGCGCACACCCATCGCCGTGCTGCAGGCCCGGATCGAGGCGGCGGACGACCCTGCCCTGTGCGCGCTTGGCGGCGACATCCAGCGCCTGACGATCCTGACCGAGCAGCTTCTGGACCTGCAGCGCATGGCCGAGGGCGGACCCGATGCCCCGGTGGATCTGGCGGCCCTAGCGCGCGGCGTGGTCGCGGATCTGGCGCCCTTGGCCATTGCCGGAGGCCGGACGATCGCGGTGGAGGCCGGCACCGCAGCCCCCTGCATGGGGGACGCGGCCGCGTTGGAGCGGGTGCTGATGAACCTCCTGCGCAACGCGATCGACCATGGCGGGCGGACTGTCGTGCTGCGCGTGACGGGCCATGTGCTGGAGGTGCAGGATGACGGGCCGGGCATTCCACCGGATCAGCGCGATCGCGTGTTCGAGCCCTTCTACCGGCTGCGCCCGCAATCGGGCGGCAGCGGCCTTGGGCTGAACCTGGTGGCCGAGGTCGTGGCCCGGCATGACGGCCGCGTGACGATCCACCCGGCACCGGGCGGCGGCACCATCGTCCGGGTCGAGCTGGGCCTTGGCAAGACTCCTGACATGGACATTGCCGGCTAGGCGGCTTTTCCGTCGCCCGGCGCAGCGACGCCATGTTCGCGCAACCTTCGGTGCGCAAGGGTTCCCGGACGCAGGCGGGACGGATGCGATCCGTCTGCGCAGAACCGGAACTGACATGAAGGCACTTGAAATGCGAAAATCTCCTCTCCTCCGGTCGCGTGGCGGCATCGGCATGGCGCTGCTGGCGGCCGGACTTCTTGCCGGGTGCATGTCCGAGGAAAGCTCGACCGAGGCCCTCTATCGGCAGAACATGGTCAGCGAGACCGCGTTGAACGCCCAGATCATGAGCGACCGCGCCCGCGATCAGCGCTGCCAGCGCGACCCGTCCCGCCGCGAATGCGGCCCGCGCCCCTGAGTCTCACACCCCGTGAAAGCCGCCCCGCGGATGCCGCGCATCCACGGGGCGAACCCGATACAGTCTAAGGAGAAGCCGAATGACCCCCCATCCGACAGGCGGCGCGCCATGCCCGCGCGGTGGGCGCGGCATGTCCGCCCCGTTCTGGTCGATCCGCGCGTTCCGCGGCGCGGCCGTCGCCGTGATCCTGTCCACATTCGCCGCCTCTGCGGCCGAGGAGATGCACCTGACCTATCCCGAGACCCCCCGGACACACGATGTCGAGACGCTGTTCGGCGTCTGGATCGCCGATCCATTCCGCTGGCTTGAAGCCGACCCGCGCACGGATACAACCGTGACAGAATGGATCGACGCGCAGAATGCCGTTTCGTCTGCCTATCTTGAGACGCTGCCGGCGCGGCCGATCTTTCAGCAGCGGCTGACCCTGCTGAACCGGCACGACACCGCCTTCCCGCCCATCCGGCGCGGCGAGCGCTATTTTTTTCAGCGCCAGGGTGCAGGCGAGGACCAGCCGCGCCTGATCCTGCGCGAGGGGACCGGTGGGCCGGAACGCGTGCTGCTTGATCCCTCCGCCCAGGAAGAAGGCGGCACGCGGGCCCTGGCCGAATGGGACGTGTCGCCCGGCGGGGATTTCGTGGCCTATGCGCTGCAGAAGGACGGCTCGGACTGGCGCAGCATCCACGTGATGGACGCCGTCACCGGCGAGGTTCTGGACGATCGTCTTGAATGGGCGCGCTTCACGACGATCGCCTGGTCCGGCGACGGATCGGGGTTCTACTATTCGCGCTTTCCCGCCCGTGAAGACAGCGCCTCGTTCAACGAGGCGGTCGGCGGTCACGCGGTCTATTTCCACCGGCTTGGCACGGCCCAGTCCGAGGACCGGCTGGTCCATGGCGGCGCATCCGACACGCTGCTGCTGCATACGGCGACCGTCTCGGGCGACGGGCGGTTTCTGGTGATCTACAGCTCGGGCCTGTCAGGCGGCGTCGCCGTGACCGTGACGGATCTGTCGCAGGACGGCGCAAAGCCGCTGACCCTGGTCGAAAGCCAGGAGGATCAATGGGCGCTCTTGGGCACGGAGGGCACGCGGCTGATCTTTTCGACGCAGATGGGCGCGCCGCGGGGCCGGGTGATGGCCATCGACCTGGCCGATCCCGAACCCGCCTTTGCCGAGCTGATCCCCGAGCGTCCCGACGCGGTGCTGCGCCACGGCACGGCCATCATGGGCGACCGGATCGTGCTGGCCTACATGGTCGATGCCCGGATGGTGCTGGAGCGATATCGGCTGGACGGCACGCCCGACGGGTCGGTGGATTTGCCCGGCGCCGGGACCATTGCCCTGTTCCAGGGCGAGCCCGGCCGGGACGATGGCTATTTCCTCTTTACCAGCCACGAGGTTCCGCCCACGGTCCTGCGGCTGGATGTGGCCCGGAACCGCGTGACGCCTTGGCATGATCCGAACCTGCCGGTGACGCTTGACGATGTCGTCGTCGAGCAGCGCTTCTACGCCTCGGCCGACGGGACCCGTATCCCGATCTTCGTCATCCGCCGCGCCGACGTGACCGGGTCGGCCCCGACCATGATGACCGGCTATGGCGGGTTCGGCATCAGCATGGTTCCCTATTACATGCCCGGAGCGATGGCCTGGGTGGAACAGGGCGGCGTCTATGCGGTGGCAAACATCCGCGGGGGCGGAGAATATGGCGCGGCCTGGCATCATGCCGGGCGGCGCGCGCTGAAGCAGAACGTCTTCGACGACTTCATCGCGGCGGGCGAATACCTGATCGCCGAAGGCATCACCGCGCCGGACGGGCTGGCCATCCACGGCCTGTCGAACGGCGGGCTTCTGGTCGCGGCGGTCGCCAATCAGCGGCCCGACCTGTTTGCCGCCGTCCTGCCCGATGTGGGGGTGATGGACATGCTGCGCTTTGACCGCTTCACCGGCGGCGCGATGTGGGTCCAGGAATATGGCAGCCCCGCGGTCGAGGATCAGTTCCGCACCCTTCTGGCCTATTCGCCCCTGCACGGTGTCCGCGACGGCACGGATTATCCTGCGATCCTCGTGACCACCGCCGATACCGACGACCGTGTCGTGCCCGCCCATTCGCTGAAATACGCGGCGACGCTTCAAGCGGCCGATATCGGCGCGCGGCCGCATCTGTTGCGGGTGGCGCAGGGGGCCGGTCACGGGCAGGGCACGCCCCTGGCCATGCAGATCGCGCAGATGGCCGAGCAATGGGCCTTTGCGGCCCATTGGACGGGCCTTGAGGTCACGCCGAAGGACTAGGCGAGATCATTGAACCGGGGCGGGATCGCGCCAGGCGGCCAGCAGGTCCGCCACATGCCGCAGGGCACGGTCCCCGTCCCGCCGCCGGTGCCAGGCCAGGTGCAGCGAAAAGCCCGGCACCGGGATCGGCGGCGACAGCGTCACCAGCCCCGCCGCCCCCGCCACCCGCGAGGGCAGCATCGCGATCAGGTCGGACTGGCGCAGCAGGTCCGGCACGATCGCGAAACCCGGAACCACCATCCCCACCCGGCGGATGCGGCCCTGTTCGGCCAGTTGCCCGTCCAGCGGGCTGCGCGTCTCGGCGCGGCCCGACACGACGACATGCGGCCAGTCCAGCCAGCGGTCGAGATCGAAGCCCGCGATCGCCGGATGATCCTGGCGCAGGGCGATGACGTAATCCTCGCGCAGGATCTCGGCCCGGTTGATGTCGGGGTCCTCGCCCGGAAAGACCGACAGCGCCAGGTCGCTCGTCCCGTCGATCAGGGCCAGACGCGCCTCGTGTCCGCCGCGCCAGGGCTGGATCACCAGATCGATCCCCGGCGCCGTCCGCGCAAGGCCCGCCTGCAGCCCGACGGCCAGCAGGGCGGCGGGATAATCCGCCATCGTGATGCGGATCGTGGCGCGGATATGGGCCAGCGGAACCTCGGGCGGATCGACCAGATGCACGATACCCGCCAGGACCGACTTGAGCGGGGCGCGCAGCGATTCCGCCTTGGCGGTCAAGCGCATCGTGCCGCGTCCCCGTTCCAGCAGCGCATCTCCGAACAGGTGGCGGCAGCGTTGCAGCGCGGCCGAGGCCGCAGGCTGCGACAGCCCCACGCGGTCCGCCGCGCGACCCACATGCGCCTCGTCCAAAAGGGCGTCCAGAATCACCAGAAGGTTGAGGTCGATCGATCGCAAATTCATGGGGCAGATGATAGCCTGCCCCGCCCATCGACGGCAGCGATTTCTTGTCCGTCAGGCGCCCGGTGCGGCGACGGCCGTGGCCATCCAGGCCCTGAGCTTTTCCATCGCGGGATTGTGCGGCCGGCCGCGCGGCCAGGTCAGCCAATAGCGGCCCGCCTCGACCTCGGCGGCGAAGGGGCGGGCCAGCGTCCCCTTGCGCAGCTGGCGGGCGAACATGACGGCGGGCAGCAGCGCTACGCCATGCCCCGCCGCCGCAAGCTCGGCCAGCGCGACCGAGCTGTCCAGCACCGGCCCCTCCAGCGGCGGGCAGAGGGCGCCCGCGGCGTCGAACCAACCCTCCCATTCGTCGGTGCGATAGGATCGCAGCAGGCGCTGGCCGGCCAGATCGCCCGGCTGGCGCAGGTGCGGCAGCAGCGCGGGCGCGCAGAGGGGCGTCAGCGGCGCGGCGATCAGCGGGTCGGCCTCGAGCCAGGGCCAGGCCTCGCGGTCGCCAAAGCGCACGGCCATGTGCAGCCCCTCCTTGGCGATCTCGATGCGGTTGTTATGGGTGAAGACGCGCAGGCTGACATCGGGATGCGCGGCCTCGAAATCCGCGAGGCGCGGGATCAGCCATCCGGTCGCAAAGGTCGTCACCACGCCCAGATGCAGCACCTCGCGGTGGCGGCCGGACTGGAACCGCCCCAGCGCCTCGGCCATCTGGTCCAGGCTGCGCGTCAGCACCGGATGCAGCGACGCCCCGACATCCGTCAGGATCAGCCCGGTCGAGGCGCGCTTGAACAGCTGGTGGCCCAGGATCTCCTCAAGCCGCTGGATCTGCTGGCTGACGGCGGCTTGCGTCACCCGCAACTCGATGGCGGCGCGGGTGAAGCTGCCCTGCCGGGCCGCGACCTCGAAGGCGCGCAGCCCGTTCAGCGGAAGGTTCGGTCGGTCTATCATCTCAGCTTATCCGCCCTGTCAGGATTTGTCGTTTGGCCACCCGTCCGGGCCCGGATTATACGTCGGATGCGGCCCCGAAGCCATGCGCAGGGACCGCCACCAGACATCGCAACCGCCCCCAAGGGCGGAAGGGCCAGAGACGCGATCACGCGCAGCCCCCGACCAGAACGGAGACCTTCATGACCCGCAGCACCCTTGTCGCGGCCCTTTTTCTGGGCGCCGTCGCGGCCTCTGCCGCCGCCCCGACCGCCGCCGAAACCATCCCCGAAGCCGCCCGCGCGGTCGAGGCCGAGCTGGGCGGGCGCGTCGGCGTCGCGCTGCGCCGCCAAGGCAGCCCCGAGGGCGAGGGCTATCGCGCGGGTGAGCGTTTTCCCCTGTCCTCGACCTTCAAGGCGCCGCTCTGCGGGGCGATCCTGACGCTGGTCGATGCGGGCGAGGATCAGCTGGACCGCGTGATCGGCTATACCAGCGGCGATCTTGTGACCCATTCGCCGGTGACGGAAACGCGCGACGCCATGAGTGTGGCGGATCTGTGCGAGGCGACGCTGACGCTCAGCGACAATACCGCCGCCAATCTGCTGTTGGAGCGCGTCGGCGGCCCCGAGGGCTTTACCGACTATCTGCGCGCCATCGGAGACGAGACGACCCGCCTCGACCGGTGGGAGACCGACCTGAATGAGGGCGCGCCCGGCGATCCGCGCGACAGCTCGACCCCCGAAGCGATGATCGCCACGCTGGAGCGGCTGCTGTTCGGTCCGGTCCTGTCCGAGCCGTCTCAGCAGCAGCTTGAGGCCTGGATGCGCGCCAATGCGGTGGCCGATGACCTGATCCGCGCCAGCCTGCCCGAGGGCTGGACCATCGCCGACCGGACCGGGGCGGGCGGGTATGGCTCTCGCTCGATCGTCGCGCTGATCCGCACGCCGCAGGACGAGCCCTGGCTGGCCGCGGTCTATCTGACCGGCAACGCGGCCGACATGGCCAGTCGAAACGCCGCCATCGCACGCATCGGCCAGGCCATCGTGACCGAGATCGAAAGCCGCTGAACGCGGGCGGTCAGCGTTGGCGCAGCAGCCCTTCTGCCAAAAGACGAAAGGCGTGCTGCGCCTTGGGAAGCGTCAGGGCCGGGTCCGCAGAGGTCCCGACCCACAGCGCCGCGTTCAGGGCGGCCCCGTTCAGCAGCCGCGAAGCGGCTTCGACATCCACCGGCCGCAGGATGTCGTGGGGCAAAAGCCCCTGCACCGCCGCCCGCGTCGCGTCCAGGCACCGGTTCTGGCTGGGCCAGAGCGACGGATCGCCCAGCACGGCCGGCCCGTCCAGCAGCACAATGCGCCGCACCTCCGGGTCCAGCGCCATCTCGATATAGGCGCATCCCTCGGCCAGCAGCGCGTCCCATCCCGGTCCCGCCGCCGCCCCGATCCGGCGCGCCTTGGCGGCCATCTCGGCGTCGATCCGATCGACCACCGCCGCCAGCAGCCCCTTCTTGTCGCCGAAATTGTGATAGAGCGCGCCCCGCGTCAGCCCGACATCCGAGGTCAGCGCATCCATCGAGGTCGCCGCGAAACCGTCACGCGCAAAGGCCCGGCGCGCCGCCTCGATCAGCTTTTCGCGCGTCTCCTCGGTCATCTCGGCACGGGTTCTGGCCACTATCTTCCACTCCGCTTTTCCCGTCCGCACGACAGGTGTTTACATACGTCGCGCATGTCTATAGGAATTCACATACGCCCCGTATGAAAATCCGGCTTGTCTTGGGCCGCAACGGCCCTGTGCCGCTTTTCGACCAACAGCCCTGCAGACGCAACAAAGGACAGTTTCATGACCACGCGCGACGCGATTTTCCCCGCCGGCTCTGCCCGCCACGCCCTCTATCACGAACACGGCTATTCCCCCGCGATCCGCAGCGACGGCCTGCTGTTCGTGTCGGGCCAGGTCGGCAGCCGCGAGGACGGCACCCCCGAGGATACGCATCTGGCCCAGGTCGAACGCGCCTTCGCCAATCTGGGCGCGATCCTGTCCGCAGCAGGTTGCAGCTTTGACGACATCATCGACGTGACCACGTTCCACACCGACCCGGCCGCCCAGTTCGGTGACCTGATGGCGGTCAAGGATCGCCATTTCCCCGCCGCACCCTACCCCGCTTGGACCGCCTTGGGCGTGACATGGCTGGCGGGTTTCGACTTTGAGATCAAGGTCGTGGCCCGGCTCCCCGACGCCGCCCGCTAGGCTCCGGCCTCGGCAAAGACCCGTGGCGGGACCCCGGCATGGCGCTGGAACGCCATGCCGAAGGCACTGGCCGAGCCGTAGCCGACGCGCCGCGCGATCTGATCGTTCGTCAGCCGCCCCTCGCGCAGCAGATCCTGCGCGACGGCCATCCGCCAGTCGGTCAGATACTGCATCGGCGCGCGTCCCACCTCGCGCCGGAACCGCTCGAAGAAGCCCGTCCGCGACAGGCCCGCCGCGCGCGCAAGCGACGCGACCGTGACATCCGCCGCCGGATCGTCATGAATGCGCCCCAGGGCCGCGGCCAGCTGCGGATCGGCCAGCCCACGCAACAGGCCCGGCGGCAGGTCCACCCCCGCACCCGAGCGCAGCGCCTCGATCAGCAGGACGTCGAGAAGCCGCCCGAGCGTCAGCGCCCGGCCCGGCCTGTCGGCGCGCGTCTCGTCATGGATCATCCGGACCAGCGCGGCAAGCCGGGGCTGTCCGGACACCACGATCACTCCCGGCAGCAGCGAGACCAGCACCGGGCGTGCCCCGCGAAAGCGGCAATGACCAACCAGCGCGCGCATCTCGACCGGGGCCTCGGGCGGCCCCAGCCGCACCTGCCCCGGCCCCGCCTGCAGGCGCAGTTCCGGCCCGCGCGGATCGGGGGGCGGCAGGCTGGTCATGCGGAACCCGGACAGGGCCGGAACCAGCACGAAATCCCCCGCCCTAAGCGTCACGCCACCCTCCGCGACCTCCAGTCGGGCGCGGCCCTCGACGATGGCGCAATAGAGGGGGCTGTCCAGATCGTCGCGGCGCACTTGCCAGGCGCCCCCGCCCTCGACCAGCTTGGACAGTTCCATCCCAGGGCTCAGCAGCGCGACGGCTGCCGAAAGGGGGTCGGGCGCATCCTGAACCGGCATCCTGAACTTTCGCTGAATGATTGCGGACGTGTGTTCATAGAATGATCGCGGCCCGCCGTCTATCTGTCCAATGATCGTATGACAGGAGAACACCATGCCCCGCATTCTCATCACCGGAACCTCGTCCGGCTTCGGGCGCGCCACCGCGCTGCATTTCCTCGATCGGGGCTGGGAGGTCGTCGCCACGATGCGCCACCCCTCGCCCGAAGGGCTGCCCGAGGCGGACCGCCTGCGGGTGCTGCCGCTGGACGTGACCGACGGCGCCAGCATTGCCGCCGCCCTGACCCAGGCCGGCCTGCTGGACGCGCTGGTCAACAATGCGGGCGTGGGCATGCTAAACGTGCTGGAAGGCGTCGGCATCGACCGCGCACGCGAGCTGTTCGAGATCAACTTTCTGGGCATGATGGGCGTGACCCACGCCGCGATGCCCGCGATGCGTCGCCAAGGGCACGGCGTCATCGTCAACATCAGTTCGGCCGTGACGCTGAAGGCTCTGCCCGCGCTGTCGGTCTATAGCGCCAGCAAGGCGGCGGTGAACGCCTTCACCGAAAGCCTTGCGCTGGAGGCCGCGCCTTTCGGCATCAGGACCCGGCTGGTCCTGCCCGGCAGCGCGCCCGAGACCGCGTTCGGTCGCAATGCGGTCGCGCGGATGGGGATGGACGTGCCGGATGATTACGGCCCCTTCATGCAGGCCGTCCTGGGGTCGCTGCGCGCCGCCCGCGACCGGACGCAGGCAGGCGACGTGGCAGAGGCCGTCTGGCGGGCCGTGACCGAACCGGACGCGCCGATGCGCCTGCTGGCCGGGGCCGATGCGCGGGCCATGGCCGATGCACAATCGGCGGCATAGACGATGAACCGCCTGATCCGCCTGTCACGCGAGCTGCCCGCGCCCCCGCCGGCCCTGACCCTGGCCTATACGCCGATCTGCCTGCCGATGCCCGGGCGTCAGCCGCTTGAACTGCGACTGACCGCGCCGGTCGGGACCGGGCCGCTGCCGGTCCTGATCCTGTCGCACGGCTTCGGGCCGTCGAACGCAATCCCGTCGAAGGACGGCTACGCCCCCCTCGCCCAGTTCTGGGCCGAACGCGGCCTTGCGGTCATCCAGCCCACCCATGCCAGCGCTCGCATCGGCGGGCTGGACCCCAGGCTGCCCGGAGGCCCTTGGTTCTGGCGCGAGCGCGTCGCCGAACTGCGCGCGATCCTCGACGGGCTGGACCTGTTGGAGCGCCTGCCCGGCATCACGGGCCGCCTTGATCGCGAAAGGATCGCCTTGGCCGGGCATTCCTTCGGCGGCCACACCTGCAGTCTTGCCATGGGCGGACAGGTGGCAGGACAGGACTTCCTCGACCCGCGCATCCGCGCGGGCATCCTGCTGGCCAGTCCGGGAAGGGGCGGCGATCTTCTGCCCGAACAAGCCGCGCGCCTGTCCTTTCTGGATGTGGATTTTGCGACGATACGCGTGCCGACGTTGGTCGTCTGTGGCCAAAAGGATGATCCGCAGCACTTCACCCTGCGCGGCCCGGAATGGCACGCTGATGCCTATCACGATGCGCCAACGGCTCAGGCGCTGGTGAGGATCCACGATGTCGGGCACGGATTGGGCGGAGTTGCCGGGCTGGACGCGAAGGAAACCGAGATCGAGCACCCCGATGCGCTGGAGGCGACACGGCGGCTGACCCTAGCGTGGCTTGGCGCGGCGCTCGATCTTGACCCACTGGCGTGGCCCGAGGCGCTGGCTGCGTTGGCACGCAGCCCGACGCCCCTTGCCACGGTCGCGCTCAAACGCTGATCGGGGGCGCGGCGGGTTCCTGTAGCGCCAGAGCATGAACGCCCGCCCGCGCAAGATCGGCCATGGCGCGAAGCGCCTCGGCGCTGGCGCCGTCGCGGGCCTGCACCGACAGACCCTGCAATGTCATGCAGACGAAGCTTGCGGCGATCCCCGCGCGGTCCGGCGACAGCCATTCCCGCAGTTGATCCTCAAGATCCGCCGCCATCTCGCGCCTGAGCTTGGCAAGCTCATCACGCAACTCCTCGTTGTCGGGATGAGCGGCTAGCAGGCCCGAAGAGATCATGCAGCCGCGCCCGCCATCCGGGCCGGTGATCCAGTCGATGGCGCGGTGGAAGAACCCGGCCAGGGCGGCATCCAGCGTCGATTGTCCGCCATCCTGGCCCATCGGCATCAGCCCGGATTGCCGCGCATAGCGGGCGACCGCCTCCCGGAACAACCCCGCCTTGGATCCGAAGGTCGAATAGAGGCTGGGCGGCGCGATCCCCATCGCCCCGGTCAGCATGTTCAGCGTGACGCCCTCATAGCCATGGCGCCAGAACAGATGCATCGCGGTCTCGACCGCCTCGTCACAGTCGAATGATCGGGGGCGCCCCCCTTTGGGCGAGGGTTTTGTATCGATCACTATAAATCACCGTTGCACGGGGCTTGCCCTGAACATAGTTCAGTAGTGATCGATACAAAAGGTGCGAGATGATCCTGAAGACCTATTCCAGAATGTTCACCGCGGATTGCGACAAGACCCTGACTCTGCTCGAGCGTCTGCATGGCAGGAAGGCGCATCTGCGCTTTCGTTACGGAGAATGGGACCTTGCGGGCATCGGTGACGTCTTTGTCGTGGCCGGGACACGCGAATCGTTGGCCCCCATAGCAGACAGCCACGGCCCGCTGATCGTGTCCGACCTGGATGCCGTCGAGGCCGAACTGATCCGGGGCGGCGCGACCATCACGCAGCCCATTGTCTCGGTTCCCACGGGGCGGATGCTTTATGCGCGGCACCCCGACGGCCTGCACGTTGAATATGTCGAATGGACGGATGATCTGGTCGAGGGCCTCATCCGCGCCCCGCAGCGCGAGGGACGCCTGTCGTCGGAACTGTGATCGAGCGGGGCCCGGAACGGCCGGATTGCGTCCTCTTCCGGCGGCCGGGCAGCGGCCCGGGGCCGCATCCTCAACCCGCGATGCCGAATTGCTGGCGATAAGCGGCGGGGGGAATGCTGGTCAGCTTCTGGAACAGCTTGCGAAAGGCGGCGGGGTCCGAATAGCCCACCTCCCATGCGATGCGGTCCACCGGCGTCAACGTCCGCTCAAGCGCTTCGCGTGCCTTGGCGATCCGGACCTGCTGCAGATATTCGACCGGCGAGAACCCGGTCGCGGCACGGAAACGCCGTAGAAAGGTGCGCCCCGTCATTCCCGCCCGGTCCGCCAGATCCCCCACGCCCTGCATCGTCTGCGCATTGGCGTGTATGTGGTGCTGGCTCTGGCGGATCGCGTCATCGCCGTGATCGAATCGCGGCACGAACTGGGCAAAGGGGCGCTGGCTCTGGCGCGGTGGCTCGATCAGCAGGAAGCGCGCCGTGGCCAGCATCGTGGCAGGCCCAAGCAGCCGGTCCACCAGCGTCAGCCCCAGATCTGTCCAGGCCAGGATGCCACCGGCGGTCATGATGTCGCCTTCATCCACAACCATATGCGCGTCGGCCAGCTTCACCTTGGGAAAGCGCGCCGCAAGCTGGCGCGCAAAGGCCCAGTGCGTCGTCGCGCGCCGACCGTCGATCAGGCCGGTTTCGGCCAGAACGAACGCGCCCGCGCAGACCGAGCAGAGGATCGCCCCGCTGCCGTGCTGATCGCGCAGCCAAGCGGCCTCCGCAGGAGCGGGGGCCATCAGCTTAGGCAGGATGATGCTGGGCGGCGCGATGACATGCGTCAACCGGTGCGGCGGGCCCGGATGGCTGTCCCAGACGCAACCGACCCCGTCATCATCGGCTTGCCAATGCGAAACGCGGATGGCGCCCGCATCATCGCCGCTCAACTCGCCGGCAAGGCGAAAGAGGTCGGTCAGCCCGTGGATCGCTGCCAGCTGGCAGCCCGGATAGAGCAGAAGGCCGATTTCGGCCACCAGATCAGGGTTCTTGGTCATTGTCCGATTCACATCGGCTATTGTCATTTTCGCCACGCCTCTTGGCGAGCGCGAATGGCTACCTTGTCCATATGGAACGAAGGACAGCCTCATGAATGCGACCATCAACCGACGAACTCTGATGACAACCGGGGCCGCCGCGGCTGCCCTTCTGATCCTGTCACGCAGCCTTGCTGCTAAATCCAAAGGAGACATCGTCATGGCGACGATCACGACCCAAGACGGCACCAACATCTTCTACAAGGACTGGGGGCCGCGCGATGCGCAGCCAATCGTCTTCCATCACGGCTGGCCTCTGTCAGGCGATGACTGGGACAACCAGATGCTCTACTTCCTGGAACAGGGCTACCGCGTCGTCGCTCATGATCGCCGCGGCCACGGCCGCTCGGACCAGACAGATACCGGCAACGAGATGGACACTTATGCGCAGGATGTCGTCGAACTGGCCCGCGCGCTGAACCTGAGAAACGCGATCCATATCGGCCACTCGACGGGCGGAGGAGAGGTCGCGCGCTATGCCGCCCGGGCCGAGGCCGGCCGCATCTCCAAGGCCGTCCTGATCGGCGCCGTGCCGCCGGTGATGATCGCCTCCGAGGCCAATCCCGACGGCATCCCGCCGGAGATCTTCGACGGCTTCCGCGCCGCACTGGTCGCCAACCGGGCGCAATTCTTCCTGGACATCCCGTCGGGGCCCTTCTTCGGCTTCAACCGCGAGGGGGCGCAGGTCAGTCAGGGCCAGATCCAGAACTGGTGGCGTCAGGGCATGATGGGCGGGGCCAAGGCGCATTACGACTGCATCAAGGCCTTTTCGGAAACCGACTTCACCGAGGATCTCAGGGCGTTGAACATTCCGGTCCTGCTGATGCACGGCGAGGACGACCAGATCGTGCCGATCGCGAATTCGGCCCATAAGGCCATCAAGCTGTTGCGGAACGGCACGCTGAAGACCTATCCGAGCCTGTCGCACGCGCCCTTTGCTACCAACCCCGACCTTATCAATCCTGATCTTCTTGCCTTCGTCAGAGGCTGACGGGAAGCCCTCGGAAAGCCAGGACGTATCGCCCGATGCGCCTGCCTGCAGGCCGCAGCATAAAGCCGTGGCCTGTCAAACCCGCCCGACACCCGGCAGCCGCGCCCCCTTCGGCGCCGAGCTGAACGTCGAAGGCGTCATGTTCACGCAATGCTCGGGCACCAGAGATAGCAGGGTGGGCCGCATACCACTGCGGCCTGCTTTGCTTATCGACGATATGCCGAAGCCGAAATGACACGAGGAACTAGGTCAGCGGATGGGTGCGCCCCGACAGGCCATCACTGCCGCGCTGCAGGCGCATCCGTTCGTCCGGAGCCCTTACAGGTGCCCCGGGCACAGGGTTCCGTCAATGCCATCCCCGGCACCTGCATTCGGCGCTTAACATGACTGCATACCTGCGAGGAAACCATGAAAAGGTCCGCTCTTGCCTGCCTGCTCGCCGTGGCTGCCACCACCCTTCCGGCCCTTGCCGATGTCCACGAGGGCATCGGCGTCAACGCAATCGACAGGTCCATTGGCGCAATGACCAAGGCAGGGACGGTCGCCTACTTCATCGTTCGACATCGCCATCACGAATGCCACCGATGCACCAGTCGACCTCATCAGCCTGTGCTTCACCGCACAAACGATTGATGGGAATCTCTTCAACCTTGATACCGTTGACGCGGCTCTGACCACCGGGTCCCTTGACGCCGGCGACAGCGCGAACGGTTTCGCAAGCTTCGCGTCGAATAGCATAGAAGTGCGGTTTGCAACCTCGGTTCATGTCTCGGGCGATTGCTAGCGGACAAAGCCGCCAGTCTGTCCCTGGTTGAATGGGCGATTACGACAAGATCAAACATAGGATCATCATGAAGCTTCTTTTTTTCAGTGCATTGCTCGCTGCCCTTCCGGTCAGCGTGATCGCGAATACTCCTGACGCCAGACTGAACGAGCTTTACGGAATCATGCGGTCCCGGCTTGCGGACAACTCGGCAGGCAAAGAAAAGCTTGTCGAGGCGCAGCGCGCCTGGATCGCGTTTCGGGACAATGAGTGCCGTTTCCGGACATCCGGCATCCAGGGAAGCGCTGCGCCGATGGTCTACAATGCATGCATAGAGGATCTGACGCGGAAGCGCGTAAACGAGTTCGAGGACCTCCTCAACTGCCCCGAAGGCGATTTGGCTTGCCCTGTTCCCCGCGCCCCGTAAGGCAGGTGACTCGGCCTATCCTTGCGGCGCATCAGTAGGCCATGGCCGGTTCAGGCAGAGGGACCCTGGCAATCTGCAGCGCGCCGCGCGCCCAGCTTCACGTCATGATCTTGGAGAGGAGCAGACCATGCAGATGACCGATTACTGGACCTGGTGCCGTTCGGGGCTGATCGTAAGCCCACTGACACTAAGCACCATGACCTTCGGCGCGGGCCGGTGGGGCAGCGATCTGGCCGGGACGCGCCGGGTCTTAGAGGCCTATGTCGCCACCGGCGGCAACGTGGTCGACACGGCCGATGTCTATAGCAGCGGCGAAAGCGAGCGGATGCTGGGCGGCTTCCTGAAGGAGAGCGGCCTTCGCGATCGGATCGTGGTTTCGACCAAGTCGAGCTTTGCGCGCGCGCAGAGGAATCAGCTGCATGGCGGCAACGGCGCGATCAACATTTGGCTGGGGATCGAGGGTTCGCTGCGCCGGCTCGGGACAAACCGGATCGATCTCTACTGGATGCATGTCTGGGACCGCACCACCCCGCCCGAAGAGGTGCTGCGGACGCTGGCGGCGGCGGTCGCGCGGGGCAAGATCCTATATTACGGTTTCTCGAACACGCCGGCCTGGTATGTCGCCAAGGTGGCCAATCGGTCACCCTTGGATAGCGCGGCGAAGCGGGTCAGTCAGAGCAGCCAGCGGGTGGGCCGTTTCTGCGCTTATCCTGCGCATCCGCGACCCGCATGATCCTGACGCATCCGTTCCAGTCCTGTCTGTCTGGCAGGGGGAACACCCCGCGATTCTAGGGGACACGTCGCCCTGATCCCCACAACGCAAGGAATAATCGAATGCTGAAGTCTCTTTTCCCCCTCATGCTGCTTGCGGGCCCGGCCTTCGGCTCCAGCGATGATGCCTGGGCTGCCTTTGCCGCCGAGGTCGAGAATACGTGCCTTGGCGCTGTGGGCAACTCGATGTCCAACGCTTCCGCGGTGGTCGACCCGTTCGGTAGCCAAAGCTACGGTCTGGCCATCGTCAGCGGGCAGGTCGCCGAGGACCGCGTTGCAAGTGTGATCTGTGTTCTCGAAAAGGAAAGCCGCGCAGTCCAGATCGGCGGCGAGCTGGACATCGCGGTCACGCGGCCCTTATTGCAGCCGCTGACCCCGAGCGACATGGAGAACGCGGCGTTGGCAGGCGAGCTGTTCTGTGGCTTCGAGGCAGAGGGCAGGACGCTGCTGCTGGCTGCGGGCTATGTGGGGACGGACCGGCCCGCGGGAGCGGCTATCAGATTCTCTGGCCGCCTCATGACCCTCAGCGCACCGGGCGGGTTCAACGGCATCGTCGCCGGCACCGCCTTCACCGGACCCGACGGGTCGGTCGAGATCGAGGTAACGGGGCCGACGATCGAAGGCGGAGAGTCCCCTGCCCGTCCGGGGACACTGACGCTGCAGCCGAATGGTGGGGCCGAGATTGTGGTCGGGGGGCTGTGGCGCTGCGGGCCCTGACCTGCCACGGGATTTTTACTCTATCTGCGATTAGAGTCCGGCCCATGGAGAGAATGGATGAGGAAAAGGGCACGAGTTACGGAAGAGCAGATCATTGGCATTTGCAAGAGCATGAAGTGGGCGCGAAGTGCGCAGGTATCTGCCGCAAGCACGGGGTGTCGCAGGTTACATCCTATGCCTGGAAGGCTAAGTATTCTGGGTGACGGTGTCTGAGGCCAGGCGTCTGAAGGCATTAGAGAACGAGAATGCCAAGCCAAAGAAGGTGCTGGCAAGCCCAATGCTCGACAGGGCGGCGATGCAAGAGCTGTCCTAGAAAGTGGTAATGCCCGCCGTAATACGGGACAAGTTTCTGAGTGAGACACTATTTCGTAAACTTGCACGTGCCCGCGATCTGCCCAAAGCCTGGGTTACCGGCTACCACACCCCCCGGCCGCACTCAGCCCCGGCTACGAGACCCCCGCGGGCTTTGCCCGGCATTTGCCCAGCGCAATCGCCCGACTTTCTGCACGCAATAAAAGTTCAGCGGGGAGCCAGTGCAGCTGAACTGTTGCGCTAGCCCGCCGAAAGCTCCGGCCCCGCCGTGGTGGGGCCGGTCACTGATCAGACGTAGGTGAGCAGCTTCATCTGCGGTGCGAAGCTTTCGACGAAGGCCTCCATCGTGGTCTCGCCCATATCAACCGATTTCGCGTTTTCGCCGTGGATCACCGACACATCGGTGATTCCGATAACATTCATGATCAGTTTCATGTAACGCGGCGCGATGTTGCGGTCCGCGATCGGTGAGCCGTGGCCGTAGTAGCCGCCGGAGGCCACGATCAGCGTCGCCTTCTTGCCCGTCAACAAACCCTTGCCGTCAAAACCGAGGGTCAGGCCCTTTCTTACGATGTGATCGACCCATGCCTTCAGGCTGGAAGGAATGTTGTAATTGTAGACAGGGGTCGAGATCACGATCTCATCGGCGGCAAGTAACTCTTGCACCAGCTCATCCGATTTCGCGAGCGCTGCCTTCTGCTCTGCGCTCAGGGCCTCGGGCGGCGTGAAATATGCGCCCAGCCAGCCCATGGTGACATGGGGCAGCGAATCCTCGGCCAGATCTCGGGTCACGATCTGGCCTTCAGCATTCGCAGCCTTCCAGTCAGAGATGAACTTCGCTGTCAGGTTGCGCGAAATGGACCCAGCGCCGCGCGGGCTGGTCTCGACGAGAAGGAGATTGGTCATGTGTTTCCTTTCTGGGAAATCTGGGAAGGTTAGGCTCCGAAGGGGAACCCGAAAATAGGCTTGCCAAGGGCCAGCCCACGAAAATCGATATGGCCGCGCTCGCCCGAGGCGGCGCCAGCCACCACCATCACGGCCAGCAGATGATCCTCCTCGGGCTAGGCGTAGGAGGCGACAGGGGCTTCCGCCCATCTGATCAGCGCGTCGTCACGGGATCAGGGTCGCCGAAGCCGCCGGCCCTGCTCTAATATGTCCAACCACCGCGGAAGATCAGCACGCCTTCATTGCGAAGCGAGCGGAGCGCGCGAACTATTGCGAGATGCCCTGCCGGAACCTAGCCGCGGCGCATCGACAACTGCACAGGCGGGATAGGCGTCTCGGGCCAGATCAACTCGGATGGCACGAATACCTCAGGCTCCCAGCATCGCTCAGTATCTCGGTATCGCGGGCGCTGTCGATCCCGGCATGTCCCTGCAGGCGCTGCACCCGTGCTACAATATCCGGTGACCTTGGCGCTGGCCAAGTAGGCCGATAAGTGCAAGCCGAGCCCCCCCTTTAATCGTAGAACAGTAGCGGATTCGCAGAGGCGCTCACGGTCGGTGCATCCTCCTCCCAGTGCCCCGAGATGACGAGGATCACGCGCGAGCCTCCTGCGAGCTGCCCGACAGAGCAGGCGATATAGGCCTCTAACTCTCGGAAGCCGTCGCGTATAAGTCCTCCTTTCAAGAAAAAACAGGGGCCACAACCGTGATTGATGAGGTATGTTGATTGCATATGCGGAAGTTAAGTTGCGATGAGCATCTCTTGAAGACGTATAATAATGATGAAATCTATCTGGTTTTGAGATGGGTATGCTCAACGCTCTGACTCTTGATCAGCTGCGTGTCCTGGTGACCATTGCCGATGCTGGCAGCTTCTCGGCGGCTGGCCGCAGCCTATCACGTGCGCAATCTGCGATTAGCCAGTCTGTCGCCAATCTGGAAGCAACGCAGCAGGTGACTTTGTTCGACAGGGCAGGTCATCGTCCGGTGCTGACAGAGGCAGGGCGCGTGTTGGTGGAGCAGGCACGGCTTGTCCTTGCCAGCGCAGCTAGATTTGAGGCGGTGGCCGCGGGCACCCGGAAGGGACTAGAGCCGGAACTGGCGCTGGCGATTGATCCGTTGGTGCCCTCGGCACCCCTGATCAAAGGACTGCGCATCCTGCATGAAACCTGGCCGCAGCTGCCGATCAGCTTTTCTACCGAGGGACTTGGCGGAGCGCTGCGCCGGCTCCGCCGCAAGGAAGTGGCGCTGGCGATTGGCCTATTGTTGCCAGAGGTGCCCGAAGATGTGCTCGCCGTTCCGCTAACCACGGTTGACCTGGTGCCGGTCGTAGCGCCAATGCATCCGCTGGCGCACAAGGCCGGCCCGCTGACGCGCGCGGATCTAGAGCCGCATGTTCAGCTTGTTCTCAGCTCTGGCTTTGTCGCCGAAAGCCCCGACTATGGCATCGCGAGTTTCGCGCGGTGGCGGTTCCTTGATCTAGGCCGCCGGCTAGACTTTCTTCGTGCAGGGTTCGGCTGGTGCCGGATGCCGCGATATCTGGTAGAGGCGGACCTGAAAGAAGGGCGCATCGTGGAACTTGCTCTAGACGAAGATGCGGCCGCCCAAAAAGGCACGCTGACCATCTACGCTGCTCATTTGTCAAAGCATCCACCGGGACCTGCAGGACAACGATTACTGGCCGAGATGGGTAAGCGATGACCACCGTTCAGCGTAGCAAAAGTCTCAGGCCACAGGAACGGACGTTCGTCGCAGCCGCAGCACGGCCGACGCCAACTCCGTCACGAGGGGCGGAAAGCCGACTGACGATGGTGCCGCTTGGCAGTAGCAGCATCGTCGTGAAGCAGACGGCTCTCGTGTAAAGCTTACACTGCCCGCAACAGCCAACTAAACGTTGCTAAAGTATCGTCCGATAGCTTCTATCAGAAATCGCGCTGAAACAAAGGATCCATATGGCTGGAGGTCGTCATTCTTGTGTGCATCAGAGATGATTCCGCGAACTGCGCTCCTACGATCACCCTGAAACTTTCTAATCGCTTTGATTACGTGAGGTGCGGTGGCTTTATTCTTGAAACGTCCTATAATAGGTGATGCTTGCATTTAAGAACCGCTACTAAGTTGACCGGATGGTGATGCAGATAGTGATGCACCCCTTATCATTTATAGCAACATAAAATGTATCCTTTCCAACACAGAGCTAACGATTGGCAACGGTTTCGGTGCCATAGCTCAACTATGTGCTGTTTAGCTGCAGCCTCCAACCTGCAGGCTAGGTATGAATTGGCCCTATTCAGACCGGTCATCTGGGCATAACAATGGGGTCTAGGGGCACTGCCGGTAAGTCTTTCTGCTTTGAGCACGAATGTCTGGATTGGGGAGGCTGCAACGCTCCGCTTGGCAGTTGTTGACCGTATGCTTTGGGCCGCATGCGTCTAGACCAGACTTGAGTATCGGCTAATCAACGCCAGTGTGGTCGCTCGATCCAAATCGACGATTGGTGGGAGCGGCTTCAAGTGGCGCACCCGCCTGCTCGCCATTGACGCCCCTGCCGCCAAGGGCAACAAACGATGCATATTTATCGGGGGAGCCTCATATGTAAGCGCGACGTCGCGGCCCTATGCGGTGAGGCTTGACGGCTGTGCGTGCCGCCAGGGCATGAGGTCTTC
>NZ_VDDD01000035.1 GCF_006151785.1 Paracoccus marcusii
CGCGACCCCCCGCCCCGGTGCCCCCGGCGGCGCGGCCCTCGCCCATCCCGCCGCTGCCCCTGTTCCCGGACCTGCCGGTGACGGACGTGTCGCTGCTGATCCGCGACCCCTACGCGGTCTATGCCAAGCGCGTTCTGGGCCTGCGCGCGCTGCCGCCGCTGCGCCCGCAGCCCGAC
The DNA here is from genome assembly GCF_006151785.1 of Paracoccus marcusii. Classification (GTDB taxonomy): domain Bacteria; phylum Pseudomonadota; class Alphaproteobacteria; order Rhodobacterales; family Rhodobacteraceae; genus Paracoccus; species Paracoccus marcusii. The sequence goes on from NZ_VDDD01000035.1 coordinate 177, forward strand.
GCGTCGCTGCGCGGCCAGACCCTGCATGCCATCGTCGAGGCGCTGCTGCACAGCCATCCCACCCCCGACACCCCGCCCGAGGTTCTCAGGGACCGGTTCCTGGCGCTGACCGACCGGGTGCTGGCGGACGAGGTGCCCTGGCCCGCCGCCCGCGCCTTCTGGTCGGCGCGCATCGCACGGATCGCCGACCGCATCGTCGCGGACGAGCTGACCCGCCTGGCCGAGGGGCGGCCGATGGTCGTGGAGCATCGCGGCAAGGTGCCCGTGGCGGACCTGGGCATCACCCTGACCGCCAAGCCCGACCGGATCGACCTGCTGACCGACAACCGCGTCGTGGTCTATGACTACAAGTCCGGCACGCCGCCGACCGACGCGATGATCCGCCATTTCGACAAGCAGCTGATGCTGGAGGCCGCGATGGCGCGCCGTGGCGGGTTCGACGCGCTTGGCCCGGTGGACGTGGCGGGCCTGCGCTACATCCAGCTGGGCGGAGAGGGCAAGACCCACCCGCGCGAGCATGACGACCTGATCGAGGCCGAGACCTGGGACGGCTTCGTCCGCCTGCTGCGGTCCTATGTGACCGGAGAGGCCGGGTTCACCGCGATGCGTGCGCCCCAAAGCACGTCCTATGCAAGCGATTACGATCACCTGGCGCGGTACGGCGAATGGGCGCTGACCGATGCCGCGGCGCCGCGAAAGGTGGGCGATCATCATGGATGAGGCGACGCTGAACCAGATCGCGGCGGCCGATCCGCTGCGCTCGACCTGGCTGACGGCCAATGCCGGGTCGGGCAAGACCCGCGTGCTGACCGACCGTGTCGCGCGGCTGCTGCTGGCGGGGACGCCGCCCGAACGCATCCTGTGCCTGACCTATACCAAGGCCGCCGCGACCGAGATGCAGAACCGCCTGCTGGCGCGGCTTGGCACCTGGGCGATGCTGCCCGAATCCGCCCTGCGTGCCGAACTGGCCCAGCTGGGCGAGGGGGGTGATCCTGACCTGCCCGCCGCGCGGCGCCTGTTCGCCCGCGCGATCGAGACGCCGGGCGGCCTCAAGGTGCAGACGATCCACAGCTTTTGCGCCGCCGTCCTGCGCCGCTTTCCGCTGGAGGCCGGGGTGCCGATGGGGTTCGCGGAACTGGACGACCGCAGCGCCCGCGCCATGCGCGCCGAGATCATCGAGGCGATGGCCGAAGAATCCCACCCCGCCATCGCGGACCTGACCCGCCTTCAGGGGGGCGACGACCTGGACGGGTTCCTGGCCGGGCTGTCCCTGGCCGATTACGCGGACGCCCCCGACGCGGCGGCGATCTGGGCCGCGCTGGACCTGCCCCCCGGTTTGACGGCGGACAGCCTGCTGGCCGGGGTCTTCACCGGCGGCGAAGGTGATCTGGCCGATGCCGTGATCCCGCCGCTGCGGGGCAGTTCCGCCAATGACGTCAAGCTGGCCGAGGCGCTGGCGCAGGTGAACTGGCGCGATCCCGGCATGGACGACCTGTCCCGCCTGTTCGGGTGTCTGCTGTTCGGCGGCAGCGCCAAGGTGCCGTTCGGCGCCAAGACCGGCAAGATCCCGACCAAGGCCATGGCCACCGGCCCCTGCGCCCCCTTCATGGACGATCTGGATGCCCTGATGGAGCGGGTCGAGCTGGCCCGCCCGCAGGCGCTGGCCCTGGCGGCGGCGGAACGCACGCTGGCGCTGCACCGGTTCGGGCATGCCTTCGCGGCGCGCATGAACGCGGCCAAGGCGGCGCAGGGCTGGCTGGATTTCGACGACCTGATCGGCCGCACCGCCGCGCTGCTGGAGGAATCCAGCATGGCGCAATGGGTGCTGTGGCGTCTGGACGGCGGCATCGACCATATCCTGGTCGACGAGGCGCAGGACACCAGCCCCGGCCAGTGGCGGGTGATCCGCCGCCTGACCGACGAATTTACCAGCGGCGCCGGCGCGCATGACCGGCCCCGAACGCTGTTTGTGGTGGGCGATCCGAAACAGTCGATCTATTCGTTCCAGGGTGCCGACATCACCGTGTTCGAGGCGATGCGCGACCGCTTCGCCGCCGATTTCCAGGCCGTGCAGGCGCCCATGCAGCAGCGCGGGCTGGCCCACAGCTTTCGGTCGTCGCCCGCCGTGCTGGCGCTGGTCGACGCGGTGTTCCAGGGAGAGGCCGCGACGGGCCTGGGCGATCCGCCCCGGCACGTGGCCTTCAAGGCGGCCCTGCCCGGCCGCGTGGACATCTGGCCCGCTCTGCCCAAGCCCGACAAGACCGACCCCGAGGACTGGACCCGCCCGGTCGATGCGCCGTCCGAAAACGACGCCGACACGCAGCTGGCCCGCCATGTCGCGATCCAGATCCGTGCGATGCTGGGCAGTCCCATCATCGACGCGAAATCGGGCCAGCCGCGGCCCCTGCATGCGGGCGACATCCAGATCCTGGTCCAGCGGCGCGGCACGCTGTTCGCGGCGCTGATCGCGGCGCTGAAATCGGCGGGCCTGCCGGTGGCGGGGGCCGACCGCCTGCGCCTGGCGGGCGAGCTGGCCGTACGCGACATCATCGCCACCTTGTCGGTGCTGGCCACGCCCGAGGACGACCTGTCGCTGGCGGCTGCGCTGCGCTCTCCGCTGTTCGGGCTGTCCGAGGACGACCTGTACCGCCTGGCCCATGGCCGCCGGTCGCGCGAATACCTGTGGATGCGCCTGCGCGAATCGTCCCACGTGGACGCACAGGCGGTGCTGAACGACCTGGCCGGGCAGGCCGACTATCTGCGCCCGCACGACCTGATCGCCCGGCTACTGACCCGCCATGGCGGCCGCGCCGCCCTGTTGGCCCGCCTTGGCCCCGAGGCCGTGGACGGCATCGACGAGCTGATGTCCCAGGCCCTGGCCTATGAGCAGGTGGAAACCCCGTCCCTGACCGGCTTCCTGGTCTGGCTGGCCCAGGATGAGGTTGAGGTGAAACGACAGCTGCCCGGCGGCGCGGGCGGTCTGATCCGGGTGATGACGGTACACGGATCGAAGGGCCTGGAAAGCCCCGTGGTGATCCTGCCCGAGACCCAGGTCCGCAAGCCCAACAACCGCCAGGCGCTGGTGCGTCTGGACGACATGCCGGTCTGGCGCGGCGCCGCGCCCGAACGCTGCGACGCGGTCGCGATGGCCGTCGCCGAATGGCAGCGGCGGCAGGATGAAGAGCGGCGGCGCCTGCTGTATGTCGCGATGACGCGGGCCGAAAGCTGGCTGATCGTGGCCGCAGCCGGCGATACGGGCGAGGGGCTGGACAGCTGGCACGCGATGGTCGCCGAAGGCGCGGGCCGCACCGCCCTGACGCGTCAGGACCTGCCGATCGAAGGCGTCGGCACCGGGCTGCGCCTGTCCTGGGGCGACTGGCCGGCAGAGGCCGAAAGCCCAGCCCCCGATGCAGCCGTGCCGGTCGCGGCGCCGGACTGGGCGCTGCGCATGGCCCCGCCCGCGCCTGATTTCGTAGGCCCGGTGACGGCCAGCGGGCTGGGCGGCGCCAAGGTGCTGGCCGGAACCAGCGCGGGCGACCGCGACGCCGCGATGCTGCGCGGCACGCGGCTGCACCTGCTGCTGGAGCATCTGCCCGCCCATACCGCATCCGACTGGCCGCGCATCGCCCGTGCGATCCTGTCGGGGGCCGAAGGCGGCCTGCCCGACGCCCCGGATATGGCCGACCTGCTGGACGAGGCCTACGCGGTCCTGTCCGCGCCAGCCCTGACGCAGGTGCTGCAGCCCGGCGACGACGCGCCCATCCTGTCCGAGGTCGCGCTGACCGCGCCCGTCGCGGGCCTGGGCACGCTGAACGGAGTGATCGACCGACTGGTGGTGACCGACGCGCTGATCACGGCCGTCGACTACAAGACCAATGCCGACGTGCCACAGGATGCCGATGCCGTGCCGGAGGGCATCCTGCGGCAGATGGCGGCCTATCGCGCGGCGCTGCGGGGCATCTGGCCGGACCGCCCGATCCGCATGGCGGTGCTGTGGACGGCGACGCGCAGCCTGATGACGCTTCCCGATGCGCTGCTGGACCGGGTGATGGCGGGGATGGTCAAGGCGACCCCTGCCCCTTGACCCGTCCCCATGCGGCCCATACCTGTTGGACAGAACCCGACCTGCCGGCCCGTCCGGCCCATCCCCAAAAGGAGCCCGAACATGGCCACCGTGCATGTGAACGACGCTGAATTCGACGCCGAAGTGCGTCAGGCCGACACCCCCGTGATCGTCGATTTCTGGGCCGAATGGTGCGGCCCCTGCAAGCAGATTGGCCCCGCCTTGGAAGAGCTTTCCGACGAATACGCGGGCAAGGTCAAGATCGTGAAGATCAACGTCGACGAGAACCCCGAACAGGCCGCGGCCCTGGGCGTGCGCGGTATCCCCGCGCTGTTCATGTTCAAGGGCGGAGAGGTCGTGTCGAACCGCATGGGCGCCGCCCCCAAGGCCGCGCTGAAAAGCTGGATCGACGAATCCGTCTGATCTCTGCCTGATTTGTGCGAAAGGCGGCGGCCCCTCAGACGGGCCAGCCGCCTTTTTTCATGGCCGCCAGCAGGCGGTCGTCGGCATCGGGCGCCATCATGTCCAGGCTGGTGCGGCGCAGGAACCAGTCCAGGAATTTCGCGGTCGGGGGTGCGTGGTCCGCCGCCATCGCCACGGCGCGGTCGGCGCCCAGGTGCCCCGCGTCCAGCGTGACGTGATGATAATCCGACAGGGCGAACAGCACGACGGGCTTGCCCAGGATCAGCCCGTCGAAGCCCACCCCGCTGTTCTGGGTCACGACGAAGGCGCAGTCGCGCAGGCGCGCGCCCGTGTCACTGCCGATGGTCAGGTTCGGATGATCGCGGGCCAGGCGGTCCAGGGCCGCGCGGTCGGCATCGTCATAGACCTCCTTGGGGTGCAGGGTCGCGATGCAGGGCCGGCCCGTGCGGGCGGCGGCGCGGATCATCTGGACGGGGCTGGCCGACTGAAAGCTGCGCTGGCGGCGGATGTGGCCCTGCAGCGGGATCAGGATGTGATCGCCCCGCACCGGCTCCGGCCCCGGCAGCACGCGGTCGCGAAGGCGGCGGGCAAAGTTGTGCGCGGCACCGTCCTCGATCCGGGCGGGATCGAACGCGGCCTGCGCGATGGGCCAGCGCCAGCGTTCGGCCACCCGCTCCAGCCGCCAGTAGGGATAGTGATAGGCGAGGCGAAAGGTCAGCGCGCGGTCATGGGTCGGACGTTCCATGTTGAACAGCGCATGGCCGGGGCGGTCGGGAGCCTGCGCGCGCGCATCGGGGCCGGACCGCGCGATGCGGATCTGCCAGCCCCGGGGTTCCAGCAGCGCGCGGATGCGGTTCACGATGCCCAGCTTGCCCGCCTGCGCGGTCTGCAGGACGGGCGGATGCAGATACACGGTCAGCAGCAGATCGCTCATGGCGCGACGCTAGGGGGGGACCGGACGGTTTTCAACGGGTTGCAAGCCGGGCGGGGCGTCCATATCTGCTGCCCCAACGAAGACAGAACGGAGCGCGCAATGGCTGATGACAAGTTTCCCGGCTGGCATGGCACCACGATCCTGGCGGTCCGCCGGGGCGGCAAGGTGGTCGTGGCGGGCGATGGGCAGGTCAGCGTCGGTCCGACCGTGATGAAGGGCAGCGCGCGCAAGGTGCGCCGCCTGACACCCGGTGGGCGCGACGTGGTCGTGGGCTTTGCCGGATCGACCGCCGATGCCTTTACCCTGCTGGAACGGCTGGAGAAGAAGCTGGAGGCCGCGCCCGGACAGCTGCAGCGCGCCTGCGTGGATCTGGCCAAGGATTGGCGCATGGACAAGTACCTGCGCAACCTGGAGGCCATGCTGATCGTGACCGACGGGACCGACCTGCTGGTGGTGACCGGAGCGGGCGACGTGCTGGAGCCCGAGCATGATGTGGCGGCCATCGGGTCGGGCGGAAACTTTGCCCTGGCCGCGGCGCGGGGGTTGCTGGAGAGCGATCTGGATGCCGAGGCGATCGCGCGCAAGGCCATGCAGATCGCGGCCGACATCTGCGTCTATACCAACGGGCGTCTGACGGTCGAAACCATCGGTTGATGGGTATTTGGACAAAGAAGAAGGGGCGCGCGGTGCACGGCGCCGGACCCCGTGGAGAACGACATGAGTGACCTGACCCCCCGCGAGATCGTGTCCGAACTGGACCGGTTCATCATCGGGCAGAGCGATGCCAAGCGCGCCGTCGCCGTGGCCCTGCGCAACCGCTGGCGCCGCAAGCAGCTGGGCGACGACCTGCGCGACGAGGTGTATCCCAAGAACATCCTGATGATCGGACCGACCGGCGTCGGCAAGACCGAGATCAGCCGCCGCCTGGCCAAGCTGGCCAATGCGCCCTTCATCAAGGTCGAGGCGACCAAGTTCACCGAAGTGGGCTATGTCGGTCGCGATGTCGAACAGATCATCCGCGACCTGGCGGACGCAGCCATGATCGACACGCGCGAGCGGATGCGCGAGGCGGTCAAGGCCCGTGCCCACAAGGCCGCCGAGGAGCGTGTCGTCGAGGCGCTGGCCGGCAAGGACGCCCGCGACGGCACCCGCCAGATGTTCCGCGACAAGCTGAAGCGCGGAGAGCTGGACGACACGGTGATCGAGCTGGAGGTCCAGGACAATTCCAACCCGCTTGGCGGGATGGAGATGCCGGGCCAGCCGGGCCAGCCCTTGGGCGGGATGATGGATCTGTCGGGGCTGATGAAGGCCTTCGGCGGCCGCAAGGTGCGCCGCAAGGTGACGGTGGCGGAGAGCTATGAGATGCTGATTGCCGAGGAGGCCGACAAGCTGTTGGACGACGACGCGGTCAAGGCGACCGCGCTGGATGCCGTGCAGCAGAACGGCATCGTCTTCATCGACGAGATCGACAAGGTCTGCGCCCGCGCCGAGGCGCGCGGTGGCGATGTCAGCCGCGAGGGCGTCCAGCGCGACCTGCTGCCGCTGATCGAGGGCACGACGGTCAGCACGAAATACGGCGCGGTCAAGACGGACCACATCCTGTTCATCGCCTCGGGCGCGTTCCATGTGGCCAAGCCGTCGGACCTGCTGCCCGAGTTGCAGGGCCGCCTGCCGATCCGGGTCGAGTTGCGCGCCCTGACCGAGGAGGATTTCATCCGCATCCTGACCGAGACCGACAACGCCCTGACGCGCCAGTACACCGCGCTGATGCAGACCGAGGGCGTGACCGTCGATTTCACCCAGGACGGCATCGCCTCGCTGGCCCGCATCGCGGCCGAGGTGAACGCATCCGTGGAGAACATCGGGGCGCGCCGGTTGTACACCGTGATCGAGCGGGTGTTCGAGGAGCTGTCCTTCACCGCCCCGGACCGCAGCGGCCAGTCGGTCAGCGTCGATGCCGATTTCGTGGAACGCCATCTGGGCGATCTGTCGCGGTCGACCGACCTGTCGCGCTACGTGCTGTGAACGGGGGAACCTGCGGCCAGCCTGTGGTGTTGGCTGGCTGAACACAACAGGGGACGGATCACATGGGTTGGCTTTTCAGCGTCATCATCTTTGCACTGGATGTCTGGGCAATCGCGCAGATCATCAACACCAATGCCAGCAACAAGTCCAAGATCCTGTGGATTCTGCTGATCGTGATCCTGCCGGTGGTCGGCCTGATCATCTGGTACTTTGCCGGACCCAAGTCCAACGTCAGGCTTTGACGCGACCACACTGACCTGACGCCAGCGCCCCCCGATTTCGGGGGGCGTCTTTCATTGCGGCCTGCGCAGATAGACGTAATAGGCGCCGTCGCCGCCATGACGGAAATGCGCGGCCGTCACCTGCTGGACCACCGCCGCCAGGGGAGGGCTGTGCAGCCAATAGGGCACCTGATGGCGCAGCGCGCCGGGCCGCGTCGGCAGCGGGCCGTGATCGCCCCGCCCCTTGCCCGTGATGACCAGCACCAGCCGCAGCCCTGACGCATGGCAGGACAGGATGAACCGCAGCAATTCCGGTCCCGCCGCGGCCAGCGTCAGCCCGTGCAGGTCCAGACGGGCCTCGGGGCGCAGCTTGCCCTGGCTCATCTTGCGATGCGTGCGGGCATCCATCCGCAGCCCGGCTTGGGCCAGACGTTCGGCCGGGGTCTGAGGGCGCGCGACGACGGGGGTGGCGGGCTTGGCCGCCTGACCGATGCGGAACCGGGGCATCGCCTGCGGCTGCGGCGGTGCGGCGGCCGGGGCGACCGCGGGCGGTGCGACGAATGCGGAAAAGGCCGCCAGATCGGCGGCCTGTCCTTTGCGCTTGGGGTCAAGCGGCTCTGCGGTTCGGGCGACGCGGGACCACAGGTCCCGGTCTTCGGGCGTCAGGCCCCTGCGCCGGCGCATCAGCTTGTCGCGACAAGCTGCCAGTTCGGATCATCCTGGCCCATGCGGCGTGCAAAGGTCCAGGTGTCCTTCTGCTTGCGCGAAGCCTTGGGATCGCCGTCGATCACCGTGCCGTCGGCGTCTCGGGTCGCGGCGATCAACTCTCCGACAAATCGGATCGAGATCTCGGCCAGACCGGTCGCGGGGTCGAACTCCGCCGCGGCCAGCTTGGTGTCGCGGGTACCCAGATAGGTCGCCTCGACCGTCTGGCCGTTGGCCACGCGCTGGTCGATCACCGACTGGAACGCTTCTGCCACGGGATCGGACAGGAACGGGCGCACCTCGGTCAGATCGCCCCGTTCGAAGGCCATCAGGATCATCTCATACGCGCTGCGGGCACCGCCCAGGAAATCGCGCAGCCCGAACGACGGTTCGACCCGTTTCATCGCGGCCAGCGCCTTGGCCGCGGCACCGCCGGCCTCGGCATGGTCCAGGATGTCGTGATCGACCTCGTCGGCGGACCCCTCGATCACCTCGAAACGGGCGGGCGTGGTGCTGGCCGTCGGCTGGTCGACCTGCGGCGGCTCAAAGCCGTCACGCGTCCCGAGCACGTTTTTCAGCCGTAGGATCAGGAAGATCGCGATCCCGGCAAGGACGATCAGCTGAAGAAGCGGGTTGGACATGCAGGCAACCTCTGGGTCATAACGGGTCGTTGGTATCGGGCGGTCTGTGCATTATGTAGGGAGTGCCTCGGCGCAAGTCCAGTTTCCGCGCCGGCAGGAAGGGGAATTCACATGCGGCTGATCGCCATGTTTCTGGTGGTGCCGATCATCGAGATCGCGCTGTTCATCCAGGTCGGGGGCCTGATCGGCCTGTGGCCCACGCTGGCGCTGGTGCTGCTGTCGGCGGTGGCCGGCGTCGCCATCATGCGCAGCCAGGGTGCGCGGGCCGGGATGCAGATCCAGCGCAGCCTGGCAGAGATGCGCGATCCGTCACGCCCGCTGGCGCATGGCGCGATGATCATCGCCGCGGGCCTGCTGCTGCTGCTGCCGGGGTTCTTCAGCGATGCCTTGGGTCTGCTGCTGCTGATCCCCGCGGTCCGGACGATGCTGATGACACAGCTTGCGCGCCGCGTTCGCGCATCGCGGGTTCAGATGCATGCTGCGACGATGCGCCGCGACCCGCATCGCCCGCCCTATGACAAGGGCGTGATCGACGGCGAATTCGTCGTGGCCGACGAGGACGACCGCCGTCCGCCCGTCGATCTGCCGCTGGACACCGACGACACGGGCCCCTCGCGGCCGGGACGCGGGTCGGGCTGGACCCGGCATTGAGGGCAGGCGGCCGGCCTGCTACAAGCTGGGACAAATCCGCATCACAAAGGTAGGACCATGGCCGAAGAAACCCCGCAGAACGGCGCACAGCCCGCAGCAGCGGCACAGCCTCGCATGCAGATCATGGCACAGTTCATCCGCGACCTGTCCTTCGAGAACGCCGTGGCCCAGAAGGGCGCACCCCAGGGCGAGGTCCAGCCCGAGATTACCGTCCAGGTCAGCCTGGACGCCCGCAAGCGCGGCAGCGACACCCAGTTCGAGGTGATCACCAAGTACCGCGTCACCTCGACCAACAAGGGCGACGGCGCGACGCTGTTCCTGGCAGAGCTGGACTATGGCGGGGTGTTCCAGATCGAGGGCGTGCCGCAGGATCAGCTGCACCCCTTCCTGATGATCGAATGCCCGCGGATGCTGTTCCCCTATGTTCGTCGCATCATCTCGGACATGACCCGCGACGGGGGATTCCCGGCGTTCAACATGGACCCGGTCGATTTCGTGGCGCTGTATCGTCAGGAACTGGCGCGCCGCGCCCAGACCGCGCAGGCGGCACCCGCCGATCAGCGCCTGTCCTAAGGCCCGATGGCCAAGCCCGCATCGCGTGCCTGGCAGCGGATGCTGTCGGGCCGCAGGCTGGACCTGCTGGACCCGACGCCCTTCGACATCGAGATCGAGGACATCGCCCACGGTCTGGCCTTCGTCGCGCGCTGGAACGGCCAGACGCGCGGCGACTGGCCCTATTCGGTGGCCGAACATTCGTTGCTGGTGGAACAGATCTTCGACGGGCTGAACCCCGGCAGCGATCCCTGCTGGCAGCTGGCGGCCCTGCTGCATGATGCGCCGGAATACGTGATCGGGGACATGATCTCTCCGGTCAAGGCGGCATTGGGGCGGGAATACGGGGCGATGGACGAACGGCTGGCCTCGGCCATCCACCGTCGGTTCGGCCTGCCCGCGACGCTGCCCGTGACGGTCAAGCGGCGCATCAAGGCCGCCGACCGCGTGTCCGCCCGCCTGGAGGCCGTGACCATCGCAGGCTTTGCCCTGCCCGAAGCGCGGCGTCTTTTCCCCGTCCCCGAGGCGCAGATGCTGCCAGACCTGCAGATCACCCTGCGCCCGCCCGCCCAGACACGGGCCGCGTATCTTGAACGGTTCGCACAGCTGATCGCCCTGATCGACAAGACACTCTGAAACGCAAAAGGGGGCCGCAAGGACCCCCTGTCGATCACGTCGGCGATGCGTGGATCAGATCAGCAGATCGTCCAGCTCCTTGCCGCTTTCCAGGCATTCCTGCACCCAACGCGGTTTGCGGCCGCGACCCGTCCAGGTCATCGTCGGGTCCTGCGGGTTGGCGTATTTCGGGGCGACGGTCCCGGACTTGCGCGTCTTGGCGCCGGTCAGCTCGGACAGGTTGAAGCCATGCTCGCGCGCGGCTTCCTCGATGGCCGTCAGGGCTTCGCGCCGCTTGCGGTCCTCATAGGAGTTGATCGCGCGATCCAGCTTGGTCCGCAGGTCGCGCATTTCCTTGAGGGACATAGTGTCGAAATCGATGCTCATTGGTTCCGGTTTCTATATAGGGAATGTTAATCCCCATCCAATATAGACCGTTTTTTTAAACGTTCAATATATTTAAATCGTCATCGTGGTCCGCGTTTTGCCAGAATACGCTGCAATGTCCGGCGATGCATATGCAATCGGCGCGCGGTTTCACTCACATTACGCTCGCATTGCTCATAGACGCGTTGAATATGTTCCCACCGCACGCGATCCGCGGACATCGGGTTTTCCGGTGGCGGCGGCAGCAATTCACCGCTGGACAGCAATGCGGATGTCACGTCATTCGCGTCGGCGGGCTTTGCCAGATAATCTGTGGCACCCATCTTCACCGCGGCGACGGCCGTGGCGATGGCGCCGTATCCGGTCAGGACGATGATGCGGGCATCGGCGCGCCGTTCGCGCAGCGCCTCGACCACGTCAAGGCCGTTCCCGTCCTCCAGACGCAGGTCCACGACCGCGTAGGCGGGCGCACGACGTTCGATCAGGCGCATCGCACCGGCCACGGTCAGCGAGGTTTCCGGCTGAAACCCGCGCTTTTCCATCGCGCGCGCCAGGCGGGTCACGAAGATCTCGTCATCGTCGACCAGCAGCAGCGAGGCGTCGGGGCCGATTTGTGCGTTCAACTGATCCATCTGTTGGCCTTTTCACGGAATTTAACGGCAAATGGGAAGTCGCGCGGGCAATATCAAACCCCATGCGACAAACTGCCTTATGCAGAGGCATCGGCATAACAGGCGACGGTCTCGGCAATCTGTTCGGGGGTGGTTTCGCGGGAAAAGAATTCGACCGTCTTTCCGCCGGGCATCACCAGATAGGTATTTGTCATGTGATCGACCAGATAATATTCCTGATCCTCTTCGTCATTCAGCTTGAAGTAATTCCGCCAGCCCTTGTTTACGGCAGCAATCTCCTCGTCGCTGCCGGTCAGGCCGATCATGCGGTCGGAAAACAATTCGGTATAGTCCGCCAGAACCTCGGGGGTGTCGCGGCGGGGATCGACGGTGACAAAGACGGTCTGCACATCCTCTCCGGCCTCTGTCAGCAGGACCTCGGCTTCGGCGTTTCGGGCGCTGTCCAGGGGGCAGACGTCGGGGCAGAAGGTATAGCCGAAATAGAGAAGCGTCGGCTTGTCGAAGACATCCTGGTCGGTGACACGCTGGCCGTCGTCGCGCGTCAGGGTGAAGGGTGTGCCAAAGGCGTCCATGCCCCCCGCGACGCTGCTGCTGCTGCATTGCGCGAACTGGTCGTCACCCGGACGCATGGTCAGGAACAGCGCCCCGCCCGCCAGCACGCCGATGGCGGCCGCAGTGCCGATCAGCAGGATTTTCCGGTCCGTCATTGGCGGGCCTCCTTCGCGTGTCAAATGCCCGCATTGATCGTCCATCGGCGCGCGGGTATCAAGATCGGGCAATGTCGCAGCAAGGGTCGACGATGTCCACATCCACAGCCCCCGACGACATCGCCGATCCCGACCTGCACCAGGCCATGTCGCGGCCGATCGACACCCCCAAGGCCGAACCGATCCGCATACGCACGCTGGTGCTGTTGCGCTGGTTCGCCATCGGCGGGCAGATGGCCGCTGTCATCGTCGCGTGGATGATGGGCATCGGCTTCGTCAAGACGCCGATCATCCTGCTGATCGCGGCGTCGATCACCATGAACCTGTGGCTGTTTTTGCGCCCGCACAAACGGACCTCTCCGGGGCGCGCGGTGCGGCAGCTGTCCTTCGACCTGGTCCAGATCTCGACGCTGATGGCGCTGACCGGGGGGATGGCCAATCCCTTCGCGCTGCTGGTGCTGGCGCCGGTCACGATCGCGGCCGCGTCGCTGAACGCGCGGCAGGTGCTGGCCCTGGGGCTGGCCACGGTGGCGCTGATCTCGGTCGCGGCGGTCTTCGGGCTGCCGCTGCGCGATCCGGACGGCCAGATCCTGCGGATGGAGCCGATTCTGGCCGTCGGCCACTGGGTCGCGCTGGTCATTGGCGTGGTGTTCTTTGCGGGCTACGCGCATCGGGTGACGGCGGAACTGTCGGACACCTCGGGCGCGCTGTTCGCGACCCAGATGGCCCTGTCGCGCGAACAGCGCCTGCAGCATCTGGGCGGCGTCGTGGCGGCCGCCGCGCATGAGATGGGCACCCCCCTGGCCACCATCAAGCTGATCGCCGGCGAACTGGCGGACGAGCTGCGCGACCGCCCCGACCTGCATGCCGATGCCATCGCCCTGCGCGACAGCGCCGACCGCTGCGCGGCGATCCTGCGCAGCATGGGGCGCGCGGGCAAGGACGACCTGCACATGCGCGCGGCCCCGCTGCGCGCCGTGCTGGAGGACGCCGCCCAGCCCCACATGGACCGCGGCCCCCTGATCGAGATCCATGCCGAAGGCCCGGTGATCCACCGCGATCCGGCCATCATCCACGCGCTGCGCAACCTGATCCAGAACGCCGTCGATTTCGCCGAAAGCCGCGTCGTGATCGAGACCCAGGTGACGCAGGGCGCGCTGGTCGTCACGGTGCGCGACGACGGGCCGGGCTATCCGCCGCACCTGCTGTCGCGGATCGGCGACCCCTATCTGACCCGGCGCGCCGAGGCGCAGCGCGGCAGCTACGAAGGGATGGGCCTGGGTCTGTTCATCGCCAAGACCCTTCTGGAACGGTCGGGCGCGCGGCTGACCTTTGCCAATGGCGGGCCGGGTGCCATGGTGTCGGTGCGCTGGCCGCTGGACCGCATCCGCGCGCATGACCGGATCGCGCTGGCCCACAATCCGACCTTCGACGCCTGAGTTTCTTAACGCCCTGTTAATCAAGCCCGGATTATGGTCCCATCGAACGGAAGGGGGCGTCGGCAGTGGACATTCAGGGTGCAGGTCTTGTGGCGATGGCGGTCCTGTGCGGGACGGCGTCGGTTCTTCTGGCGGTGGCGGTGATCCGGGTCTGGGACCGCCGACAACCGGGCCAGGGCCGCGCGGCACGGGCGGGGCACGCGCTGGACGGCAAGGTGCAGCCGATGGTGTTCCTGTTCCGCGCCGCACGCCTGGTCGACGCGACCGCGCCGGCCCGCGCGCTGCTGGACCGGATGGGCGCGCCGGATGACGACTGGCTGCGTCTGATGCGCTGGATCGGACCGCGCTTTCCCGACGCGCCCGACCGCCTGTCCATGCTGCCCCGCCTTGGCCGGATCGAGCTGGTGGGCCAGCAGGGGCGGGGCAGCGCCACCCTGCGCCTTGTGGCCGAGGATCTGGGCGACCGGCTGTGGCGCGTCAGCGTCACCGATCCGGGTGCCGAACATGCGGGCATCGTGGTCGATTCGATGTCCCTGCAGGCGATGGAGGAGGAGCTGGACCTGCTGCGCGGCGCGCTGGACCAGACACCGATGCTGGTCTGGCGCCTGGATGAGGAGGACCGCGTGACCTGGGCCAACGCCGCCTATCTGCGCCGTGCCGAGGCCCGGTCCGACGAGGCGCTTGGTTGGCCCCTGCCCCGCCTGCTGGACGCGCCGCGCCCCGTGCCGGGTGCGGGCACCGCCACCCGCCGCGCCGGGCTGGAGGATCAGGGCGCGGTGTCCTGGTACGACTGCCACAGCCACCGCATGGGCGATGAGGTGATGATGTTCGCCCTGCCCGCGGACGCCGCCGTGCGCGCCGAACGCAGCCTGCGCGATTTCGTCCAGACCCTGACCAAGACATTCGCCGACCTGCCGATCGGGCTGGCGATCTTCGACCAGGGCCGGAACCTGCAGCTGTTCAACCCGGCGCTGATCGACCTGACGAACCTGCCGACGGGCTTCCTGACCGCGCGGCCGTCGCTGTTCGATTTCCTGGACCAGCTGCGCGAACAGCGCATGGTGCCCGAACCCAAGGACTATCGCAGCTGGCGACAGCACATGGCCAATCTGGAAAGCGCTGCCGCCAACGGCCACCACGTCGAGACATGGTCCCTGCCGGGCGGGCAGACCTATCGCGTGACCGGCCGCCCCCATCCCGACGGCGCGGTGGCCTTCCTGTTCGAGAACATCACGTCCGAAATGTCGCTGACCCGCGAATTCCGGGCAGAGCTGCTGCTGGGCGCGCATGTCCTGGACGGGCTGGAGGACGGGCTGGTGGTCTTTTCGGACGCAGGCCAGTTGGTCCTGTCGAACCAGGCCTATCGCGGCTTGTGGGGCGCGCCGCCCGAAAGCCTGGCCGATGCCATCGCCACCTGGGAGGCCGCGGCCCCCGCCGGGCGGGGCTTTGCGGCACTGCGCGACGCGCTGAACCATGCCGATGCCCCGCGGGCCAGCGGCGCGATGGCCGGCCCCCAGGGCCAGCTGCTGGGCTGGACCGTCACCATCCTGTCGGGCGGGCGGCGGATGCTGCGTTTCGGCATCGCCTCGGGACAGGTGATGTCCCAGGGCCTGCCCCAGGACACGCGCCCCCTGTCCAGCGCGATCGGCGCCGACTGATCAGTAGTCGCGCTCGAAGAACACCCCAAGCGAGCTGCCGCCGTCGCTGCCCACCGATCCCCGCGCCCGCAGCGACTGCGTGATGTCCAGGTTCAGGTTGATCGACGACCGCCCCCCCTCGCCCACCGAGACGTCGGTATAGACGTTCTCGGACAGATAGCGTCCGGCACGCAGTTCGATGTTGCCCTCGTCGTCGGTCGTCAGGTCCAGGTCGTCCAGGCCAGCGCTTTCGCGCAGGTTGCTGATGATCCCGTCACCGCCGCGCCCGGCCAGCACCGCGATGGCATTGGCCAACTGTGCCGCCTGAAGCGGGCTGATGCTGTCCAGCCCCCGCCCGAACAGCAGCTGGGACAGCACCTCTTCCTGCGGCAGTTCCGGAGAGGATTCGAAGGTGATGTCGGGGTCGCGGACCTCTCCGTCGATGATGATGCGGGTGGTGATCTCGTCGCGCTCGGTTTCGGCGACCAGGCGGATGACGGGGATCAGGCTGCCCTGCAGCTCGACCAGACCCTCGGTCAGGTTGAAGCGACTGCCCAGCAGGTCGACCCGGCCGCGGATCAGCTGCAGGTTGCCGATGGGGATCGCGTTGCGGGCGGTGCCCTGGATGCGGAAGCCGCCGCCCAGTTCCGCGTCGATCCCGCGGCCGCGGATGAACACCCGGTTGGGCGCATTGATGACCAGGTCCAGCGCCGGCGGCCGTCCCGGCGTGGCCGGCGGCCCCGACATGCCCGCGTCGCGCGAGGCTTGGCTGGGATAGGGCTCCAGCCCGGCCTTGGCGCGCGTGGCGCGGACCGGCGGGCGCTGGTTGCCGACATGGGTGATGTCGGGGATTGCCCGCGCGCCGCCCAGGCCGGTCGAGGGGATTCGGATCTCAGTCTCACCCAGGTCGATGCGGCCGGACAGGGTCTGGCCGGTCGCGGCCGTTCCGCTGAAGCGGACCTGCCCGTCGATGATCGTCTGGTACAGGTTCGGGTCGCGCAGCACGACCTGCGCCAGCGCGACCGAGATGTCGGTCGCCCCGTTCGTCAGGTCCACCGGCCCGGACAGCGTCACCCGCCCCCCGGCCGAGACGTTGGCCGCCCCGTCGATCTGCAGCCGCCCCGACTGGAACCCGGCGGTGACGTCGATCCCGTCCAGCCGCACGCCCAGGCCCGGATCGGCCAGCTGGCCGTTCGTCAGCTGCACCTGTCCCGACACCGCCTGCAGCGACGGGGCGCCCTGGACACGCAGGTTGATCGCCAGCGGGCCCGACACGCTGCGGGTCCGCAGGGTCGTGTTGGCCAGCGCGGAATCCGCGCTGCCATTGACGCCCAGATCGACGGTCGATCCGTCGCGGGCGGCGGTGCCCGCGATGCGCAGGTCGGTGCTGCCCGGCGCGGTGGTGCGCAGGTCGACCGCAAAGGACGGGCCCTCCTCGCGCACGGTTCCGGTCACCGCGACGGCGCCCGGAAATTCGGGGACGATCAGTCCCAGATCGGCCAGCCGCGCGTTCAGGTTGATGCCCGTCGCGGGCGCCCCGTCCGCGGTCACCTGCAGTTGAGGGTTGGTCACGTTCAGCCGCTGGACCGAGATGCCCTGCGCCCCCTGGCTGGCGGCCACATCGAACCGGGTCTGCCCTGCCAGGATCGGATCGATCCGCGGCTGGCCCAGGGACAGGCCGCTGGCGGTTCCGGTGGTCTCGATCCGGCGCGTGGTGCCGTCATCGGTCAGCCGCGCGTCGGCCTGGACCGCGCCGCTGATGCCGTTGCCCAGGAACCGCAGATCGCCCGCGTTCAGCGTGGCCGCGACATCGGTCGCCCCGGCGCCGACCTGGCCCGTGGCACTGGCCGACAGGCGCGGGTTCTCGACCTGCGCGGTGTCGATGGTGAAGATGCCGCCCTGTTCGGTGCCGGTCACGGACAGGCGCGTCTCGCCCGCAAGGGCGCCGTCCACCTGCGCCTGGCCGAAGGACAGGTCGCGCCCGGTCCCGGTCACGGCCAGCCTGCGGATGCCGTCACCGGCCTCGGCAAAGCTGCCCTGCGCCTGCAGGCTGCCGCGCCATCCCGGCCCGAAGGGCGCCAACGACGCGACGTTCACGTCGCCGGTCAGATCGGTGACGCCCGGACCATAGGTTCCCTGCACCACCGCGCGCATCTGGTCATTGGTCAGCCGGCCCTCGGTGATCGTCACGACCCCGTCGCGTTCCGACGCCTGCAGCGCCAGCTGGGTCGTCCCGGTCAGCGCGCCATCCGCCCCCGTCGCGCCCAGGGACAGGTCCTGCCCGCTGCCCGTGACGTCGATCAGCCTTGCGCCATCCTCCTCGCGCAGCGTGGCGCGGGCCTGAAATCCGCCCGCCCAATCGGCGCGGATCGAGGACAGGTCAACGACCGCCACCTGCGCGACGGCGTCCAGCGCGCCTTGGGCAAAGCTGCCCTGCGCATCCGCGCTCAGCTGCGGGTTGGCCAGCCGGAAATCCTCCAGCTGAAAGCCCTGCGCCGTCTGCAGCGCGCTGGCGGTCAGCTCGGTCTGCCCGCTCAGCGCATTGTCCAGCGCCTCGATGCCGATGCGCAGATCCTGGGCCTGCCCGTTCAGGGTCAGGCGGCGCTGGTTCTGCGGTCCGGTGACCTCGGCCGTGGCATCCAGCGACCCGCCCAGTTCGGGGCCGGCATCCGCCAGCGACGGCATGGACACCTGCGCGCGCAGATTGCTGGAGGTCGAGTTGATCAGGCCCTGCGCGGTCGCGGTCAGGCGGCTGGCGTTGACGCGGAAATCCTCGACCTCAAGGCCCAGCTCGTCGCGGCGCGCCTGCAGCAGGATCGTGGATTCGCCGTCCAGCAGCCGGTCCAGCTGCGGCTGGTCCAGCGCGATGTCGCGGCCCGACACGCGCGCGTCGATGTCGAAGCTGCGGTTCAGCAGGACGTAATAGCCCTCGACCGTGGCATCCGCGCTGCCGGTCAGCGGCCGGCCCGCGACGCCCGACAGGCGCGTCAGGTCGGTATACCGGGCACCCGCATCCACCGACAGCGTGATGCCGCTGCCCAGGCCCGAGACCAGGAAGTTGCCGTCCAGACCGTAATCCGCGCCGCGGACCCGCAGGTTGGTGATGTCGACTGCGTTGCCGGGGGTAAAGTTGAACCCGGTCCGCCCCTCGATCTGCGGGCCCACGGCCTCGGCCAGGGACGCGTCGTCGAAATCCAGATCGCGGGCGGCAAAGTCGATGGCGCCGATGACCTCGGACAGGGCGCCCTCGTCCAGGAAGATCTGGCCGCGCCCGGCCAGGTCCAGCGCGCCAAGCGCCACCCCGTCCAGGTTCAGCGCGCCGATGCCCCCGTCCAGGCGCCAGCCGTCGCTTTGCGCCGCGTCATAGTCAAAGGTCAGCCGCCCGGAATCCACCGTCGCCCCCTCGCCCGCGAAGGGCAGCGGGACGGGCACCTGCGGGGCGCCCGCGTCGCGGCCCAGCATCACCTGCAGGTTGGCCTGCTGGGGCGCGGACTGGTCGTTCGTCGACAGCGACCCGGCAATGCGCAGCGCCTCGGTGCGGATGTCCAGACGCGGAATGTCCAGGCGGCCAGTCTCGGCCCGCCAGCCTTCGGCCAGCAGCTGGGTGTCCTGGCCAAAGAAGGCCCGGTCCTGCGGGCGCAGCAGCGACGCGACATCGCCGCCCAGCTGGAACCGGAATCCGGTGCCGGGGGTGCCGTCGGCGCCGGTCTGGCCGTTTGCGCTGACCTTTCCGGTGATGCGGGGCTGGCCGTTCGTGGCCAGACGGATGTCGGCGGCGAAATCGCGGATCTGGCCCTCGCCGCTGATCTGGGCGGTCAGGGCGGGCTTGTCATAGATGCCGACAAGGTTGGCCAGCAGGCCGTCGGCGGCCTCGTCCAGGCCCAGGTTCAGGCGCAGGATCTGCGTCTCGTTGGCATAGCCTGCGTCCAGCACGAACTGGCCGCGCGGGCCGTCCAGGCGGTCGACGGTCAGCTGGGCCGTGCCCTCGCCCCCCTCAAGGCTGATGCCGCCCGAGATGCTCAGCGCGGCCTCGACCCCGATGACCGGTTCGCCCAGCATCACGCGGTCGGCGCGGATCTGTTCGATGTTCAGCGACACGGGCAGTTCGGGCAGCGCAAAGACCGGCGCCTCGGCCTGCACGGCCGGTTCGTCCGACTGTGGCAGGCGGGGCAGCAGGATCTCGTCGGCGGACAGCTCCGCGATCTCGATCCGGCGGCGCAGCAGGGCGCTGCGGTTCCACTGGATCGCGCCGTTGCGCAGGGTCAGATAGGCGCCGTCCTCGTCCGAGATGCGCAGTTCGGTGAAGGTCGCGCGCGAGGACAGCGCGCCCTGGAACCCCTCGATCACCACCTGGCGCCCCTCTCCGGACAGGTTGCTTTCCAGCAGTCCGGTCAGAAATCCGCGGTCGCTGTCGGCCTCGGCGCTGATCTCGGCGGCGCTTTGGCCCAGCGCGGCCATCGGGAACAAGACGACAAAGGCGGTGATCCAGAACTTGCGCATTAGAATGCCTGCCCCAATCCAAGGTAAAGTTGCACGCCGTTGCCGGTGTCGCCGCTGACCGGCCCGGCCACGTCGAACCGCAGCGGCCCGATCGGCGTGTCATAGCGCACGCCCAGACCGGCGCCCGCGTGATCGTCGCCCTCGCCGCCGAAGGCGTCGCCCGTCCAGACCTGGCCGTAATCGGCAAAGGCCACGACGCCGATCTTCTCGCGCACCTGGACGCGGAATTCGGCCGTGGCGCTGGCGACCGACAGGCCACCGGTCTTGATCGGGCCGTCCGGGCCCGCGATTTCCTCGACCCCCAGGGACTGATAGGGATGGCCGCGCACTGTGCCGCACCCGCCCGAGAAGAACAGATAGTTGCGCGGCGTCGTGGCAAGCTCGCTGCCAAAGACCGACCCCGCCCGCGCCCGGCCCGCCAGGGTGAACCGGTCATCGGCGCCGAACGACCGGAAGGCCCGCCCCTCGGCCAGGGCGCGCAGGCCGGAACTGGTATCCTCGAATCCGGCAAAGGGCGTCACCTCGGCGGACAGATAGAAGCCGCGCTTGGCGTTGTTCTGATCCTCGCGGCGGTCCCAGATCACGTCCATCGGCAGGGCCAGGACCTTGAAGTCGGTGCGCCCGTTGGCGTCGAAGACGCGCGAGTACTGGTATTCCAGCGCCGCGTCGGCGGTCAGGCGGTCGCTGAAGATGTGGTTCAGACCGAAACCCAACGTCGCCAGGTCCTCGTCGTAATCCTCCTCGCGCATCTGGGCCACCTCGGCCTCGACATAGGCGGTGGTGTCGGGGGTGATCGTGGCGGGGCGTTCCAGACGGATCGTCAGCTCGTCGTCGCGGTCGCTGGTCTCGGATCCGATGTCCTTGATCCGCCCGTCGATGCGCAGACGTTCGCCCCCGCCCAGCAGGTTACGGTGCATCCAATAGGCCGACACCAGCGCCCCGTCCGTGGTCGAGATCTCGGCACCGGCCCCGATGCGCCGGGGGGGCTGTTCGACCACGGCCAGGTCCACGTCCAGCGTGTTGCCGGGGCTCAGCGTCTCTGCCTCCTGCAGGGTGATCGCCGAGAACACGCCGGTGCGGCGCAGGCGCTGGCGGACGGTGTCCAGTTCCTGGGGGTCGAAGCGCTCCCCCTCGGGGAAGCCGGCGATCTTGCGCAGGCGGCGTTCGTTCAGGCGCTGGTTGCCGCTGACGGACATGCGCCCGAAGGTGACGGCCGGGCCGGGTGACAGGGCGATGCGGCTGTCGACCTGATCGGCGTCGTGATCGGCCACGATCTGCTGGTCGGCGACATCGGCCTTGGCATGGCCATAGGCGCGCCAGCCGTCCACACCCGCCAGGGCCGTGCTGCGCATGACGCCGGTGCCCGCGATCTCGCCCGTGGCGTATTCGTCCGGGACCTCGGTGCCGGGGGCCACCGGGGCCATCTGGGCGCGTGAGAAGCGGAAGACCGGGCCGGGATCGACGGTCACGACGACACGGGACACCTGGGCGGGCGCGTCCAGGGGCGCCACCTCGGCGGCCTCGACCCCGTCCAGGGTGATGGTCACGGCGCCGTCGTAGAACCCCTGATCGTACAGCAGGCCCAGGATGCGGGCGTAATCGCCGCGCGCGGCTGCCAGCACGTCCTGTCCGGTGGTGCGATCCTCGTTCAGCGCGCCGGTCAGCAGCAGCGACTGGCGGATCTGGCGGGTCAGCCCCTCGTCCCCGCCGGCGACCTGCACGTCCAGCGCGACGGGCCCCTCGGATTCGCTGCTGCCGCCGAACAGGCCCGAGAACGGAGAGCTGCTTTGCGCCATCGCGGCACCCGCCACGCCAAGCGCCGTCCCTGCCACCAGGATCGCCCTAAGATATGCCCGCATCGCCTGCCCCGTCTTTTTGCTTGCGGCAATTCAAACAGGATCGACGGGGCGAATCCAGCAATCTTTGGGGATTTTCCCGGATTGGCAGTTAACCTTTGCGGGACCGGCGAAGCTTAGCCCAGGGCCGCCAGGCAGCCGTGCAGCGCCGCCATATCGTCGCGGATCAGAAAGACCGGCGTGTTTTCAGGGATATGGCGCATGTGGCTTTCCGCCAGGAAGGCCGGTTCGAACAGCGCCATCCGGTCGGCGATGCTGCGGCCCACGCTGCCGGCCAGGAACAGCCCCTCCAGCGGCATGAAGCGCAGCGACAGTTCGCGGCACAACAGCCCGACCAGTTCGGCGAACAGGTCATAGGTCGCGACGGCCGCCGGATCGCCCGCCTCGGCGGCGCGGGCGACGTCCTCGCTGCGCATGGGGGCGGTGCCGGTCATCGCGGCGTGCAGGCGCGACAGGCCGCGGCCCGCGAACGTCTCCTCGGTCGAGAAGAAGCCGGCCGCGGCGTCGGTGCCGACGCGGTCCTGCAGGCGGGCCATGATGTTGGCGGGCAGATGGGTGTGCCCCTCCTCGGCCTCAAGGACGGTGATCGCGCCGCCGGGCAGCACGCGCACCGCGCAGACGTTGAAGCCGGTGCCCAGGCCCACGACCAGCGCCTGCCCGTTGCGGGCGCGGGTCACGGGGGCCGCGCGCAGCGTGCCCAGCTGTTCGCCCGCCAGCGACGGGGTGGAATAGCCAAGCGCCGACAGGTCGTTGATCAGCCTCACCTGGTCGGCATCGGTCAGCCGCGCCAGGTTGTCCTCGTCAAAGGACCAGTCGCGGTTGGTCAGCCGCGCGCGTCCGCCGCTGACCGGTCCCGCCACGGCGATGCACATGGACGAGATGTTGGGCTGGTGCTGTTCCGCCATGAACTGGCGCACCACGTCGTCGAAGCTGGCAAAGTCGTCGCCCTTGAAGCGGGTGACCGTGCCGGCGTCGATGGACCCGTTGCGCGCGATCGCCATCCGCGCATTGGTTCCGCCCACATCGCCCAGAAGCATCGCCATGCTGTCACCCCTTCTCAGTTCAGCCGTTCCCCGTCCTTAGGCGAGAAGTACGACACTTTCGAGAGGTCGAATGCCAGCGGAAACGGCTGGCGCGCCCGGACGGCGCTTTCCGCGCGCAGCCGCGCGGTGACCGCCTTGCCGCCCAGATGGGTCACGGCGAAGGTGTCGGCACCCGCCGGTTCGACCATCTCGATCATCACGTCGCCGCCCGCACCCTGCGCGGTTCCGGGCAGATGGGCGTTGCCCGTCGCCTCGTGGATGTCCTCGGGGCGCACGCCCAGGACGATCTGGTCGGGCAGGTCGCGGGCCACCGGGTCGGTGATGACCAGCGGCGTGTCGCCGGGACGGTCGATCTCGATCCGGGTCTGGCCCGCCTCGGACCGGACGCGGGCCGGGATCAGGTTCATCGCCGGGCTGCCCATGAAATCGGCCACGAACATGTTGGCGGGCTTGTTGTAGATCTCGCCCGGGGTGCCGATCTGCTGGATCACCCCGCCCTTCATGACGACGATCTTGGTGGCCAGCGTCATCGCCTCGATCTGGTCATGGGTGACATAGACGATGGATGCGTTCAGGTCCTGGTGCAGCTTCTTGATCTCGGTCCGCATGGACACGCGCAGCTTCGCGTCTAGGTTGGACAGCGGTTCGTCGAACAGGAACAGCGCGGGGTCGCGGACTAGGGCACGACCCATGGCGACGCGCTGGCGCTGGCCGCCCGACAGCTGGCCTGGCTTGCGGTCCAGAAGCGGCTCGATCTGCAGCTGGCGCGAGACCTCGGCCAGCTTGGTGGCCTGGGTCGCCTTGTCGACGCCGCGCACCTTCATGCCGAAGGTGATGTTCTTGGCGACCGACATCGTCGGGTAGAGCGCATAGGACTGGAACACCATCGCGATGTCGCGGTCCTTGGGGCTGACGCCCGTCACGTCGCGGTCGGCGATGCGGATGGCGCCGCCGGTGATCGGCTCCAGCCCCGCGATGCAGTTCAGCAGCGTGGACTTGCCGCAGCCCGACGGGCCGACCAGCACCAGGAAGTCGCCCTCGTCGATGCTGATGTTGATGTCGTGCAGAATATGGGTGTCGCCATAGGCTTTCTGCAGGTGGTCGATTTCCAGAATGGGCATGGCTTATCCCTTGACGCTGCCGGCGGTCAGGCCGCGGATGAAGTATTTGCCGGCGACGACATAGACCAGCAGCGTGGGCAGGGCGGCGATGATCGCCGCGGCCATGTCCACGTTGTAGGCTTTGACGCCGGTGGTGGAGTTGACGATGTTGTTCAGCGCGACGGTCACGGGCTGCGACCCGGCCCCGCTGAAGCTGACGCCGAACAGGAAGTCGTTCCAGATCTGCGTGAACTGCCAGATGACCGACACGGTGATGATCGGCAGCGAGATGGGCAGGAAGATCGACCAGAAGATGCGGAAGAACCCTGCCCCGTCGACCTTGGCCGCGCGCACCAGTTCCTGCGGGATGGTGACATAGTAGTTGCGGAAGAACAGAGTGGTGAAGCCCAGGCCATAGATCACGTGGACGAAGATCAGCCCCGGGATGGTGCCCGCAAGACCCATCAGGCCCAGCATCTGCGCCATCGGCAGCAGCACCACCTGGAACGGGATGAAGCAGCCGAACAGGATCGCGGCAAAGAACAGGTTCGCGCCGCGGAACCGCCACTGGGCGAAGACATAGCCGTTCAGCGCGCCGATGATGGTCGAGATCATCACCGCGGGCACGGCCATCAGGACGCTGTTCCAGAAGAACGGGCGCAGGCCCTCACACTGGGTGCCGGCGCAGGCGGACGACCAGGCCTCGGCCCAGGGGGCGAAGGTGATCTCGCGCGGCAGGGCCAGCAGGCTGCCGGTGCGGATCTCCTCCAAGGATTTCAGCGATGTCGTCAGCATGACGAACAGCGGCATCAGATAGAACAGGGCGAACAGGATCAGGATCCCGTACAGGCCCCACCGCAGCACGGTCTTACTTGTCATGGCGCGGCCTCAATTCGCTGTAGAGATAGGGAACCACGATGGCAAAGATGACCATCATCATGATCATGGCGCTGGACGCCGCCTGCCCCAGGTCGCCGCGCGAGAACGCCATGGCGTACATGTAGGTCGCGGGCAGGTCGGTGGCATAGCCCGGTCCGCCGCCGGTCAGCGCGATGACCAGGTCGAACGCCTTGATCGCCAGGTGCGCCAGCACGATGAAGGCCGACAGGAAGATCGGCGCCATCGTCGGGATGATGATCGCGGAATAGATGCGGTGCGTGGGAATGCCGTCGACCTGGGCCGCGCGGATGATCTCGGTGTCGACCGAACGCAGTCCGGCCAGGAACAGCGCCATCACGAACCCGGATGCCTGCCAGACGGCCGCCAGCACGACGGTATAGATCGCCATTTCGGGCTTGATCAGCCAGTCGAAGGTGAAATTTTCGAACCCCCAGCCGCGGATCGCCTGCTGGATGCCCAGGCCCGGGTTCAGGATCCATTTCCAGGCGGTGCCCGTCACGATCAGCGACAGCGCCATGGGATAGAGATAGATGGTGCGCAGGACGCCCTCGGCCCGGATCTTCTGGTCCAGGAAGATCGCCAGCATCAGCCCGATCGCCATCGAGATGACGATGAACAGGGCGCCGAAGATGAACAGGTTGTTCATCGCCACGTCCCAGCGGGGGGCGTCGAACAGCCGCTGATATTGCGTGATACCGTCCAGTTCATAGCGCGGCATCAGCCGCGAGCGGGTGAAGCTGATCCAGGCCGTCCAGGCGATGAAGCCATAGACAAAGACCAGGATCGCCACGAAGGACGGCGCCAAGACGACCTTGGGCACGTTGCGTTCAAGCCATTCCATTTCCGGTAAACCCCCAAAGAAAAACCCCGCGCCCGCGATCCGGGGCGCGGGGTCGTCAGGCCGTGATCACATCGCGTTGGCGACGGCGTCGGCCAGTTGCGCCACGGCGTCGTCCGACGACATGTCGCTGTTGAAATGCGCGGTCACCACGTCGGTGATCGCACCGGCCGGCGCGCCGCGCAGCGCCATGCCATGCGCATAGCTGGGCAGCAGGGAGCCATTTTCCGCATCCGCGGTCATGTCGGCGTTCGACTGCTTGGCGCAGTCGTCGAAGTCGTCCAGCGCCACGTCGGTACGGGCCGGGATCGAGCCCTTGTTCAGGTTGAACGTCTTCTGGAAGTCCGGGCCCATGATCAGGCTGGCCAGAAGGGCCTGGCCCTGCTGCTTGTCCTCGCCGTCCAGCTCGAAGAAGGCGAAGCTGTCGACGTTGTAGAGGAAGCCCTCGCCCGGGGTGGGCGCGCAGACGAAGTCGACGCCCGGCTGCTTGCCGGCGGCCAGGAACTCTCCCTTGGCCCAGTCGCCCATGATCTGGAAGGCGGCCTCGTTGTTCATGACCATGGCCGTGGCCAGGTTCCAGTCACGACCCGAGAAGTTGTCGTCGACAAAGCCACGGATGGTCCGCATCTGGTCGAAGACCTGCTTCATCGTGTCCGAGGTCAGCGCCTCGGGGTCCAGATCGACCAGCGCCTGCTGATAGAATTCCGGCCCGCCCAGGCCCAGAACGACCGTCTCGAAGATGGTCGCGTCCTGCCAGTTCTGACCGCCATGGGCCAGGGGCGTGATGCCCGCGGCCTGCAGCTTTTCGGCCGCGGCGTTGAACTCTTCCCAGGTCGTCGGCATCTCGATGCCGTTCTCGTCCAGGATCTGCTTGTTGCCCCAGATCCAGTTCACGCGGTGGACGTTCACCGGTGCGGCGCACCACTGGTCCTCACACTTCATGTGGGCGGCGATCTGCGCGGGCAGCACGTCCGCCCAGCCGTTCTCCTCGGCAACAGTGCCGATGTCGGCCAGGCCGGTCTCTTCGTACCATTCCTGGATCGCGGGACCCTTCAGCTGCACGGCGGTCGGCGCATTGCCGGCCAGCACGCGGGCGCGCAGTGCGGTCATCGCGGCGTCACCGCCGCCGCCGGCCACGGGCATGTCGGTCCAGGTGCCGCCCTCGGCCGCAAACTGCTCCTGCAGGACGGCGACCGATTTCGCCTCGCCGCCGGATGTCCACCAGTGCAGCACCTCTGCGGTGGGTTCGGCCATCGCCGGCGCAGCCAGCATCACGGCGGTCGAAGCCGCCAGAACGGATTTGATGTTCATGGATCCTCCCAGATCTATCCCGCGCGGATTCGGTGATCCGCGTGTGGGTCGATCATGCCGCAAGCCCAGTCATGTCCGCAACGCAGTGCAGCCATGCGTCCAGCAGTTTTCGCCGCGTTACGTTACAAACTGTTACGTAACCCCTCCCTGCGATGCTAGATCACGGATCGGAGGACCGTTGATGAGCCTGCACCGCCTTCTGCTGGTCGAGGATGACGCCGACATGGCCGCCATGCTGGCCGCCTATCTGCAGCGCCACGGCCTGCACGTGACGCGCGCCGACAGCCGCGCGACCGCACTGGCCGCGCTGCGCGGCGGCCGGGTGGACCTGATCCTGCTGGACGTGTCCCTGGGCGATGACGACGGCGTGGCGATCTGCGCCGAGATCCGCGAGGCGCAGGACGTGCCCATCATCATGGTCAGCGCCCTGTCCGCCGACCACCAGCGCATGGCCGGCTACGAGGTCGGTGCGGACGACTATATCGCCAAGCCCTTCAACCCCGACCTGCTGCTGGCACGCATCCGGGCGGTGCTGCGCCGCGCGGGCCGGGCACCCAGCCTGTCGCACCGAAAGCGCGACAGCGTGCTGCGGTTCGCGGGCTGGCGCTATGACGCGCGGCGCGACGAGGTGACCGCCCCCGGCGGCTGGCAGGTCAGCCTGTCGTCGCGCGAAACCGCGCTGCTGCGGGTGTTCCTGGCCAATCCGCTGATCCCCCTGACCCGCGACGAGATCGCCGCCGCGCTGGACGACGACGAGGCGGCCGAGGGGCGCGCGATCGACATGCTGGTCGGCCGCCTGCGTCAGAAGACCGACCCGGCGCTGATCCGGACCGAACGCGGGCTGGGCTATGTTCTGTCAGCCGAGGTCGCGCGTGACGCTGACTGACCGCCTGTCGCTGCGGGTGGTGGCAAGCCTGTGGGTCGTGCTGGCGATGCTGGCGGGCGGCGGGTCGGTCTGGCTGTGGACCGCCAGCGACGCGGCCTGGGACGCGCATCTGAACCGCGCCTATATCGCCGGTCTGGCGCTGGCCGACAGCCTGGAGGCGGGCAGCGCCCTGCCCCAGGGCCTGTCCCAGGTCCAGCTGCGCGCCGCGCCCGACCTGCCGCCCGGCTGGCGGCAAACGGTGATCACCCTGACCGGCGGCGGCAGGCCCGACCTGTCGCAGGGCGCGCGGCTGTCGGTGCGCATCCAGTCGCCCGACCTGACCTATCCCGCGGCCGAGGTGCAGTCCGTCGGCGGCGGCAGCCAGGCCGCGGGCCTGGCCTCGATCACCCGCACCCTAGCGCGGTTCTGCAGCGAGCCGCGGCTTTTCGTGCAGCAGGACACCGGCCCTTGGATCCGCGTGGACGGTGCGCCCGTCTGGGGCTGCCAGGCCGCGCCGCCCGACCGCCGCCTTTTGGCCGGGGCGCTGGCCCTGGGGGCGCTGGCCCTGCTGCTGGGCTGGGTGGCGGGGGTCGCGGGG
>NZ_VDDD01000036.1 GCF_006151785.1 Paracoccus marcusii
CGCCCGGCGGGTGGCCGGGGGCGGGGGGCGCGCTGCTGGCCTATCTGGCGACGCTGGCGGCGATCATGGCGGGGGCGACCCTGGCGCAGGTCCGGCGGGGGCGCCGTGCGGGGACCTAGTCCGCGGCGCAGCCGGTGGTTTCGGTCGCCCGTCCCCCATCGGCGGGGATCACCGTCAGGCGCAGTGCGTCATGGTCCAGATCGAAGGGCTTGCCCGAGGGAGCGACCATCTCGACCACCGCCTGGGGGCCCGTGGGTCCGGGCAGGATGTCCGCCGCCGAGACCCAGACCTGCGGATTGTCGGTCAGTTCGACCGCGGCCAGCGTGGCCGGGCCCTGCGGCAGGTCCATCGCGACGCGCAGCCCGTCTGCCAGGGGCGTCACCTCGCAGGCGGGGTTGCCGTCCAGGCGCTGCGGCTCCGCCGCAAGGGCGCTGGCGATCACCGGGTCCGACTGCCTGCCCACGGGCGGCGCCTGCAGTTCAAGGTGCACGGGAACGCAGATGTTCTCGCACAGGCCTAGATCGATCTGGGCGGCGATGTCGACGGGCTTGCCGGGGTCCTGCGGATGGGCGGTCAGCGGAAGCACGAGGCGGTCGTGATAGCCCATCTCCAGCGTCTCTCCGGATCGGATGGCCTGGGGCGCGGGCCAGTGCAGGGTGACATGGGACAGGTTCCGTGAGCCCGCCCAGTCCAGCTGGGGCGGCAGGCCGGTGTCGCCGGGGCTGCGCCAGTAGGTCTTCCAGCCCGGCTCCAGCAGCAGTTCCAGCGCCAGGATGCGCGCGCCGCCGGGTTCGGTCCAGCCGGGCAGCAGCTGTGCGCCGCGCAGGCCGGGCGGCAGGTCGTCCTGGGCGATGGCGGGTCCGGTCAGGACAAGCGCCAGGGCGGTGGCAAGAAGCGGGCGGGGGAAATGTGTCATGCCCCTGTCCTAGCGCCCGCGCGGCGGGGGCGGAAAGTCACAATTCCGCGCAAGCCTTGCAACATCCCGCCCCAGTGCCGATCTGTCATGAAAAGGAGACATGATGACCAGCATCACCGGTGATTCCGCCCAAGACCGCAACCTGACCGGCAAGATCCTGATCGCCATGCCCGGCATGAGCGATCCGCGTTTCGAGCGGTCCGTGGTGCTGGTCTGCGCGCATTCCGACGAGGGGGCGATGGGGCTGGTGCTGAACCGCCCGCTGCCCGAGATCGGCTTTGGCGATCTGCTGGACCAGCTGGGCATCGAGGCCGAGGAGGATGCGCGGCCGATCGAGGTGCGCTTTGGCGGCCCGGTCGAGCCGGGCCGGGGATTCGTGCTGCACAAGGTGGCCGAGCACGGGCAGGACCCCGAGGGGCGCTTGCGGATCGGTCAGGCGCTGGCGATGACCACGACGCGCGACATCCTGGTGGAACTGGCGCAGGGCTATGGCCCCGATCCTGCGGTTCTGGCGCTTGGCTATGCAGGCTGGGGGCCGGGGCAGCTGGAGACCGAGATGCTGGCCAATGGCTGGTTGACCGGAGATGGCGCCGAGGACCTGATCTTTGATCTGTCGCACGAGGACAAGTGGCAGCGCGCGCTGCGGGCGCAGGGGATCGATCCGTCGCTTTTGTCGGCGGCGTCCGGCCGCGCCTGAGCTTTGCGTCCCGCGCGGCGCCGGGGGGTTCCACCCCCCGGACCCCCTGGGGCGGAGGACGCCTTGCGGTGTTTTCCTGACCAATGAATGATTGCGACCTCCGGGGGGTCCGGGGGGCGGAGCGCCCCCGGCCACCGCGGGACGCAATCGATCACGCCAGTTCGGGGAAGAACCGGTCGGAAGGGGTAAAGATCTCGCATCCGTCGGCCGTCACGCCGATCGAATGTTCAAACTGGGCCGACAGCGACTTGTCGCGCGTCACCGCCGTCCAGTCATCGGCCAGGACCTTGGTTTCCGGGCGGCCGAGGTTGATCATCGGCTCAATCGTGAAGAACATGCCCTCCTCCAGCACCGGGCCTTTTCCCGGGCGTCCGAAATGCAGCACGTTGGGCGGCGAATGGAACACCCGCCCGATCCCGTGCCCACAGAAGTCGCGCACCACCGACATGCGCCGTTCTTCCGCATAGGTCTGGATCGCCGCGCCGATGTCGCCGAAGGTCGCGCCGGGGCGCACGGCCTCGATCCCCTTCATCAGCGCGTCATGGGTCACCTGCAGCAGCCGCTGCGCCTTGAGCGACGGCTTGCCTGCCACGTACATCCGGCTGGTGTCTCCGAACCAGCCGTCCAGGATGACCGTCACGTCGATGTTCAGGATGTCGCCGTCCTTGAGGCTCTTGTCGCCGGGGATGCCGTGACAGACTACGTGGTTCACGCTGATGCAGCTGGCATGCTGGTACCCGCGATAGCCTATCGTGGCCGAGGTCGCGCCCAGCTCCGTCACCCGGCCCCGGATGAAATCGTCCAGCGCGCCGGTGGTGACGCCCGGTGCGACCATCGGCCCCACCTCGTCCAGGATCCGCGCGGCCAGGGCGCCCGCCGCCCGCATGCCTGCGAAATCCCCGGGCATGTGCAGGCGGATGCCTTCCCTCGTGATACGGCCTTCGTCCATCGCTGATCCTTTCTGTCTGCCGCCCTAGATAGAGACGCGCGCCCACTTGTTCCAGCCCCGGCTGCGGGCATAGATGGGGCGCGACACCCAAGGGAGAGCCTGATGCAGTCCGACAACCCCACAGCCGCCATCCTGGTCATCGGCGACGAGATCCTGTCCGGCCGCACCCGCGAAGGGAACGCCCATCACCTGGCCCAGGTGCTGACCGCCACCGGCATTGACCTTCAGGAGATCCGCGTGGTGGCCGACGACACCGACCGCATCGTGGACGCGATCCGCGCACTGGACCGGACCCTGGGCGGGGCGTACGACCTGCTGTTCACCTCCGGCGGCATCGGGCCCACGCATGACGACATCACCGCCGATGCCGTGGCCGCCGCCCATGGCACCACGGTCGAGGTCAACCCCACCGCCCGCGCCCTGCTGCAGGAGCGCTGCGACCGCATGGGGGTCGAACTGAACGAGAACCGCCTGCGCATGGCCCGCATCCCCGTGGGTGCGACGCTGATCGACAATGCCGTGTCGGCCGCGCCCGGCTTCTCCATCGGCGCGACCCATGTGATGGCGGGCGTCCCCGAGGTCTTCCGCGCCATGGTCGCCTGGCTGATCCCGCAGCTGCCCGTGGGCCGCCCGGTGCAGTCCCTGACCGTCGAGGTCCGCCGCGGCGAAAGCGAGGTGGCCGAGGACCTGAAGGCCGTCGCCGCCGAATACGCCGACCTGTCGCTCGGGTCCTATCCGTTCCGCGATGACACGGGTTGGGGCACGAACCTTGTGGTGCGGGGCCTGGATGCCGCCCGCGTCGATCTGGCCATGGCCGCGCTGCGCGGACGCATCGGGTTGTGAGGCCCGACCCCGATCTGGCCGCCGCCTTCGAGGCGACCTGGCCCGCGTCTGAGACCGTCCGCTGCGGCGGCTTCCTGGTCGGGCGGGGCGCAGGGGCGGGCGGGCGCGTCAGCTCGGCCATCGCGGTCGGTCCGTGGGGCGATGCCGACATCGATGCCGCCTGCGCCCGGCATGCCGCATGGGGCCAGCCGCCGCTGTTCCGTGCGTGGGACGATGAAACTGACCTGATCGCCGCCCTGACCGCGCGCGGCCTCGGCGCGCATATCCCGACCCTGGTCATGGCCGCGCCAATCGCCGCGCTGACCGACCGGCAGATCCCGCCCGTCACCGCCTTCGCGATCTGGCCCCCCTTGGCGATCCAGCGCCAGATCTGGGGCGCGGGCAACATCACCCCCGCAAGACAGGCCGTGATCGACCGCGTGCCCCTGCCCAAGGCCGCCCTCCTGGGCCGCATCCGGGACCGTGCCGCCGGCGCAGGCTTCGTCGCGCTGCATGACTGCACCGCCATGGTCCACGCGGTGGAGGTCCTGCCCACCTTCCGCCGTCAGGGTCTCGCCGGCTGGATGATGCGCCAGGCCGCCGCTTGGGCCCAGGATCTCGGTGCCACACGCATCGGCCTGGCCGTCAGCCGCGCGAATACCGCAGCCCAGGCCACCTATGCCAGCCTCGGCTTCACGGTCCAGGGCAACTACGCCTATTACGGCCCCGCCGCCTGACCCACTGGACCGACCGCGCCCGGACCGCAGGTCCGGGCGCCACCGACGGCCGCGACCCCGGCCCGTCAGGGCCGGTCAGGCGCGGCCGTCCGCCCCGCTCACAGCTCGGTCCGCAGCTCCCACAGGTCGGGGAACAGCACCACGTCCAGCATCCGCCGCAGATAGGTCACCCCCGACGTGCCCCCCGATCCGCGCTTGAAGCCGATGATCCGCTCCACCGTCGTCACATGGTTGAACCGCCAGCGGCGGAAGTAATCCTCGAAATCCACCAGCTTCTCGGCCAGCTCATACAGCTCCCAATACCGCGCCGGTTCGCGATAGACCTCGGCCCAGGCCGCCCGCGCCGCCGCGTCCGGCGCATGGGGCTTGTCCAGCACGGTGCGCGCCGCCACGTCGAACCCCGCCGCTCTCAGCCGCCCCAGAACCTCGTCGTACAGCGACGGCCGCGCGGCCTCCGCCCGCAGCGCCTCGGCCAGGTCGGGCCGATGCGCATGGGGCGCGATCATCGCCATGTTGCGGTTGCCTGCGACGAACTCGATCATCCGGTACTGATGCGACTGGAACCCGCTGCTCTCGGCCAGCGCGGGGCGAAAGGTCGAATATTCCGACGGCGTCATGGTGCGCAGCACGTCCCAGGCCGAATTCAGCTGCTCCATGATCCGCGCCACGCGGGTCAGCATCTTGAACGCCGGGCGCAGGTCGCCCACAGCGATCCGTTCCCGCGCCGCCCCCATCTCCAGCAGGGCCAGCTTCATCCACAGCTCGGAGGTCTGGTGCTGGATGATGAACAGCATCTCGTCATGCGCATCCGACAGCGGATGCTGCGATGTCAGTAGCCGGTCCAGCCCCAGATAATCGCCATAGGACATGCGCCCGTCGAACGACATGCGCGCGCCTTCCTGTGCAGGGTCGATACTCATTGCTTCAGCCTGAACCTCTGGATCTTGCCGGTCTGGGTCTTGGGCAGGGCCGCGCAGAAGACCACCCGGCGGGGATATTTGAAGGGCGCGATCACGTCCTTCACATGACGCTGCAGCCGCTCCGCCGTCGCGGTGTCGGGCGCGACGCCGGGGGCCAGCACCACATGCGCCTCGACGATCTGGCCGCGCTCCGGGTCCGGCGCGCCGATCACCGCGCATTCCAGCACGTCCGCGTGCGCCAGCAACGCCGCCTCCACATCCGGCCCCGCGATGTTGTAGCCCGACGACACGATGATGTCGTCGCAGCGCGCCGCGAAATGGAACCGCCCGTCATCGTCCTGCCAGAAGGTGTCGCCGGTCAGGTTCCAGCCGCCCTGCACATACTCTGCCTGCCGCGCATCGTTCAGATAGCGGCAGCCGGTGGGCCCGATCACCGCCAGCCGCCCCATCTCTCCGCGCGGCACCTCCTGTCCCGCATCGTCCACGATCCGCGCGCGGTATCCCTGCACGGGCCGCCCGGTGCAGCCTGGATGGCTGTCGTCCAGCCGGTTGGTCAGGAAGATGTGCAGCATCTCGGTCGCGCCGATCCCGTCCAGCATCGGCTTGCCCGTGCGGTCGTGCCAGTCCTGCCAGATGGGGGCGGGCAGCGTCTCTCCGGCGCTGATCGCCACGCGCAGGCTGGACAGGTCCGCCCCCTGATCCATCGCGCGCAGCATCACCCGATAGGCCGTGGGCGCGGTCACGCAGATCGTGGCGCGGTGGCGTTCGATGATCTCGATCATGTTCGGGGGCGAGGCGTTCTCCAGCAGCACCGCGCTGGCCCCGAAGCGCAGCGGGAACACCGCCAGCCCGCCCAGCCCGAAGGTGAAGGCCAGCGGCGGTGACCCCACGAAGACATCGTCGGGCCTCACCCCCAGCACCTCCCGCGCATAGCCGTCGGCGATGATCAAGAGGTCGCGGTGGAAATGCATCGTGGCCTTGGGCTCGCCCGTCGAACCCGACGTCATCCCCAACAGCGCCACGTCATCCCGCCCGGTCCGCACCGCCTCGAACCGCACGGGTTTCGTCAGCGCCGCCCGGTCCAGCTCCGCGTCATGGTTCGCGGTGCCGTCGAACCCCACCACGGTGGTCAGCGTGGCCGAGCCCTTGGCCGCCGCCACCAGCTCATCCATCAGGCGCGTGTCGCACAGCGCATGCGTCACCTGCGCCTTGTCGATGATCTGGGACAGCTCCTTGGCGCGCAGCATGGGCATGGTGTTGACCACGACCGCCCCCGCCTTGGTCGCGGCCAGCCAGCAGGCGACCATCGCGGGGTTGTTGGCCGACCGGATCAGCACCCGGTTGCCCGGCCGCAGCCCGTAATCGGCGACCAGCGCATGGGCCAGCCGGTTGGTCCAGTCCGACAGCTCCTTGTAGGTCCGCGCCCGCCCGTTGCCGACCAGCGCGACCCGGTCCCCGAACCCGCGATCGACCATGCGGTCGGTCAGCTCCGCCCCCGCATTCAGCCAATCAGGATAGTCGTATCCGGACAGGTCGATCCGCGGCCAGGCCTCCGGCGGGGGCAGGTTGTCGCGCGTGAAGCTGTCCTCGTGCCCGCTTGGTCCCAGCATGATCGTCCCCCTATTCCGGCACCACGGCCGTGGCCTCGATCTCGACCTTGGCGCGGTCCTCGACCAGCGCCACGACCTGCACCAGCGCCATGGCCGGGTAATGCCGCCCGATCACGTCACGGTAGGCCGCCCCCACCGCGCGCAGCGCGCCCAGATATTCGTGCTTGTCGGTGACGTACCAGGTCAGCCGCACCAGATGCTGTGGCCCCGCGCCGCCCTCGGCCAGGACCGCCACGATGTTCTCCAGCACCTGCCGGACCTGGCCCGCGAAATCGTCGGTCTGAAAGACCTGATTCGCGTCCCAGCCCACCAGCCCGCCGGTAAAGATCATCCGCCCCCGCGCCATGATCCCGTTGGCATAGCCCGAGGCGCGCTTCCACGTCGCCGGATGCAGGGGTTCATGCATGATGCGCCTCCAGGGTCTGTCGCATGTCGTCGGGCCAGGGCGACGGGGTGAAATCGCGGTCCATCCAGACCACGGTGGTCCGCGCCTCCACCCGGTCCTCGCCGCGGATCAGAAAGCGCGCGCTGGACCGGCCCAGATGCTCGACCACCAGCGTCCAGTCCAGCCGGTCGCCAAGCCGCGCAGGCTTGCGGAACGCCATCTCCAGCGCGACGGTGGGCATCCCCTGACCCGCCGCCATCATCGGGCCGAACCCATGCCCCACGACCTCCAGGAAGAAGTTCTCCACCATGTGGTTCACCATCTCCGCATAGCGGGGGTAAAAAACGATCCCCGCCGGGTCGCAGTGGCAGAACTCGATGGGAATGGTGCGGGAATAGGTCATGCGCCCTCCAGGATGCTGCGGGCGATGACGACGCGCTGCACGTCGCTGGCCCCCTCATAGATGCGCAGGGCGCGGATCTCACGGTACAGGCTCTCGACCGTGCTGCCGGTGCGCACGCCGTCGCCGCCATGCAGCTGCACCGCCTGGTCGATGACCTCCTGCGCGATCTCGGTGGCGTACAGCTTGGCCATCGCCGCCTCGCGCGTGATGCGGGGCGCGCCCTGGTCCTTGGCCCAGGCCGCGCGATAGATCAGCAGGGCGGCGGCGTCGATCTTCAGCGCCATGTCGGCCAGATGCCCCTGGACCATCTGCAGCTCGGCCATCGGCGCGCCCTGGATCTGGCGCGACCGCACCCGCGCCAGCGCCTCATCCAGCGCCCGGCGCGCGAAGCCCAGGGCCGCGGCCCCCACCGTGGGCCGGAAATGATCCAGCACCGTCATGGCGATGCGAAACCCCTGTCCCGCCTGCCCGATCAGCGCCTCCCCCGGCAACCGCACCCCGGTCAGGCGCAGATGCGCCAGCGGATGCGGGGCCATCACGTCGATGCGGCCTGCCACCTCCAGCCCCGGCGTGTCCGCAGGCAGCAGGAAGGCCGACAGCCCCCGCGCGCCTGGGGCCTCTCCGGTCCGCGCCACGATCACATAGACATCCGCGATCCCGCCGTTGGAGATATAGGTCTTTTCCCCGTCCAGCACCCACCCGTCGCCATCCCGCCGCGCCGTGGTCGCCAGCCGCGCCACGTCCGACCCCGAGGCAGGCTCGGTCAGCGCGAACCCCGAAATCGCCCGGCCCCCTCGCGTCCGCTCCAGCCATGCCCGCTGCGACGCGCTGCCGAACAGCGTCACCGCCCCCATGCCCAGGCCCTGCATGGCGAAGGCGAAATCCGCCAGCCCGTCATGGCGCGCCAAGGTCTCGCGGATCAGGCACAGCGCGCGCACGTCCAGCGCCTCGCCCCCCGAATGCGCCAGCCACCCGCCATCGCCAAGCGCCCGCACCAGCCCCCGACAGGCCCCGTCCACATCGCCGTGATCCACAGGCAGCGCGCCCAGGGCCCAGTCCTCCAGCCCCTGGGCCAGCGCGCGATGCCTGTGCTCAAAGAACGGCCAGTCCAGAAAGCTGCGATCCATCGTCTTCTTCACCCAAATATCCCGGGGTCCGGGGCAGAGCCCCGGTTCCCTTAGTTGCCCTCGAAGACCGGCGTCTCCTTGGCGACGAAGGCCCGATAGGCCCGCTCGAAATCGCGCGTGGTCATGCAGATGGCCTGGGCCTGCGCCTCGGCCTCGATCGCCTGGTCCAGCCCCATGGTCCATTCCTGCAGAAGCTGCGTCTTGGTGATGCCATGCGCCCAGACAGGCCCCGCCGCGATCGCCCGCGCCAGATCCATCGCCGCCGCAAGGACATCGTCATGCAGGCTGTTCCAGAACCCCCACCGCTCGCCCTCCTCGGCGCGCAGCACGCGGCCGGTGTACAGCAGTTCCGCCGCGCGCCCCTGTCCCACGATGCGCGGCAGCATCGCGCAGGCCCCCATGTCGCAGCCCGCCAGCCCCACCTTGGTGAACAGGAACGCGGCCTTGGCCGAGGGCGCGGCCAGCCGCAGGTCGCTGGCCATGGCCATGATCGCGCCCGCGCCCACGCAGATCCCCTCGACCGCCGCGATCACCGGCTTGCCGCAATGGATCATCGCGCGGACCAGCTCTCCGGTCATGCGGGTGAAGGCCAGCAGCTGCGGCATCTCCATGCCGACCAGCGGGCCGATGATCTCATGCACGTCGCCGCCGGAACAGAAATTCCCGCCGTTGGAGGCCAGCACCACCACATCCACGTCCGAGGCATGGGCCAGCATCCGAAAGCACGCGCCCAGTTCGGCATAGCTGTCGAAGGTCAGGGGGTTCTTGCGTTCGGGGCGGTTCAGGCGGATCACCGCGATGCGGTCCGTGACCTCCCACAGGAAATGCTCGGGCGTCAGATCGGCCATGGGGACGGGTTTCATTCGGGCCTCCCGGCGCGGGACAGGATGTCGCGCAGCGCCTCCAGATCGGTTTCGGACAGTCGGCCCAGGATCGCGTCGACCTCGGCCTCATGGCCCAGGGCCATGATCTCGAACGCCTCCAGGCCTTCGGGCGTCAGGCGCACGCGGATGCGGCGGCGGTCGCCATCCTCGGCCTCGCGGCGGACCATGCCGTCGGCCTCCAGCCGGTCGACGACCGCGGTGGCATTGCCGTTCGACACCAGCAGCAGGCGCGACAGCTCGGACATGGTCACGCCCTCGCGCCTGCGCCACAGCGCCGCCATCACGTCAAAGCGGGGCAGGGTCGTGCCATGCGCGCGGCGCAGATAGTCGCGCAGGTGGTTCTCGGCCCCCCGCGTCACGCCCAGCAGGCGGATCCAGATCTTCAGCCGCCGCTTGGACAGGTCGGTCATGCGCTCTCGCCCCCGTCCAGGACGATGGCCTGGCCGTTCACGCTGGCCGCAGCGTCTGATGCTAGCCACAGCGCCGCGCCGGTCACCTCGGCGGGCGCGATCAGGCGGCCCTGCGGGTTGCGGGCGGTCAGCGCGGCCAGCGCCGCGTCGCGGTCGCGCCCCGTCTTCGCCATGATCCCGTCCAGCGTGCGGCCGGTCATTTCTGTGTCCAGATAGCTGGGGCAGATGGCGTTGGCGGTGATCCGTTTCGACGCCACCTCCAGCGCGATCGACCGCACCAGCCCCATCACCCCGTGCTTGCTGGCCGCGTAGGCCGAGGCATAGGCCGCCCCCCGCAGCCCCGCGGCCGAGGACACCGCGATCAACCGCCCCCCCGGTCCCATCTGCGACAGCGCCTGCCGAAAGGTCAGGAAGACCCCCGTCAGGTTGACCGCCATGATGCGGCTGAACTGGTCCAGCGTGGTGCGGGCAAAGGGCGCGGCCTCGGCGATGCCGGCATTGGCGATGACCACCTGGCAGGGGCCGGCGTCGTCGAAGATGCGGCGCACCTGATCCTCGTCGCTGACATCGCCGGGCACGGCGCGGATCAGGCCGCCCGCCACCGCCTCAAGCCGCGCGGCATCGCGCCCGGTGATGACGACTTCATGGCCTTGGGCGGCAAAGGCGCGGGCCATGTCGGCGCCGGTGCCGCTGCCGCCGCCGGTGATCAGGACGCGGGTCATGCGCGGATCTCCTCGGCCTGCTTGGCGGCCAGTCGCCGCGCCTGATCGCGGCCCGCGTGATAGGGCAGGGGCCAGTCCGCCCCGTCGCCAAGCGCCGTCGCCGCATGCAGCGTCCAATAGGGATCGGCCAGATGCGGCCGCCCGATGGCCACCAGATCGGCGCGCCCCGCCATCAGGATGCCGTTGGCCTGATCCGCATCGGTGATGTTGCCCACCGCCATCGTGGCCAGCCCCGCCTGGTTGCGGATGCGGTCGGAAAACGGCGTCTGGAACATCCGCCCATAGACGGGCCGCGCATCGGGCGTCGTCTGGCCCGCAGACACGTCGATGATATCCGCCCCCGCCGCGTGAAAGGCCCGCGCGATGGCGACCGATTCGTCAGGCGTCACGCCGTTCTCGGTCCAGTCCGTGGCCGAGATGCGCACCGACATGGGCCGCCCCTCGGGCCAGACGGCGCGCATGGCGGTGAACACCTCCAGCGGCCAGCGCAGGCGGTTCTCCAGGCTGCCGCCGTATTCATCGCCGCGCCGGTTCGACACCGGCGACAGGAACCCGGACAGCAGATAGCCATGCGCCGCATGCAGCTCGATCATGTCGAAGCCCGCCGCATCGGCCATGCGGGTCGCGGCCACGAATTGCGCCGTCACCGCCTCCATGTCGGCGCGGGTCATCTCCTGCGGGACGGCATTGCCCTCGGACCAGGGCAGGGCGGAGGCCGCCATGATCGGCCAATTGCCCTCCGCCAGCGGCTGGTCCATCCCCTCCCACCCGATGCGGGTGGAGCCCTTGCGGCCCGAATGGCCGATCTGACAGCAGATCCTGGCATCCGTCTCGGCATGGACGAAATCGGTGATCCGCCGCCAGGCCGCCTGATGCTCGGGCGCATAGAGGCCCGGACAGCCCGGCGTGATGCGGCCTTCGGGGCTGACACAGGTCATCTCGGTGAAGACCAGCCCCGCGCCGCCCTTGGCGCGTTCGCCGTAATGGACCAGGTGCCAGTCGGTCGGGCAGCCGTCCTGCGCCTTGTACTGGGCCATGGGCGAGACGACGATGCGGTTCTTCAGCGCCATGTCGCGCAGGCGGAAGGGCGCGAAGATCGGCGCGCGGCCCGGCTGGCCGCCGGCCTGCCGTTGGAACCAGTCCTCGGCCTCGCGCACCCAACCCGGGTCGCGCAGGCGCAGGTTCTCATGCCCGATCCGCTGGCTGCGGGTCAGCAGGGAATAGGTGAACTGGATCGGGTCCAGGTCCAGGTAACGCTCGACCTCCTCGAACCATTCCAGGCTGTTGCGGGCCGCCGATTGCAGGCGCAGCACCTCGACCCGCCGTTCCTCCTGATAGCGTTCGAAGGCGCGGGGCAGGTCGGGTTCGGAATGCAGGTAATCCGCCAGTGCGATGGCGCTGTCCAAGGCCAGCCGCGTGCCGGACCCGATCGAGAAATGCCCCGTCGCCGCCGCATCGCCCATCAGCACGACGTTCTCATGGTACCACCGCTCGCAGATGACGCGGGGAAAGTTCATCCAGACGGCCGAGCCGCGCAGATGCGCCGCGTTCGACATCAGGTCGTGCCCGCCCAGATGATCCTTGAAGACGTCGCGGCAGGTCTCGACGATCTGCTCTTTCGTCATGCCCTCGAAGCCCATCGCGTCCCAGGTCTCCTGCGAACATTCCACGATGAAGGTCGCGGTGTCGGCGTCGAAGGAATAGACATGCGCCCAGAGCCAGCCCTGCGGCGTCTTTTCGAAGATGAAGGTGAAGGCGTCGTCGAATTTCTGTTTGGTACCCAGCCAGACGAACTTGCAGCGGCGCATGTCGATGTCGGGGCGGAACACGTCCGCATATTCCGTGCGGACCTTGCTGTTCAGCCCGTCGCAGGCGACGACCAGGTCATAGTCGCGGCGATACTGTTCAGCGGTCTGGAACTCGGTCCGGAACTGCAGATCGACGCCCAGGTCGCGCGCGCGCTCCTGCAGCAGGATCAGCAGCTGACGCCGCCCGATGCCCGCGAAGCCGTGCCCGCCGGAGACCTGCCGGTGGCCGTCGCGGATGACAGCGATGTCGTCCCAGTAGATGAAGTGATCGCGGATCGCCTGGGCCGAGGACGGGTCGTTCTTCTGCAGCCGCGACAGGGCGTCGTCGGACAGCACCACGCCCCATCCGAAGGTGTCGCCCGCGCCGTTGCGCTCTAGCACGGTCACGTCATGCGACGGATCGCGCAGCTTCATCGAGATCGCGAAGTAAAGGCCCGCAGGCCCGCCGCCCAGACAGAGAATCTTCATCCCGTGCCACCTCCTGCGCTGCAGGCTGGCACGGGTCCGAAATCATTTCAAGCTTGAAACTTCTCTGGCGATGGAGGCTGCGATCATCGCAGGCACTTCGGGGGCCAAGCCCACCGGGTCCAGGCGCGGGCCGGTGAAGCCTGCCTGATCCAGCGCCTGCGGCAGGTCGTCCAGCACATGTTCCGCGCGCAGCGCGAACATCGGCAGGCTGATGGCACGATCCAAGCCGCGGGCGGCGTCGGCGATGAAGGGCTCCTGTTCGACGAAGCCCGCGACGACGCGGGCGAAATGCGGCGCGATGCGGGCGGCCAGTGCCATGGTGATGTCGTGGCTGGCCTGCCCACGCTGCGATCCATGCGCGGAGAGGAGCAGGGTCGTATCTGACAGCGCCCAGCCCTGGGCGCCCGCCGCCTGGCGCGCCTTTTCGACAATCAGCGCGTCGAGGCCGGGATCGGTGCCGAAGGGGCGCATGATATGCGCGCCCGGTGCGCCGGCCTGGGTCAGGCGGCGGGGCAGTTCGACGCCGGTGAACCAGCCCTCGGCCATGAACATCGGATAGATGATGCAGTCGCTGCGGCAGGTGCGGGGCAGGGCGTCGGGGTCGGCGAGCGTCGCGCCCAGGACCTCGACGCCGGGGGCGTGGGCCGCGACCTGGGCGGCCAGCGCCTCGATGGCGGCCTGCTGGGGTGCGGGGTCGCCGGGCTGGCCATGCGAGACGATGACGGCGCGCGACAGGGTTTGCGGCTGATCGGCGTCATGGAAATACTGGGCCAACGCCTCGGGCATGGGGAATTCGGCCAGGGCGCGGGCGCGGGCCTCGGCCGACATCTTGCGGGCGGTCTTCTCGATGATGCGGGGGATCTTGTGGTCGGGCTGTTCGGCCATGAAATCGCCCAGATACCAGCGGATGAAGGTGAAGCAGATCACGTCCTCCAGCGCCTGCACCTGGGGGTCGCGCTTGAGGCCCTGTTTGGTCAGCATCTTGCGGGCGCGGTCGATGTCATCGGCGTCATAGCCCGCATCGGCCATGATGCCGGCGATGCGATCCGCGTGACGGCGGCCCTGTTCCTGACGCCAGGCCAGATAGCCGGGGCGGTTCATCGGATAGTCGGCCCGCGGCAGCAGCCAGCGTTCGACATGCTGGCCGCGGCAGGCGATGCGCAGAACGTCGTCGGCGTCTGGGAACAGGCGCTGCTGTTCCGCCGTCATGCGCTGGCCATAGAGGAGGTTCGCAGGCTTGCCGTCGTCCAGGTTCGGGTCCTGGGCATTGGCGGCA
This sequence comes from Paracoccus marcusii, assembly GCF_006151785.1. Taxonomy (GTDB): domain Bacteria; phylum Pseudomonadota; class Alphaproteobacteria; order Rhodobacterales; family Rhodobacteraceae; genus Paracoccus; species Paracoccus marcusii. The sequence goes on from NZ_VDDD01000036.1 coordinate 14,135, forward strand.
TCAATGGCGGTGAAGGCATGGTCGAGGCGGGTCATCGCGGGCTCCGGCTGGTTCGGGGGGAGTGTGCGCGGGGCGCGCGCGGGTGGCAAGCGGGCAGGGGGGCGCTGCCCCCCGTCCTGTGGACTCCCCCCGGGGTATTTGGGCAAAGGAGAAATCTCAGGGCAGGGCGAAGAGGTCGGGGATGTCCCGACGGTCGCCCAGAAGGATCTGTGCGGTCAGGTCGGCGATCAGCGGGGCCATGCCGAAGCCGATCTTGAAGCCGCCATTGACGATCAGGTGGCCGGGGCGGCCGGGCCACGGGGCCAGCACCGGCGCGCGCGAGCGGGCGCGGGGGCGCAGGCCGGCCCAGATGTCGAGGACGGGTGCATCGGCCAGCGTCGGGCAGATCGCGACGGCGCGGGCCAGCAGATCCTGGGCCTGATGGTCGGGGTGTACGGTGTCGTAGGTGTTTTCCGAGGTCGAGCCGATGGCCGTGGTGCCGTCCGCATGGGGCACGATATGCAGCCCGTCGGCAAAGACCTGAGGGCTGTCAGGGGCGGCGTGGGAGAGGAGCAGCGACTGGCCCTTGACCCCCTGGCCGATCTTGCGGTCCAGCGCGCTGTTCAGCGCCACAAGTCCCGGCGTGCCCGTGGCCCAGATCGTGGGGGCGTGGGCGTCGGGGGCCGGCGTGTGTTCGTGGATCCGGCCGCCCCCGGCGCGGATCGCCGCGGTCAGAGCCTGCAGGGCGGCGCGGGGATTCAGGCGGGCCGTCAGCCCGTCGGTCAGCCACAGGCTGGTGGGGCTGGGCGGGATCAGCGGGCCGTGCGGATCGCGGGTCAGCGCCATGCCCATGGCAGCAGGCCACTGGCGCGCGGCGGCCGCGATGCGGTCGGGCAGGCGGGCGGCGGTATCCATGTCGGGAACGGGTTGCAGGCGGCCGGTGCGGGCGTAACCCGTAGGCAGGCGGGAGGCCTGTTCGACGCTGGCCCAGAAGGCGGGGGCGGCCAGAAGGCTGTCCAGCTGCAGCTGTTTCTTGATGTTCCAGGGGTCGGGCGCATGGGGGGCCAGGGCGCCCACATGGCCGCCCGAGGATCCTGCGCCGATGGTCGCGGCCTCGAACACGGTGACCTGCGCGCCGCGCCGGACCAGCGCCCAGGCACAGGCCAGCCCAAAAATGCCGGCCCCCGCCACATGGATCACCCTTGCCAAAGCCGCGTCCTTTCCCGACAGATGCGTCATGAGCGACCTAACCCATCCCCGTCCCGATGACGAGCCTGCGCTGGACTGGCGCGCTGGGGGCGTTCCCGTGTCACAGCAGTTCGACGACCCCTATTTCAGCCTGGGCGGCGGGCTGGAGGAGACGCGGCACGTCTTCTTTGCGGGCAACGACCTGCCCGCGCGGCTGAGGCCGGGGTTCCACGTGGCCGAGACGGGGTTCGGCACCGGTCTGAACGCATTGGCGCTGGCGCAGGTGGCGACGGTGCCCGTGCGGATGACCAGCTTCGAGGCCTTTCCGATGAGCCGCGCCCAGCTGGAGCAGGCGCATGCCGCCTTTCCCGACCTGTCGGCGCTGGCGGCGCAGCTGCGCAACGGGTGGGGGCAGGGGGTGATCCGCGTGGGACAGGTCGCGCTGACCGTGGTCCTGGGCGACGTGCGCCAGACGTTGCCCGCGTGGCGGGATGCGGCGGATGCGTGGTTCCTGGACGGCTTCTCTCCGGCCAAGAACCCGCAGATGTGGGGCGCGGACGTGATGGCCGAGGTCGGCGCACATACCGCGCCGGGGGGCACGTTCGCCACCTATAGCGCCGCGGGCCATGTCCGCCAGGCGCTGTCGGATGCCGGGTTCGAGGTCCTCCGCAGCCCCGGTTTCGGGCGCAAGCGCCACATGAGCCGGGGGCGGCTGAGGACGTCGGACGGCTGAATCCGCGGTCCCGCACTGGCAATCGGGGCGGGCAGGGCCTATCTGCGGGACCGGACAGCTGTGCGCGAGGCGCGCCACGGTCCCCGAACTCACCTACAGGAGAGGCGCATGGGCGCGATCATCGACATCGACCACCTGTCCAAGGAATATGGCAGCGGCACCAAGGCGCTGGACGACGTGACCCTGTCCATCGACGAGGGAGAGATCATCGCCCTGCTGGGCCCCAACGGGGCGGGCAAGACCACGCTGATCTCGATCATCTGCGGGTTGGTGGTGCCGACCGGCGGCACGGTCCGCGTGGGCGGGCACGACATCCGCACCGACTGGCGCGCCGCGCGCAAGCTGATCGGCCTGGTCCCCCAGGAAATCGCGCTGGAACCGTTCGAGAAGGTCATCAACTGCGTCCGCTTCACCCGCGGGCTGTACGGCATGCCTCCGGACGAGGCCTATATCGAGCGCATCCTGCGGTCGCTGTCGCTGTGGGACAAGCGCGACGCCGCCACGCGGGAACTGTCGGGCGGCATGAAGCGCCGCGTGCTGATCGCCAAGGCGCTGTCGCACCAGCCCAAGGTGCTGTTCCTGGACGAGCCCACGGCGGGCGTCGACGTCGCCCTGCGCCGCGAGATGTGGCAGGTCGTGGGCGATCTGCGCCGCGAGGGCGTGACGATCATCCTGACCACCCATTACCTGGAGGAGGCCGAGGAGATGGCCGACCGCATCGGCGTCATCGCCAAGGGCAGCCTGCTGCTGGTCAAGCCGACCAGCGAGCTGATGGGAGAGTTCGGCAAGAAGACCCTGTCGATCGAGCTGGACCAGCCTCTGGCCGCGATCCCCGACGATCTGTCCGGGCGCGGGCTGTCGCTGTCGGATGACGGGCGGCGGCTGTCCTTCGAATACGACACGCGGGCCGAACGCACCGGCATCGCGCGCCTTCTGGGCGATCTGGCCGCGCGCGGCATCACCGTGCGCGACGTGTCCACGCGGCAATCCAGCCTCGAGGACGTCTTCCTTTCCCTGGTCTCCGAGGACGCGGCATGAGCATCAACTGGTTTGGCGTCTGGTCCATCTTTCACCACGAGATGATGCGGTTCTTCCGCACCATCTGGCAGTCGCTGGCATCGCCCGTGCTGTCCACGGTGCTGTATTTCGTCGTCTTCGGCGCGGCCATCGGCGGGCGCATCCAGTCGGTCGAGGGGGTCGAATACGCGGCCTTCATCGTGCCCGGCCTGATGATGCTGACCGTGCTGCAGCAGGCCGTCAGCAACGCCAGCTTCGGCATCTATTTCCCTAAGTTCAGCGGCACGATCTATGAATACCTGGTGTCGCCCGTCGGCTGGATCGAGGTCACGATGGGCTTCGTCGGCGCGGCAGCGGTCAAGTCGATCCTGATCGCGCTGGTGATCCTGCTGACCAGCTTCGTCTTCGTCGGCGTCCACATCCTGCACCCGTTCTGGATGGTGGCCTTCCTGGTCCTGTCGTCGATCGGCTTCAGCCTGCTGGGCTTCATCATCGGGCTGTGGGCCAAGTCGTTCGAACAGCTGCAGATCGTGCCGATGATGGTCATCATGCCGCTGGTCTTCCTGGGCGGCGCCTTCTATTCGGCCAGCATGCTGCCGCCCTTCTGGGAGGGCGTGGCCAAGCTTAACCCGGTCCTCTACCTGATCTCGGGGTTCCGCTGGTCGTTCTTCGGACTGGCCGACGTGCCGGTGGGGGTGTCGCTGGTGGCGGTGGGGATCATGGTCGTGATCTGCCTGGCCATCATCCGCTGGATCTTTGCCACCGGCTGGCGCCTGCGCGACTAGGGGCGCAGGCTGCCGCAGATCCGCGCCTGCGGGTCCAGGCGCACGTATTCGCGGGCCGAGATGATCTTCATCTCCATCGAGCGGTTCCAGCCCCCGAACCACCGCTCGCGGATGCCGCCACGATAGAAGTTGCCCATGATCTGATCGACATAGGGCGGGATGATCTGGGTGCCCTGGATGCGCGGCGCGTGAAACCCGATCCGCGCCTGCGGCCCCAGGCAGGCATTGGGCATCGTCGTCAGGATCGTGCAGGCCGACCGGCAATAGCCGCGGATGCGCACTGTGCGGCCCGACGATGCCAGCTCCTGACGGGTCTGCACCATCTCCAGCACGTTGCCGCCGCGGTTGTTCCACACGTCGATGAACTCTCCCGCGCGCTGGATGCCTTGCGGCTGCTGGGCCAAAGCGGGGGTCGCGACCGTCAGGGCGGCGGCAAGGATCAGGGCAAGGCGGCGGGGTTTCATCATGGCGACATCTGGTCCTTTTTTCGGGCGGTGGTGAAATCACGTTCCGGCGACGACGGGCATCGGGAACGCGCATTGCCGTGAACCGGTTGCCCGCGGGGGACGTTGGGCCCGCGAACCCATATCGGAGAAGCCCATGTTCCGCCTGCTCAAGCTGTTTGCCATCTTCAAGATGATCCGTCGTTTCATGGGCCGCCGCTGACCGCGGAACGGACTTTCCCCGCGATCCAGAATCGCTTATGTGCGGCGGATGCAGCAGAACCCGCCCGAACTCCGCCCCGACCTTGCGCGTGCGCGCATCCCGGATGACCGCCGCGACGGTCAGCCGACCATCGGCATGGTCAGCCTTGGCTGCCCCAAGGCCTTGGTAGACAGCGAACGCATCCTGACGCGCCTGCGGGCCGAAGGCTATGCGATCAGCGCCGATTACCATGGTGCGGATGCCGTGGTGGTCAACACCTGCGGGTTCCTGGACAGCGCCAAGGCCGAGAGCCTGGATGCCATCGGCGAGGCGCTGCGCGAGAATGGCCGCGTCATCGTCACCGGCTGCCTGGGGGCGGAACCGGATTACATCACCGGCGCGCATCCCAAGGTCTTGGCCGTGACCGGGCCGCATCAATATGAACAGGTGCTGGACGCGGTCCATGCCGCCGTGCCGCCGCAGCCCGATCCGTTCATCGACCTGCTGCCCGCCAGCGGGGTCAGCCTGACGCCGCGCCATTACAGCTATCTGAAGATCTCGGAAGGCTGCAATCACAAGTGCAAGTTCTGCATCATTCCCGACATGCGCGGCCGTCTGGTCAGCCGCCCGGCCCATGCGGTGGTGCGCGAGGCCGAGCGCCTGGTGCAGGCCGGGGTGCGGGAACTGCTGGTCATCAGCCAGGACACCAGCGCCTATGGGCTGGACCTGAAGCACGCGACCGACCGGGGGCACCGCGCCCACATCACCGATCTGGCGCGTGATCTGGGCAGCCTTGGGGCCTGGGTGCGGCTGCATTACGTCTATCCCTATCCGCATGTGCGCGACCTCATCCCGCTGATGGCGGATGGCTTGGTCCTGCCCTATCTGGACATCCCGTTCCAGCACGCCCACCCCGACGTCCTGCGCCGCATGGCGCGCCCGGCGGCGGCGGCCAAGACCCTGGACGAGATCGCCGCCTGGCGCGACATCTGCCCCGACATCACCCTGCGCTCGACCTTCATCGTGGGCTATCCCGGAGAGACCGAGGCAGAGTTCCAGACCCTGCTGGACTGGCTGGACGAGGCGCAGCTGGACCGCGTCGGCGCGTTCCAGTACGAAAACGTCAAGGGCGCGCGGGCCAACGACCTGCCCGACCACGTGCCCGACGCGGTCAAGCAGGACCGCTTTGCGCGATTCATGGAAAAGGCCCAGGCCATCAGCGCCGCCAAGCTGGAGGCCAAGGTCGGCCAGCGCATCCAGGTGATCGTCGACGAGGTCGACGAGCGTGGCGCCACCTGCCGCACCAAGGCCGACGCCCCCGAGATTGACGGAAACCTGTTCATCGACGAGGGGTTTGACGCCCTGTCGCCGGGCGATATTGTGACCGTGACGGTGGACGAGGCGGGCGATTATGACCTTTGGGGAACACTTGAGCGCTGACGCCCTGTCGCGCCTGGTCACCACGCTGACGATCAGCCCGGCCTTCGATCCCCAGGGCCAGCCCCGCAAGCCTGGAGCGCTGTGCATTGGTGCGCAGAAGGCCGGGACCAGCTGGCTGGCCCAGATGCTGGGCCAGCATCCGCAGGTCTGGATCCCGCCCTTCAAGGAGGTGCAGTATTTCAACCATCTGCACATCCCCGAACACCGCCGCTGGATCGCCTGGCATTACCGCAACAAGCCCCAGGAGATCCGCGACCGCCACACGACGCGCAAGGTCGAGCTGCAGCCCGAGCTGGACGCCTATCTGACGGCCATCACCAGCGGCAAGATGTTCCACAACCAATGGTACAAGCGTGTCTTCGCCCCCGCGCCCGAACACGCGATGCCGATGGATTTCACCCCGGAATATTCCGGCCTGCCGGACGAGGGGGTGCAGGCGGTCCGCGACCTGCTGCCCAAGGCGCGCGTGATCTATCTGATCCGCCACCCCGTCGATCGCGCCATATCGCAGCTGCGCATGAACCTGCGCCGGGAAAAGCGCGTGCCCGTGACCGAGGCCGACTGGCTGGCCGAGGTCGCGAACCCGGTCCTGGACGAACGCGGCGACTATGCCGCCTATCTGCCGCGCTGGCTTAGGCGCTATCCCGACATGCTGGTCCTGCCCTTCGGTCGGATCTCGCGCGCGCCGCACCGGGTGATGGACGCGGTCGAGGCGCATCTGGGGCTGGGCCCCTGCTTCTACGCCAACCTGACGCAGAAGGTGTTCGCAAATCCCGACGGCCCGATGCCGCCCCCCGCGGCCATCGCCGCGCTGGAGGCGCGCCTGGCCCCCCAGATGGACGCGCTGCGCGACATCATGGGCGACGATTTCGTGGACGAGGTGCGCTGATCTTCCATCGGACGCCCGTTTCCCTTACAAAGCGGCAAATTCACAGGAGTTTCCGATGGCGTCCTATCAGTTCGTCTACCACATGGACGGCGTGTCCAAGACCTATCCCGGCGGCAAGAAGGTGTTTGAGAACATCAAGCTGAACTTTCTTCCGGGCGTCAAGATCGGCGTCGTCGGCGTCAACGGATCGGGCAAATCCAGCCTGATGCGCGTGATGGCCGGCATCGACAAGGATTTCACCGGCGAGGCCTGGGCCGCCAAGGGTGCGACCGTCGGCTATCTGCCGCAGGAGCCGCATCTGGACGAAAGCCTGGACGTGCGCGGCAACGTCATGCTGGGGGTCGCGGCCAAGCAGGCCAAGCTGGACCGCTATAACGAGCTGGCGATGAACTACTCGGACGAGACCGCCGAGGAGATGTCCGCCCTGCAGGACCAGATCGACGCCGAGAACCTGTGGGACCTGGACAGCCAGGTCGATGTCGCGATGGAGGCCCTGCGCTGCCCGCCCGACGACGCCGATGTCAGCACCCTGTCGGGCGGCGAACGCCGCCGGGTCGCGCTGTGCAAGCTGCTGCTTGAGGCGCCGGACATGCTGCTGCTGGACGAACCGACCAACCACCTGGACGCCGAGACCATCGCCTGGCTGCAAAAGCACCTGATCGAATACAAGGGCACGATCCTGATCGTCACCCACGACCGCTATTTCCTGGACGACATCACGACCTGGATCCTGGAGCTGGAGCGCGGCCGCGGCATCCCGCACGAGGGGAACTATTCCTCGTGGCTGGACGCCAAGGCCAAGCGCGTGGCGCAGGAGGCCCGCGAGGACAAGTCCAAGCAGAAGGTCCTTGAGAAGGAACTGGAATGGATCCGCGCCGGCGCCAAGGCCCGTCAGGCCAAGCAGAAGGCCCGCGTCAACGCCTATAACGAGATGGCCAACAAGACCGAGAAGGAGCGCATCACCAGCGCCCAGATCATCATCCCGAACGGCGAGCGCCTGGGCGGCAAGGTGATCGAGGTCATCGGCCTGAAGAAGGCGATGGGCGACAAGCTGCTGATCGAGAACCTGGACTTCACCATCCCGCCCGGCGGCATCGTCGGCGTGATCGGTCCGAACGGCGCGGGCAAGTCGACGCTGTTCCGCATGCTGACCGGCCAGGAGCAGCCCGACGAGGGCACGATCACCCTGGGCGAGACGGTGCAGCTGTCCTATGTCGACCAGTCGCGCGACGCGCTGGGCGACAACCACAACGTCTGGGAGGAGATCAGCGGCGGCGCCGAGCTGATCGCCCTGGGCGACGCGACGATGAACAGCCGCGCCTATTGCAGCGCCTTCAACTTCAAGGGCAGCGACCAGCAGAAGAAGGTCGGCACCCTGTCGGGCGGCGAACGCAACCGCGTGCACATGGCCAAGCTGCTGAAATCGGGCGGCAACGTGCTGCTGCTGGACGAACCGACCAACGACCTGGACGTCGAGACGCTGCAGGCGCTGGAGGCGGCGCTGGACGATTTCGCGGGCTGCGCGGTGATCATCAGCCACGACCGCTTCTTCCTGGACCGTCTGTGCACGCATATCCTGGCGTTCGAGGGCGACGCGCATGTCGAATGGTTCGAAGGCAACTTCGAGGCCTATGAGGAGGACAAGATCCGCCGCCTGGGTCCTGATTCGGTGAACCCCAAGCGCGTGAAGTACAAGAAGTTCACGCGCTGATCGCACCTGTTGCGGCAATGAAAAAGGCGGCCCCCGCGGGGGCCGCCTTTCGCGTTCGGACCGTTTCGATCAGAACCGGAACGAGGCGCGCACCTGCACCATGTCGGTGTCGAGGTCGAGGCCCGACACGTCGTTGACGTCGTCGAAGTCCTGGCGGGTGTATTCCGCGCCCAGGGTCACGCGCTCGGTGACCTTGAAGTCGGCGCCGATGCCATAGGTGAAGGCGGTTTCCGACAGGTCGTCCGCATCGACATGGGCAGCGCCCAGAGAGACGTAGGGCATGAAGCGGCCCAAGTCATAGCCCGCGCGGCCGCGCAGCCGGACCAGGTCGCCTTCGCCGGCCTCGTCCAGGTCGATGCGGTTGTAGTCCAGCTCGCCGCCCAGAACGAACTGGCCGAAATCGCGGTTGTAGCCGCCGTGCACGCCGTAGGCGTCAAAGTCGCTTGACACGCTGTCGCCGTCGAAGTTCACGTCGGCATCCCCCTGGCCGTACTGCAGACCGGCATAGAAACCGGTCCAGTCGGACACGGGTGCCGCGACGGGGGCGACGACGGGTGCGGGGGCGGGCTCGACCACGGGGGCGACATAGCCGCCGGCATGGGCGGTGACGGCGAACAGGCTTGCGCCCAGAGTTGCGAATGCAAGTTTCATGATGGGGGTCCTTCTCAGTCTGATGACGGGGCAGATCTAACCGTCTGACCCTGCTGCCGAAAGGTTGACGCCCGGATTGCCCGTGTGCGGCGTTGCATGGTCGCAACCACAGGCTTGTGAACCCGCGTGAGCGACGCCAGCCGAACCCGTGCGTGGGGCCGCAAAGGAGGCCTGTGCCGATCACGACCTGCCGCCAAAGCCAGGGCGTGCAGGCCGAGACGCGCGGTTCACCGCCTGCGCGGACCTTGTCGAGGCCGTGCGCCTGTCAGGATGTGACCTGCCGGGCCCCGCCGCAGGACCGCTTGCCGGTCATGGCCGGATTGGTCGGCAGGGGGGCATCGGGGGTGCGGGCGTCCTGGGGGGCGGGGATCACGATGGGCGCGGGCGCCGGGGCCTGGGGCGGTCCGGTCTGGGCCAAGGCCGCAGGGGCGGTCAGGGCACCCAAGAGCAGCGCGGTCAGGAACGATCGGGGCATGGGACAGTCCTTTCGCAGGGGACGACTGTCTCAGGGTGCGCCCGAATCACGCTTCCGCAAAGCGGAAAAACCGATGGTATCAGCGCGTCCTTCCGGAAAAACCCGGCGGGCGGCGGGCGATCCAGGCCCAGAACGGGGCCAGGTCGGGATGGGTGCGCAGCGCCTCGACCGTGTTCACGTTTCGCGCCAGCTCCGTCTCGCGCAGGGTCTTGTGGATCGTCTTGTGGCAGATGTGGTGCAGCAGCACCGTAGGGCCCCCCTTGCCGCCGCGCAGCTTGGGGATCAGGTGATGGCGGCTTTGCGGCACGTCGGGCGGGATCGGGCGCAGGCACAGCGGGCAGACCGGGTCGGGGTCTGACGCCATCGTGACCTCTGGTTCGGTATATCTGGATTTACGCATCTGTCCGCCGTCGGTTAGGCCGAAGGACATCTGACCCCGGACCCGCCGAAAGGACAAGCCATGCCGACCCGCCGCTTTCTTCTGGCCTCTGCCGGCGCCTTCGCGGCGATGCCCGCCTTTGCGCAGGACCGCCCCAACCCGATGCCCGATGAGTTGCGCCAGGCGCTGGAACGCGACCCGACCGCACCGGTGCTGGGCAATCCCGACGGCAACATCACCCTGACCGAGTTCTTCGATTACAACTGTCCGCACTGCAAGACGATGCTGCCGCTGATGTCGGAACTGGTCCGGTCGGACCCGCAGCTGCGGGTGGTGCTGCGCGAATGGCCGGTCTTCGGTCCCGGATCGGAATTCGCGGCGCGCGCGTCGCTGGCGACGCTGCCCACGGGCAACTACTGGCGGCTGCACGCCGCCCTGCTGGGCATGCGCGCCCGCGCCGAGGAGGCGACCGTGATGCGCGTTGTCCGCGATCTGGGCCTGGACGAGGCCGCGATCCGCACAGGCATGCAGGCCGATACCGTCGAACGCCACATCACCTACAGCCACCTGCTGGGCGACCACATGGGGCTGATGGGCACGCCAAGCTTCATCTGCGGGGACGAGGCCGCGTTCGGCGCGATGACGCTGGAGGAGCTGCGCGCCCTGGTCCAGCGCGGACGGCGGACGATGGGGGTCTAGTCCCCCGCCGGGTCGCGCCGCCCCCACGCGGCGTCCTGCATCTCGCGCAGGCGGGATGCGGTGCGTTCGAACTCGAAGCTGCCTTCGCCCTCGTTGTACAGCTGTTCGGGCTGGTCCGCGCCGCTGGCGATCAGCCGGACCCGCGCCTCGTAAAGCGCGTCGATCAGCGTCACGAAGCGCTTGGCCTCATTATAGTTCGACGCCGACAGCCGCGGCACGCCGTCGATCAGCAGCACGTCGACCGCGCGTGCCACCGCCAGGTAATCCGCGGGCCCAAGCGGCTTGCCGCACAGGTCCCAGAAGCTGGACCGCGCCGCGCGCCTGACATGGGCGGGCAGGGTGACCTGGCGCCCCTGCACGGTCAGGACCAGCGGTTCGGGCGTAGCGTCGCCGGTCAGCTCGGCCCAGACGGCGTCCAGTTCGGCCCGTGCCGCCGCGTCGGCGGGGGCGAACCAGACCTGACCGCCCTGGCGGTTCTGGCGATAGTCGGTGCGGCTGTCCAGGCACACCACCTCCATCCGCTGGCGGATCAGCGCGATGAAGGGCAGGAACAGCTGGCGGTTCAGCCCATGCTTGTACAGGTCGTCCGGTTCGCGGTTCGACGTTGTGACCACCGTCACCCCCTGGTCGAACAGAACCTGGAACAGCCGCCCCACGATCATCGCGTCGGCGATGTCGCTGATCTGCATCTCGTCAAAGCACAGCAGGCGGACTTGGGCCGCCACGGCCTCGGCCACGGGGCGGACGGTGTCCTGCTCGCCGCGCTTGCGCGCCTCGTTCAGGCCGGCCTGGATCTCCTGCATGAATTCGTGGAAATGCACCCGCCGGGTGGGAACGTCGCCGGCCGCGTCGGCCATCAGGTCCATCAGCATGGATTTGCCGCGCCCCACGCCGCCCCACAGATACAACCCCTGCACCGCGGGCACCGGATCGGGGCTGCCCACGCCCAAAAAGGCCCGCCACGCCGATCGCGGCTTCTGCGGCGGTGCCGCCTGCAGTTGATCCAGAACGCGGTCCATGTGCGGCAGCACCGCTGCCTGCGCGTCGTCGTGGCGCAGCGCGCCCGATGCGATGCGCTGGCGGTAAAGATCGCTGACCGTGCCCATGGCGTGCCCCTGTCCTGTGACCGATGCACCCCTGCCACGGCGCGGCCCGTGCCCGCAAGGGTCTGCGGCCTTGACCGCCGCGGCGTGGCTGTGCGACGCCCGACGCGATCCCCGCTGACGTAGGTGCGCCGATGACCGACCTGCCGATCCTGTTCGTGATGGCCGCCCAGCCCGAATACGGCCCGGCCCTGCGCGCGCGCATCCAGCCGCTGATGACCGGCATCGGCCCGATCGAGGCCGCGGTCCAGCTGACCGCCGCGCTGGCCCGCATGGACCGGCTGCCCCGGCTGATCGTGTCGCTGGGGTCGGCCGGGTCCGCGCGTCTGGCCCAGACCGAGGTTTATCAGGTGGGCGCCGTCGCCTGGCGCGACATGGATGCCAGCGCGCTGGGGTTCGCGAGGGGCTGCACGCCGCTGCTGGACCTGCCGCGGGTGATCGACCTGCCGCACCGCATCCCCGGCCTGCCGGTGGCCAGCCTGTCCACCGGCGCCGACATCGTCAGCGGCCCCGCCTATGCCGCGATCGAGGAGGACATGGTCGACATGGAGACCTTTGCCCACCTGCGTGCCGCCCAGAATTTCGGCGTGCCGCTGATCGGGCTGCGCGGCATCTCCGACGGGGCGGCCGATCTGGGCGGGATGGACGACTGGACCCGCTATCTTCAGGTGATCGACGGCAAGCTGGCCGCGGCGGTGGACCTGCTGCACAAGGCGCTGGCCCAGGGGCGGCTGGTCCTGTGACAGGGCGCACGCTTGTCCTTGGGGCGGCGGCCCCCTAAACCGGGGCGGCAACGGACAAAGACGGGCAAGCATGGCACGCGGCGCAAGCAATCTGGAAGACCGGCCCACCAGCCGGCGGGTGGGGGCGCTTGGCGCGCTGTGGCCGTTCGTCCGGCCCTATCGCGGGCAGATGGTGCTGGCGCTGGTAGCGCTGGTGCTGACATCGGCGATCAGCCTGATCCTGCCACTGGCCGCACGCCGGGTGGTCGACAATTTCGACGACGGCGCGGGCCTTCTGGACAAGTATTTCGGCGCGGCCCTGATGATCGTGGCGCTGCTGGCTCTGGGCACGGCGGCGCGGTACTTCTTCGTGACACGGTTGGGCGAACGGGTCGTGGCCGACATCCGCAAGGCCGTCTATGCCCGCGTGATCACCCTGTCGCCCGCCTTCTTCGAACGCGTGATGACGGGGGAAATCCTGTCGCGCATCACCACCGACACCACGCTGATCCAGTCGGTTGTAGGGTCGTCGCTGTCCATCGCGCTGCGCAACATGCTGATCCTGGCGGGGGGCATGGCGATGCTGGCCTGGACCTCGGTCAAGCTGATGGGACTGGTGCTGCTGATCGTGCCCGCCATCCTGATCCCGATCATCGTGCTGGGACGCCGCCTGCGCGCCCTGTCGCGCGCCAACCAGGACTGGATCGCCGCATCCTCGGGCACAGCGTCCGAAACCCTGCTGGCCGCCCAGACCATCCAGGCCTACACCGCCGAGGCGCGCAGCATGGTGCGCTTTGACGACGTGACCGAACAGTCCTATGTCGTGGCCCGCACCCGCATCGGCACCCGCGCGGTGATGACCGCCATCGTGATCTTCCTGATCTTTGCGGGCGTGATCGGCGTGCTGTGGGTCGGTGCCCGCGACGTCCAAGACGGGGTGATGACCGCGGGCCAGCTGGTGCAGTTCGTCATCTATGCGATCCTGGTCGCGGGCGCGGCTGGCGCCCTGTCCGAGATCTGGGGCGAACTGCAACGCGCCGCCGGGGCGACCGAACGCCTGGCCGAACTGCTGTCCGCGACGGACACGCTGACCGATCCGGCGCGCCCGGTGCCCCTGCTGCTGCCCGTGCGCGGAGAGATCGTGCTGGAGGGGGTGGCCTTCAGCTTTCCCTCGCGTCCCGACGCCCCGGCCCTGCACGGGATCGACCTGACCATCCGGCCGGGGGAGACCGTGGCGCTGGTCGGCCCGTCTGGGGCGGGCAAGACGACCGTGATCCAGCTGATCCAGCGGTTCTGGGACCCGCAATCGGGTCGCGTGACGATGGACGGCACCGACCTGCGCCAGCTGGCGCGCGTCGATCTGCGCAGCCATATCGCGCTGGTTCCCCAGGACCCGGTGATCTTTGCCGCATCCGCCGCCGACAACATCCGCCTTGGCCGCCCCGACGCGACCGACGCGCAGGTGCAGGCCGCGGCGCGCGCGGCGCATGCGCATGACTTCATCGCGGCCCTGCCGCAGGGATATGACACCGCGTTGGGCGAACGCGGCGTGATGCTGTCTGGCGGTCAGCGCCAGCGCGTGGCCATCGCCCGCGCGATCCTGCGCGACGCGCCGGTCCTGCTGCTGGACGAGGCGACCAGCGCGCTGGACGCGGAATCCGAATCGCTGGTCCAGGCCGCCGTCAGCCGCCTGGCCGAGGGGCGCACGACCGTCGTCGTGGCCCACCGCCTGGCGACGGTCAAGAAGGCCGACCGGATCGTGGTCCTGGATCAGGGCCGGATCGTGGCCACCGGCAGCCATGACGAACTGGTCGCGCAGGGCGGGCTCTATGCGCGCCTGGCGCGGATGCAGTTCACCGACGGGCCGGGTGACAGGCCGGTCGACCCCGCCTAGCGCGGGGCGGCCAGCACCATCGCCCAGAACACTGTCCGCCCGTCCGCCGCCAGCGCCTGGCCGATGCCCACGTGGCGCACCCGCGCATGCAGCATGTTCGACCGGTGCCCCGCCGACCGCGCCCAGCTGCGCATCGCGGCGCCTGCGTCGCGCTGGCCCG
>NZ_VDDD01000037.1 GCF_006151785.1 Paracoccus marcusii
GTCCACCATCTATAGCGGACACTATCTCCCACGCTCACCACGCGGCAGGGCAGTCAGACCGGACGCTTACGTCCCTGGCGTCGTTGCGGAAGCGGAAGGAAGTCTCACCGCCCGCTATCTCAAGGCGGCGCTGTAGGTCGTAAACCTAGTCGGCATCCAGCGATCGCATGAACAGCAGAGCAAGTATGGTGGCGGTCGGTCGGCTGGGACCACCCGGTAACGGTCGGAGGCCACGATCCTGTTCGCTTCCACTGGCCTGATCGGAATGACGCTCGATGATAAGGGAGGATTGAACCTGGGCCGTGACGTCGAGGCGCTGACTGCCGTCTACTGAAAAGATCAATTCCGGTCATCAACGAAAAGTACGGAAGTAAACCGTCGTCGCGCGGCCTACAGACGTCCATCACGCTGGCGACGGCATGGCTGTCGCTGCTGTCTTGCCCTTGATGTCAGTGATGACCTCGCCGATCAGCCCACGTAGCCAGCGGTGTGCGGGATCGTGCCTGTAGCGGACATGCCAAGCCATTTCCACGGGAAAGCTGCCGAGGTCGACCGGGGCGGGCAGGATCTTCAGCCGGGGATCGTGCATCAGCCGCCTGCAGATGAGCGAGGGCAAGGTGGCGCAATAGTCGGTCACCGCCACCATCTCGGCTACCGCGAAGAAATTGGTCACGGAGATCGCCACGTCGCGCTTTAGCTGGTGCTGCGACAGCGCCTGGAAGAGCCCGGCGCGCATCCGGCCAGGTGGCACGATGTTGACGTGCTTCATCGTCTCGAACTGCTCGCGCGTCATGGCATCGCCGATGTCCGGATGGTCGGCGCGGACGGCGCAGGCGAGCCCTTCGTCCATGAGGTGCTGGACGACGAGGTTGTCGGGCGGGTCGACGATGCGGCCCAGCACGAGCGCCGTCGTGCCCGACACAACGCCTGTCTCAACGAGATCGTTGCCGTAGGGCGTCAGACGGAGCTTGATGCCCGGCGCGACCTTCTCCAGGCGCGCCAGGACAGCGGGGACGATGACGAACTCGACATAGCCGTTCGGCGCGATCGTGAAGAGCCGTTCGGCGTGTGCGGGGTCGAAGGCCTGCTGACCGAGAACCGCGTCGTCGAGCTGGGCGAGTGCCTCAGCGATCAGCGGTGAGAGTTCAAGCGCGATCGGGGTCGGCTGGATGCCATAGCGCTCGCGGACGAACAGTTGATCCTGAAGCATCTGTCGTAGACGCGACAGGGCGTTGGACAGGGCGGGCTGCGTCATACCCATGCGCTCGGCGGCCCGGGTGACGCTACGCTCCTCCATCAACGCGACGAAGATCGGTAGAAGGTTCAGATCGTAGCGCATGCAGTCATCCTGTCAGACGTATATCTGGAATTAGAAAGATAAACTTCTAAAATAAGTCAACAAGGCCCATTTCCCATCCATCGGCGACGGACGCCGCGAACATGGAGGTTCAGATGAGCAAGGGTCAGGTTCTCGTTCTTGGATCGAACGCGACGCATATCGGTCTACGTGGCGGCGGTACCGCGACGGTCGGTCAGTATCTCAACGAGACGGCAGTCCCCGCGCTGGCTCTGCTCGACGCCGGCTATAATATTGTTCTCGCTACGCCCGATGGGACCAAGCCGCATATCGACGCCGGCTCCGTTTCGGTTGATCATTTTGGCGGCGATGAGACGGCATTCCAGCGCGCCAAGGACTTCTTCGCGAGCCACCCGGCCATGAACGACGTCCGCACGCTGAAATCGGTCGTCGACGAGGGTCTGGACGGCTTCGTTGGCGTGTTCGTGCCGGGAGGTCACGCGCCCATCGTCGACCTGATGGAGGACCGCGATGTGGGCACGATCCTCCGTCACTTCCACGCGGCGGCCAAGCCGACCGCGCTCCTCTGCCACGGACCGGTGGTCGTTGTCGCCGCGCTCGACGATGCTCCGGCCTTCCGCAAGGCGCTGGAGGAAGGCGATGACGCCGGGGCGGCCGACCTGGCCCAAGACTGGATCTACGCGGGCTATCGCATGACCGTCTTTTCGGCCAACGAGGAGAAGATCGCTGAGGAGCAAGTGCTGAAGGGCGAGCTCTACTTTGACATGGAAAAGGCGCTGCGGTCGGCCGGTGGCGACGTATCGGTCACCGACGAGAACTTCGCTTCGAATGTCGTCGTCGACCGAGAGCTGATTACGGGTCAGAATCCGGCATCGGACCGGGCCATGGCCGACGCCTTGATCGAAGCCCTCGATCGCGCCGCTGCGTGAGTACCAGGATGACCGGCGGGGCGCTAAGGGTGCGCCCCGCTTCGGATATAACCAGGACAGGGTATGTTGCCATGACCGCCAACGTGAAGATCGTCGCCGTCCTAACCGCCCGTGCGGATACCGTTGACCGCCTGCGCGCTCTGCTCGACGCCATGCTAGAGCCGAGCCGTGCTGAACAGGGCAATTTGCGCTACGATCTCTGGCAGGACCAGAGCGATCCGAACCGTTTCGTGCTCGACGAGCTGTACGCGGACGCAGATGCGGTCGCCGCCCACCGTGCGACGCCCCACTTCCAGAACTACCTTTCTCAGATCGGCGATCTGGCCGAGCGCGCCGCGTTTGTCCTCAACCCCGTCTCGGCGACCTGAGGATGGTGCCAATGGGCAAGCCTGTAAAATGGGTGGGTTAGGCACGGCTTGTACAAGCGTTCAACACAGACGAGTTGCGGATGATCGGCCTGTTGGCACCTGCGCATCGCGTGGTGCCTTTTGGACCTATTTCATCCACGCGGCTAACGCTGAGGCGGAGCCGCGATCCGGCGAAAAATCAACAACTGACTTGAAGGAATACAGTCATGACCAAGGGTATCGAAGGCAAGGTCGTTCTCATCACCGGCGGCAGCACCGGCATCGGCGCAGAAACCGCGCGTCTTCTGGCGGAACGCGGCGCGAAGGTGGCCATCGCCGCGCGGCGCAAAGACAGGCTCGACGAGGTCGTCGCGGACATCGCCGCAAAGGGCGGCACGGCACGTAGCTACGCGCTCGACGTGACCGACAAGTCGGCGGTCCAGTCCGTCGTTGCCGCAATCATTGCCGACTTCGGCCGCCTCGACGTGCTGATCAACAACGCCGGGCTGATGCCGATCCGTCCGATGTCCGAGGTCAACACCGACGAGTGGGACCAGATGATCGACGTCAATCTGAAGGGTACGCTCTACGGCATCGCGGCGGCCCTTCCCGGCTTTCTCGAGCAGGGCAGCGGTCACATCATCAACTTGAGCTCGGTTGCGGGCATCAAGGTCTTCGCACCGGGCGGCACGGTCTACTCCGGCACCAAGTTCGCCGTCAGCGCGATCAGCGAGGGCTTGCGCCACGAAGTGGGTGAAAAGGTCCGCGTCACGTCAATCGAGCCTGGAGCCGTCGAAAGCAATTTGAAGTTCACGACGTCCGGCACGGCTGCCGAGACTGTGCTCGACTTCTACAAGCAGGCCATCCCGGCGGCATCGGTGGCGCGTGCTATCGCGTTCGCTGTCGAACAACCTGATGACGTCGACGTCAATGCGATCGTCATCCGACCGACCGCGCAGGAGTTCTGATCCCAACGAGGAGGCGGGGCCGCGTGTGCTCCGCCTCCTGGGGAACGTACCGGCCCGCTCGCGCGTTGCCCTGCCAAATTATATCTTTCCGTTTAACTTGAGGAGTCGATGATGCCCAAACTTGCGCTGTATGTGCCACTGAAGGCCAAGCCCGGAAAAGAGAGCGATGTCGCAGATTTCCTGACCTCGGCATTGCCGCTCGTTCAAGCTGAGGAGGGCACTCTGACCTGGTATGCGATCGAGGAAGGTCCCGGTGCGTACGCGATCTTCGATACGTTCGATACAGAGGAGGATCGGCAGGCCCATCTTGACGGCAAGGTAGCCGCCGCACTGATGGACAAGGCAGAAGAACTGTTTTCTGAGCCGCCGCAGATTCACAAGTTCACCCTGCTGGCCGCGAAATAGCGGGCGGCCCGCACCCTAGTTGTTCAGACCACCACGGAAGTGTTGTAAGAACAGCGGCGGCGTTCCAGTCTCCGCACCAAAGCGCCGGTACCCATAACGCACACCATCGGCTTCGACATACTGCGTCGGTGTAGTGATATGGGTATTGGTCATCTCGTCCTCACATTATCTATGGATGTCTGATCAGGGACGGCAGCAAGGCCGTCCCTTGGCGGTGCGATCTCAGCCGTCGAGCGTCGGATAGTCGATGTAGCCTTTTGCGCCGCCGCCATAGAGCGTTGTCTCATCGATCTGGTTCAGTTCCGCCCCGGTCTTTAACCGCTCGACCAGATCGGGATTCGCAATGAACGGCCTGCCAAAGGCAATGAGATCGGCCTTGCCAGCCGCCAGATGCTGGTTCGCGAGGTTAAGGTCGTAACCATTGTTGGCGATGTAGGTGTTCTTGAAGCGGCTCCGCAGCGCCGCGTAGTCGAACGGTGCGGCATCGCGCGGGCCGCCGGTCTCGCCTTCCACCACGTGGATGTAGACGATCCCGAGGCCATTCAGCTTCTCGGCGACATAGTTGAACTGCTCTTGTTCTTCGCCAGTAACCACGGCCCCGCTGGCGGGCGATACAGGCGACAGCCGAACGCCGGTGCGATCCGCGCCGATCTCCTTCGCTACGGCCGCCACGACCTCAAGCAGCAGACGGGCGCGGTTTTCGACCGATCCGCCATAGGCATCGGTGCGGACGTTGGAGGAACTGCGCAGGAACTGGTCGAGCAGATAGCCATTGGCGCCATGAACTTCGACACCGTCGAACCCGGCCTCAATGGCATTGGCTGCCGTCTTGCGGAAATCCTCGACGATGTCGGCAATTTCGGCTGTCTCCAGAGCCCGCGGCTCGGACACATCGGCAAAGCCGTCGTTCACGAAGGTCTTGGTTTCGGCCCGGATCGCCGATGGTGCAACCGGTGCTTCACCTCCATGCAGATCGACATGGCTGACGCGGCCGACGTGCCAAAGCTGCACGAAAATGCGCCCGCCCTTCGCATGGACCGCATCGGTCACCTTGCGCCATGCAGCGATCTGTTCGGGCGTATAAAGGCCTGGCGTGTTCTGATAACCCTGCGCCTGTTTGGAAATCTGTGTCGCCTCGGTGATCACGAGGCCTGCGCTGGCACGCTGCGAGTAGTATTCCGCTGCGAACTCACTCGGAACTAGGCCCTCGCCGGCGCGGTTGCGTGTGAGCGGCGCGAGCACCACGCGGTTGGAGAGAGTGATCCCGCCTAGCGTGTAGGTGTCAAAAACTGTCTTATCGGTCATTGGTGCAACTGCCTGCCCTAGAGATTGAGTATTTAATGATGATGATCATCATTAAATTTGATGACGGCATTCCGAAATGTCAAAGGGCTGTCGCAGTTGTTGATTGTTGACCTGCCACTGATCCTTCATCCAGCCGCGACCGGAGCTCGCTTGGTGTTTACGCCTATGGGCGCAGGTTGAGCAATCGCCCGACGCGCGGAGCTTTCATCTCGGGCAGCGGGTCGGGCGATTGCGGTGGTCAGGGTCCGTGCGTAGTCGGCCGGTGTTTTGTAATCCAAGACCGAATGGGGGCGTTCGGTGTTGTAGTCTGCGGCCCAAGCCGCGATCACTACGCGCGCGTGTGTGCCAGGTTGCGGAACATGGTGTCATTGAGCAGTTCATCGCGCATCCGCCTGTTGAAGCTCTCGATAAACCCAATCTGCATAGGCTTTCCCGGTGCGATGTAGTGCCATTCGATCTTGTACTCGGAACACCACCGCAGGGTGGCGTTCGAGGTCAATTCGGTGCCGTTGTCTGAGACAATCATTCCAGGCTTCCCTCGACGCTCGATCAGGGCCGATAGCTCTCGTGCGACGCGCCGTTCGGATATCGAAGTGTCCGGGATCGCCGCGAGGCATTCCCGGGTGACATCGTCTACCACGTTGAGCACCCGGAACCGCTGGCCGTTGGCGAACTGGTCATGGACGAAATTCAGCGACCAGCGCGCATTGGGTCCCGTCTCGACAAGGAGCGGCGCCCGCGTCCCGACAGCCTTGCGCCGGGCCTTCCGTTTGCGCACCGTCAGCCCCTCTTCGCGGTAGAGCCGGTAGATCCGGTTGATACCGGACGGCTCGCCCTCGCGGCGCAACAACACGAAGAGGCGCCGATAGCCGAACCGCCGGCGCTTGTTGGCCAGATCTCGTAACCGACCGCGCAGAACCGTGTCCGGGGCATGCTGAGATCGATAGCGGATCATCGTTCGATCCGCGTCGACGATATGGCAGGCCCGCCGCTCCGACAGGCCATGCTCAGCCCGAAGATATGCGACGACTTCACGCTTCACTGCGGGCCATACCACTAATGGGATGGCCCGCCCCGCGCCCCGGCGTAGCATCGGGGTGTCACCTGACCATGAGGAGAGAAAGGATGCGAACCAAACCTGTCCCTGAGACTGCCGCCTTTGGCATTGATATCGGTAAGACGGTGTTCCATGTCGTTGCGCTGGATGCCTCCGGCGCAACGATCCAACGCGCAAAGTTCTCGCGTGATACGCTGATGGCGTTCTTCGAAGCGGCGCCGAAGGTGCTGATCAGCATGGAGGCCTGCCCCGGATCGCAATGGCTGGCGCGGCGGCTTGTCGCGATGGGTCATGATGCCCGGATTATTCCGGCGCGCTTCGTGAAGCCCTATGTCAAGTCCAACAAGACCGACACCGTAGATGCGGCGGCGATCGCCGAAGCTGTGACGCGGTCGACCATGCGATTTGTCGAAGTGCGGACGCCCGAGCAGGTCGATCTTCAGGCGCTCCACCGCATTCGCCACCGGCTGGTGGGACATAGAACGGCGCTGATGAACCAAGCGCGCGCTTTATGCCTTGAATACGGGCTGGCGATGCGTGTCGGCGCCGGCGGTTTCCATGCCGACATCCGCAGGCATCTGGCCAATGCGGGGAACGATCTGACACCTGCCATGCGGGCGCTGCTCGATGATCTTGCCTATACCGAAGGGCGCATCAAAGCCGTGAATGCCAAGGTCGACGCCTATGCCCGCGAACATGAGGCGGTCTGCCGTCTTGTCGCCATTCCGGGCATCGAGCCATTGGGTGCAACCGCAATTATCGCAGCCGCCGGAGACGACAGGCGATTCCGCAAGGCGCGTGATCTGGCCGCCTGGCTGGGGTTGGTGCCAGCAGAGCATTCGACCGGGGGCAAACAGACTCCTCTGGGTATTAGCAAGCGGGGCAATCGTTACGTGCGGCGGCTGATCATTCACGGCGCGAGATCGTGCTTTTTGCATCGCAACCGTGCAAGCCACGCTCTGGGCGGCTGGCTCTCGGCTCTGGAAGCGCGAACGCACCGCAACAAGGCCGTCGTCGCCCTGGCAAACAAGCTGACCCGGATCGTCTGGGCCATCCCGACCAGACCCGGCACCGTCTATCTGCAGTCGAGCGGCGCAGCCGCGCGCTGACCTCTTCGCCGCAGAACCGATTGCAGGGGATGTGATGTCCAAACGGTTGATCGACCACAGGTAAGCCACGCGCAAAAAAACGGGACTTTATCCCGCGCCACTAATCTGGAACCCGAGGGGCGGATCTCGTCAAGGCCTTGTCGCCAAAAGCGGCTGACTGATCAGAGGCCGGATACATTTACGCAAGCCGGACGGTCAGAGCGAAAACCTTGCAATAGTGGGGCAGACCATACATTTTTTAGGGGGCTATATACCTAACTAGCCGCTTTCCGGCTAGTTAAGTATATAGCCCCCCTTTTATATTGGCGCGCAGGGCAGCCGTGCGGCCCATGCCGCGCGCTGCGCACGTCTGCAGGAGGGCGCCTCCATGGACCAAATCGCACGAGTCTACGGGCCAATGGGCCGATCCCCGCATCTCGTAACCCGAAAGCCTTGGCTATGTCGGGGTTATGGCAAAGATAATGGTCGCTTTCGCGCCGGCCGCTCCGCCTCAATGCCCCTCGAATTTTGATGGATGGTCGAAATCCGCCAGTCGATCGGCTGGAACATAGAGTTGGGCGGGCCGGGGCAGCTCCCTTACTCGGCCGACCGCAGGCGGTCACGATCGCGATTCAGGTCGTAGTGCACGCAGCCCTGCTCAGCGCGGACGTCCGCGAGCATCCCAGTGAGGGCGGCCTGCGGGACCGCCCCCGGGTATAGCCACCAGCGTCGCGACCAGGTGAATAATTCCGGACATCAGAACCCTTCCAGCACGATCTTGCCGCGTGCAGTGTTCGTTTCGATCAGGGCATGGGCCTTCTTCAGGGTCTCGGCATTGATCGGCGACAGCGTTTCGGTCAGCGTGGTGCGGATGCGCCCGGCATCGACCAGTCTCGCCACCTCGTTCAGCAGCTTGCCCTGCTCGCCGATGTCCGGCGTGCCGAAGATCGAGCGGGTGAACATCAGTTCCCAATGCACCGAGGCAGCCTTGCGCTTGAAGCCCAGCACGTCCAACGTTTCGGGGTCGTCGATCAGGCCAAAGCGACCTTGCGGCGCGATCAGGGTCTGAATGCCCTTCAAATGCCGGTCGCTCTGGTTGGTGGAAAACACGAAGCCCGGCGACCCGATGCCCAGGGCCTCGACCTGCGCCGCCAGATCACCGTGGTGATCAATAACGTGGTGCGCCCCGAGGTCACGCACCCAGCCTTGTGTTTTCGGACGCGAGGCGGTGGCAATCACCGTCAGGTCGGTCAGCGCGCGGACAAGCTGGATGGCGATGGATCCGACGCCGCCTGCGCCGCCGATGATCAGGATGGCATTGGCCGCGCCCGGAACGGGGCGGCGGATGTCCAGCCGGTCGAACAGCATCTCCCACGCGGTGATGGCCGTCAGCGGCAGGGCGGCGGCCTCGGCATTGGTCAGCGACTTGGGCTTGTGTCCGGTGATCCTGGCATCGACGAGATGGAACTGACTGTTCGCGCCGGGGCGTGTAATGGATCCGGCATAGAAAACCTCGTCGCCGACGGCGAAGCCTTGGGTCTCGGGCCCGACCTCGGCCACCCGGCCGACCGCATCCCAGCCAAGCACCTTCCAGTCGCCCTCGGTCGGGGTGGCGCTTTTGCGCACCTTTGTGTCCACCGGGTTGACCGACACCGCCGCCACCTCGACCAGCAGGTCATGGCCGGTCGCGATCGGACGCGGCAGCTCGATGTCCTGCAGCGCATTCGGGTGGTCGATGGGTCCGGGTATCTTGTAGCCGATGGCCTTCATGAGATCGCTCCACTGTTTCGTTTGCGTCAAGGCGAAACTGGTCTTACTTTTGGGTTTCGACAATACGCACAAACAATGCATATAGTGTCGAAAAGGATACTGTCATGGTCAAGGCCCGCCATTCCCGCTTCGATTGCACGCCCGGCTGTTCGGTCGAGGCGGCAATCGGGCTGATCGACGGCAAGTGGAAGTCGATCATCCTGTGGCACCTGCTGTCCGGCACACTGCGCTTTAACGAGATCCGCCGCCACATGCAGAACTGCACGCCGCGCATGCTGACCAACCAGTTGCGCGAGATGGAGGAGGATGGGCTGATCACCCGCAAGGTTTACGCCCAGGTACCGCCCAAGGTAGAGTATTCATTGTCCGATCTGGGGCGCACGATGGAGCCGATCCTGCGTGCCCTGAAGACTTGGGGCGACGAAAACATCGGCCTTTACGGCAAGCCGGTTGGACACGATCCACGCGACACGACCTGACCCTCAGCCCTTGCGCAGATGTCCGGTCGGCAGGGCCGTGGTGTATTTCACCTGATCCAGGGCGAAGCTTGACCGGATGTTGGCCACGCCCGGGATCTGGGTCAGGACGTTCATCACCAGATCCTGATAGCGCAGCAGATCCTCGACTACCACGCGCAGCATGAAATCTTCGGAACCGGTCATCAGGTAGCATTCCATCACCTCGGGCCGGTCCTTGATGGCGTCGGTGAACGTCCCGAGCGAGGCTTTGTCCTGACGTGCCAGCGTGACATGGACAAACACGTTGACCAGCAGGCCCAGCTTGACTGGATCGACCAAGGCGACCGAGCCGCGGATCACCCCGCGCTCACGCATGTCGGCCACGCGCCGCCAGCAGGGCGAAGCCGATAGGTTCACGCGTTCGGCCAGTTCAGCGTTGCTGAGTTCGGCATCCTGCTGCAGCGAATCAAGGATTCGCAAACTGGCCGTGTCCAGTTCGGGCTCTTCTGGGGTCATGTTTTCCTCCAACAGCCAAGACCTAGGTAGAGTTTTCCTATTACATCTTCAGCTTGGGTCCGAATAGGTCGGATTGCCCGTCGCATCGGTGTCACAATGGCCTCATATCCCATCTGTCAAGGCTGTCCATGTCCTGCGCTGCCCCCGCCGCCACCTCGCACCCTTGCCGGACCGGAAACAGCCGGTTGTGGTTGTCGCTGATGGTGCTGCTGTGGGGTTTCAGCTGGCCTGCGACGCAGATGGCGCTGACCGCGGTGCCGCCCTTATGGCTTGCGACCTTCCGCTTCGGGTCGGCCGCCGTCTGCCTGTTCGCGTTTTTGGCGCTGCGCGGCGGAGTCACCATGCCGAAACGCGGCGACATGCCCATCGTTCTCAGCACCGGCCTGCTGCAGATGATGACCTTCACGGGCTTGGGTATGATTGCTATGACCCGAACCGATACCAGCCATTCGGTGCTGCTGGCCTATACCACACCGCTGTGGACCGTCGCGCTTGCCTGGCTTGTCTTTCGCGCGCGGCCAGCCCGGGCGCAGGTCGCGGCGCTGCTGACAGGCCTGGCCGGGGTCGCCTTGATCTGCTCTCCCCTCGAAACCGACTGGAGCGCGCCGGGCGCCTTCATGGGGGCGGGCTTTCTGATGATCGCGGCACTGGCTTGGTCAGCAGTGATCCTGCACGTCCGGCTCCATCGCTGGATTTCGACGCCCTTGACGCTAGCGCCGTGGCAGATGCTGCTGGCAACTGTGCCGCTTGCCGGCCTTGCGCTGGCGTTCGAGGGCCTGCCCCACGGCATCCGCTGGAGCGTGCATCTTGTCGAGCTTCTGGTCTTCATCGGACCTGTCGCTACTTCAGCCTGCTTTGTGATCTCGGCAGAGCACGGGCGCCGGATCTCGACCTTTGCCATGTCGAACTTCACACTTGGCGTGCCGCTGATTGGCATCGCGGCATCGGTTGTAATCCTGTCCAACCGGCTGTCGCCCGTCTTTCTGGCAGGGCTTGCCCTGGTCCTTGCAGGGATGGTGGCGGCCACAAGCGCGCAACGGAAAAACTGACACAAAAGCATTGGGGGGAACGATGATTATCGAAGCCGGACATCTGAAGACCGTCGAGCAACAGCTGCTGTGGCTGTCACACTGGATGGTCCATCATGCCAACCATATCCGGCCCAAGGTGGATGGCATAAAGACCGGCGGGCACCAGGCGTCGTCCGCGTCGATGGTGTCGATCATGACGGCGCTCTACTTCTCGGCCTTGCGCCCCGAGGATCGGGTGGCCGTGAAACCGCATGCTTCGCCGGTCTTCCATGCCATGCAGTATCTGATGGGCCGGCAGACCCGCGCGCGGATGGAAGCGTTCCGCGGCTTGGGCGGCGTGCAAAGCTATCCTAGCAGGACCAAGGACACCGACGATGTGGATTTCTCGACCGGCTCGGTCGGTCTGGGCGTGGCGATCACCAGCTTTGCGTCGCTGGTGCAGGATTTCGTGGCGGCCAAGCCGTGGGCTGCGGGCCTGCCAATGGGTCGGATGGTGGCGCTTGCCGGCGATGCCGAACTGGACGAGGGCAACATCTACGAGGCCCTGCAGGAGGGTTGGAAGAACGATCTGCGCAATTGCTGGTGGATCATCGACTATAACCGTCAGTCGCTGGACGGGATCGTGCGCGAGGGTCTGTTCGGCCGCGTCGAGAAGATCTTCGAGGCCTTTGGCTGGAATGTGATCCGCATCAAGTACGGCGTGTTGCAGCGCGTGGCCTTTGATGAACCGGGCGGCCATTGCTTGCGCGAATGGATTGATGCCTGTCCGAATGCCCAGTATTCGGCGCTGACCTATCAAGGCGGCGCGGTTTGGCGCAAACGGCTGATGGATGATCTGGGCGATCAGGGCGAGGTGTCCGCGCTGATCGAACGCCGCTCGGACCCAGAGCTTGCAGCGTTGATGGAGAACTTGGGCGGCAACTGCGTGGAAACCATGGCGCAGACCTTTGCGGGAGTGACACATGACCGCCCAACCTGTTTTATCGCCTATACGATTAAGGGTTGGTGCACGCCCATTGCCGGGCACAAGGACAACCATGGCGGCCTGATGACCAAGGCGCAGATGGAGGAATGGCGGCGGCACATGGGCGTGGCGGAAGGGCACGAATGGGACCCCTTTGCGGGCGTGGTGGACAGGGAAGCGTTTCAGGACTTCCTGTCGCGCGTGCCCTTCTTTGCCGGCGGGACGCGGCGACACGGCGATGCGCGGCTGGCGATACCAGACCTTTCGCCCGTGGCGGATCGGGAGATCTCCACACAGGCAGCCTTTGGCAAGATCCTCGACCAGTTGGCCAAGGGGGATAGCGCCTTGGCCGAACGGATCATCACCACCTCGCCCGATGTGACCGGAACCACATCGCTGGGTCCTTGGGTCAACCGCCGCAAGCTGTTCTCACGGCAGGCGCGAGCCGATGCGTTCATCGAACACCGTATCCCCTCGACCGCAAGATGGGAGTTTGCGCCCGAGGGCCAGCATCTTGAACTGGGCATTGCCGAGATGAACCTGTTCCTGCTGCTGGGCGCCGCCGGCCTGTCGCACAGCCTGTTCGGCAAGCGGCTGATCCCCATCGGAACGCTATACGACCCCTTCGTTCATCGGGGGCTGGATGCGCTGAACTATGCCTGCTACCAGGATGCGCGCTTCATCGTCGTCGGGACGCCCTCGGGCGTGACCCTGGCGCCGGAAGGGGGCGCGCACCAGTCCATCGGCACGCCGTTGACCGGAATGGCGCAGGATGGGCTCGCCAGCTTCGAGCCGGCCTTCGCCGACGAGCTTGCCGTCATCATGGAATGGGCCTTCGACTATCTACAGCGCGACGGTGACGGCGCTTTCGATGAACGCACCTGGCTTCGCGACGAAACAGGTGGATCGGTTTATCTGCGCCTGACCACCAAGCCTTTGGAACAGCCCGGAACCCGCGTCGATCAGGCCTTCCGCCAGGGTGCAATCGACGGCGCCTACTGGCTGCGCAAACCAGGCCCCAACTGCGAGATCGTGATCGCCTATCAAGGCGCCGTGGCCGACCAAGCGATCGCGGCGGCAGGGCTGATCGGCACCACGCGCCGCGACATCGGCGTGCTGGCGGTTACTTCGGCCGACCGCTTGAACGCCGGGTGGATCGCGGCACAGCGCGAACGCGCACGCGGGAACAGCCAAGCCATCAGCCATGTCGAGAGATTGTTGGGCGATCTGCCGCGCCAATGCCGCTTAATCACAGTCATTGACGGGCATCCCGCTACGCTGGCCTGGCTGGGTTCGGTCGCAGGCCATGCTACCATTCCACACGGTGTCGAGCATTTCGGACAGACCGGCACCATCGGCGATCTTTATCGGCATTTTGAGATAGACCGCGACGCTCTCGTCGCCTCGGCCAACGGACTGACGTCTGGGCCGCGCATCCACGGCGCCCGTACTCATGATGGGTGCGGACGCTGAGGATCAAGAGCTTAGCGACGGGGGTCGCGTCGGTCTGGAAATCGTGCATTCCCTTGAACCACTTCAAGTCGGCAAACGTGACTTTGACAGACATCGGTATGGCCCTCCCTACGCAAAACGACATGACCTTCCGTCTTGTCGCAGCGGGTTCTATCCTGAAAAGAACGAACAGGTACGGCTGGCCATTTTCTGAATCGCGTCGGCTAATAAGAACCGACCGGGATCGCCAACGAACGATTGAGTTTATACAGATTGGTTGCTCCGGTTTTATCAAGAGCGATTTCGACCTTTGTCCAGAACGTCGAGGCCTGGTCGGCTGCAATACATTCCTTGGTTCTGCCGCCAGCAAAGGTAAGGGACACCTCCGCCTCGGCGGCTGTCAGCATGAAGAAGTGGCACAAACGCTGTGTGACCGGCAGGCAAGGTTTCCCCGTCGTGTCGATCCGTCGAGGTGCTGAGTGTCGTCGTGCGGATCTGTTCCGCATTGCAACGCGCGGCGCCAGTTCTGCGGCTCGCCACTTTGAAATCTTTCGTAGGAGCGCCTGATAGGGGATAGGTCAGCGTACAATCAGGCTCTCCGAATATGAACGCCAGGACGCCGCCAAGCGGCAGCTATGCCGACCAAGCAGCCGGTTAACCCAAGTGGTAAATGAGGTTTGAATCTTGAACGATTTCGATCCTTGGAGCGTCGTTGAGGTCAATTGACAAGAGAGGCACCCTTTCGCATTCTTACGTCCTCACCAGGGGTGTCCCGACAAGGGGCTGAGATACGGCTGGGCCGCAAGGCAGCGCTGTGACCCTACGAACCTGATCCAGTTCATACTGGCGTAGGGACGGTGCGGATGCCTTTCCGGTCGCATGCGACCAGTGGGGCATTCTATTCCCTCCCGTCGGTGCTGGGTCTTCAATGCTGCGACGCGAGGAGCCTCGACATGACATCTAAAGAAACCCCGACGGTTACCACCGGACCACTGCCCGCCTCTGTCAAGGTGTTCAGGCCGGGCGTGCTGCACCCCGACATCCGTGTGCCCATGCGCGAGATCGCCTTGCATCCAAGCGCGGGCGAGCCGCCGGTGACGGTCTATGACTCCTCAGGTCCCTATACCGATCCGGCCGCCGAAATCGCGATCGAACGCGGCCTTCCGCGCCTGTGAAGCCCGAGGACAACGGTTTTGCCTCAGGCGACCGGCTAACACCCGAGTTTCCCATCCGCCACCGCCCCTTGCGGGCGCGGAACGGGAAAGCGGTCACCCAGCTTGCCTATGCGCGCGCGGGCATCGTCACGCCCGAGATGGAATTCATCGCGATCCGCGAGAATTTGGGCCGCACGGCGATCCGCGAAAGGATAGTACGCGACGGCGAAAGCCTCGGCGCCGCCATCCCTGATTTCGTCACCCCCGAATTCGTCCGCGACGAAGTGGCGCGCGGGCGGGCGGTCATTCCGTCCAACATCAACCATCCCGAAGCCGAACCGATGATCATCGGTCGCAATTTTCTGGTCAAGATCAACGCCAATATCGGCAACTCCGCTGTGACCTCCTCGATGGCCGAAGAGGTCGAGAAGATGGTCTGGGCGACCCGCTGGGGCGCGGATACGGTGATGGACCTGTCCACGGGCCGCAACATCCACAACATCCGCGAATGGATCATCCGCAATTCGCCTGTGCCCATCGGCACCGTGCCGCTCTACCAGGCGTTGGAAAAGGTCGGCGGCATCGCCGAAGACCTGACATGGGAGATCTTCCGCGACACGCTGATCGAGCAGGCCGAGCAGGGGGTGGACTACTTCACCATCCATGCGGGGGTGCGTCTGCACATGATCCCGCTTACGGTGGATCGCGTCACGGGGATTGTCAGCCGGGGAGGCTCAATCATGGCAAAATGGTGCCTGCATCACCACCGCGAGAGCTTCCTCTACGAGCGCTTCGAGGAGATCTGCGACATCATGCGCGCCTATGACGTCAGCTTCAGCCTTGGCGACGGGCTTCGCCCCGGCTCCATTGCGGACGCAAACGATACAGCGCAATTCGCCGAACTGGAGACCTTGGGCGAGCTTACCAGGATCGCTTGGGCCAAGGACTGCCAGGTCATCATCGAAGGCCCCGGCCATGTGCCGATGCACAAGATCAAGGAGAACATGGACAAGCAGCTTGCCGTCTGCGGCGAGGCGCCGTTCTACACCCTCGGGCCGCTGACGACCGACATCGCGCCGGGCTATGATCACATCACCTCGGGCATCGGCGCGGCGATGATCGGCTGGTTCGGCACAGCGATGCTCTGCTATGTCACGCCCAAAGAGCATCTGGGTCTGCCCGACCGGGATGACGTAAAGACAGGCGTCATCACCTATAAGATCGCTGCCCATGCCGCCGACCTGGCCAAGGGGCAATTGGCGGCAAAGCTTCGCGACGACGCCCTGTCTCGCGCTCGGTTCGAGTTTCGGTGGGAGGACCAGTTCAATCTGTCACTGGACCCTGAGACGGCGCGCGCCTTCCACGACGAAACCCTGCCGAAAGAGGCGCATAAGGTCGCACATTTCTGTTCGATGTGTGGGCCGAAATTCTGTTCGATGCGAATTTCCCACGACATCCGTGCCGAGGCGCAGAAAGAGGGCATGGCCGCCATGGCGCAGAAATACCGCGAGGGCGGCGACCTATACATGCGAGTGGTTGAGGAAACCTGAGCCGACATGACCCTCATGCGGTTTCGCATGTGTGCGGGACCGCATGGCTCATTTGATAATGCATTCATCATAGGCCCAAACTCGCTAACGGCGACTTGGAGATGAACGCCCGTGTCAGCCGTCATCTGGGCGCCGCGCGTCAGAACCTTCTCGACACGCTCGATCGCCAGGCCATGCAGCCGCTGCCTCCGGAGCGTTTCGTCCATGCCGACTGGCGCCGCGCCACGGTTAGTGCCGTCTATCATGTCCGACTGGAAGGCCACCATTACTCGGTGCCACACGACCTGATCCGCCAGCAGCTCTGGGCACGGATGACGGCGGGCACCGTCGAGATCTTCCGCGCCGGCAAGCGTGTGGCCTGCCACAGGCGCACTTCCCCCGGCGACACCGGCGTGAGCTGCTGCCGGTTTCGTGGACACGAAGATAAGATCGTGACCAAGGAACTGGAGAGTGGATATGACGAAACGAAAGTTCAGCCGTGAGCTCAAGTCAGCGGCCGTGAAGCTGGTAACCGATCGGGGCGTAGCGGTGTCGCAGGCCGCACGCGACCTCGACCTATCCGAGAGTGTGCTGCGCCGCTGGATGAGGGAGCTGAGTGCAGCCCCGGCTGCTGCCTTTCCCGGAAACGTACAAATGCGTGCCGACCTAGCGGAGATCGCAGCCCTGAAGAAAGAGGTCGTCCGGCTCCGGGCGGAGCGCGACATCCTCAAGAAGGCGACGGCTTTTTTCGCGCGCGAGGCGACATGAGATTCGCCTGCATTGCCAAGCACCGGCACATTTGGCCAGTCTAAGTTGGCTCTACG
Source organism: Paracoccus marcusii (assembly GCF_006151785.1). GTDB lineage: Bacteria > Pseudomonadota > Alphaproteobacteria > Rhodobacterales > Rhodobacteraceae > Paracoccus > Paracoccus marcusii. The sequence goes on from NZ_VDDD01000037.1 coordinate 17,116, forward strand.
AGGCGCTGGAGGTTTCGCGCTCCGGCTTCCACGCCTGGCTCAACCGCCCGACCAGCACCCGCGAGATCCATGATGCCAAGTTGGTCATGGCGATCGAGACGAGCTTCAAAGCCAGTGATCGAACCTATGGCGCGCGGCGCGTGTGGCACGATGTTCTGGAAGAAGGACTGGCCTGCGGCTTGCACAGGACCCTGCGACTGATGCGCTGCAACGCCTTCTGGGCTCGGCCTCGGCGCACAGGCTAGTCCAAGGACGATGGTGAACGCTCAATCATTGCCGACATCGAGCCGGTGAACGCCACTGGTTCGAGTGAACCGGCGAGGCCTGGACCGGGATTTCCAGGCAGATCGGCCAAACCAAAAGTGGCTGGCCGATTTCACATACATCTGGACTGCCGAGGGCTGGCTGTATGTCGCGCCTCGCCATGGTCACTCGGACCAGTGGCGTTCCTACGGCTCGATTCTGGACCTGTTTTCCCGCCGCGCGGTCGGTTGGTCCATGAAGGCAGATCGCGATGCGTCACTGGTCATGGATGCTCTGATGATGCGGTCTGGCGCCGAAGAAAAGCTGACGCTCTCCTTCATCATTCTGACCAGGGATCCCAAGACCGACCCCAAGCCTAGTCGCCGGAAAAGCGTTACCGCAATGACTGCTGCGGCTAGCAGCACGACCACGGCTGCGAAGTCGGGCGCACCATACGCGGCGGTGTCATGTACTGCATCCACAACCTGACTGCCCATCTGCTTCTCCTATCGAGGCTTGTCCATCTTATGATGTAAATCCGTTCAGAGGCGAGCCCCAGTGCAGTACAGCGCCAGCATGTCTTACTTAGGCTCCAGACCCATTGATTTCAGGCGTTTGGCATGATTCAGGCTCCGCAGGGAGACCTTATCGATGAGCAATCTTTACTTGCTGAGCGATGCCCAGATGGAATGCCTGAAGCCGTTCTTTCCCAAGAGTCATGGCAAGCCCCGCGTCGATGATCGCCGCGTTCTCAGCGGCATAATCTTCATCAACCGCAATGGGTTGCGGTGGTGTGATGTGCCGAAGGAATACGGGCCCGCCCGCGCGCCGATCTTTCTGCTGGTGCCACAGGTCAGGCTGCCGAAGCGTCTGGACCTCGCGCGGGATGCTGAGCGGGGGCGCGATGCGGTGCCGGGGCTGATCGTGGCGAACTGGGGGGACGGACGGAGGGAGTGATATCCGTGAAGCGGGACGCAGTTGCCGTCGACTGAAGGGTTACGTCAATACCACGACCTTGCCGAACGGCTGCCCGCTTTCCAGATATGCGTGGGCATCGGCAATCTCATCGAGCGTGAAGCTGCGATCGATCCGGGGGGCGATGATTCCTGCCGCAATACCGTCGGAAAGGAAGCCTTGCGCCCGGGACAGCGCGGCGGGGTCATCCGTGACTTTGGTGTAATAATAGCCGCGCAGGGACAGGTTCTTGCGCAGCGCCAGCTTCAGCGGGAATGGGGTCGGCTCATTGCTGAGCGCGCCGTGAATGACGATGGTGCCGCGCGGGCGCATGGCCTCGGCAATATCGGCGACCTGCGGCCCGCCAACCGCGTCGAATGCCGCGTCGATCCCATCCTGGGCCGCCGCCTCTAGTCCCTGAGCCAGATCCTCGCTCTCCATGGCGATCACCGCATCGGCCCCTGCCTCGAGGATGGGCCGGCGCAGGTTCTCGGTTAGCACGGTGCAGATCGGGATCGCCCCAGCCATGCGGGCAATCTGGATCGCGGCCAGCCCCACGGTGCTGTTCGCCGCCGTGATCAGCACCCGTTGCCCTTCACGCAGGCGGCAGACCTCGATCAATGCGCCATAGGGTGTTCCATAGGACATCCACAGCGCGGCGGTCTGAACATCATTCAGGCCTTCCGGGGCCGGCAGAACCCGCGTGGCGGGGACATTGACCCAGTCTCCACAGGTGCCATGCGCCCCAAGCGGCGCACCCGGCACGACACTGACCCGCTGACCGACCTGAAACCCTTGGACTCCGGCGCCAAGCGCCGTGACCCGCCCCACAGCCTCGAAGCCGAGGCGAGACGGGAGCACCGGCTTCTCGATATAGGTGTTCCGGCGAAACATGACATCCGCCCGGTTCAACCCGATGGCGTGCACCTGAATGCCGACCTCGTCAGGAGCCGGAGGCTCTGCCGGAAGCTGGTCGATGCGCAACACCTCTGGCCCGCCGATCTCATGAACTCGCACGACACGATTACCGTCTTTCCCAATATCCATGGCTCTCCCTCTGCCGCCGTTGTTCCAGCAGTCTAACTGCTGTTGTGGGCTATGTGAGCGAGGAAAAGCACGTGCCAGGCAGTTGAGCGGCGGCAATGTCGCTCCTTATCTGAAGCATCTCACGCTCCCTATACCAGCCTGGATCGAATGACGGCTCTGGGCTCGAACCTACATTGAGCTTGGGAATACCCAATGCCCTCCACTCGTTAAACCATCCTCGCCGCGTTGCACACGCGGCTGTCGGCGCTGCCCGCCACCGCGCAGCGCGGTGAGGTACTGCCGGAACGTGTGCTAGCAGCCGGGCTGCTGATCCTGCGTGACGGCGAGCCGGAAGTGACGCTGTCGCCGCTCACCTATCACTACCAGCACCGCGCCGAGATCAAGGCCGTGGTGCAGGGCGCGATCCGGGACGCTGCGTTTGACACGCTCTGCGCCAGCATTGGCACGGCGCTCGCCGCCGACCGCCCGCTCGGCGGTCTCTGCGACTGGGTGGAAGCGGAAGCCCCGCAGCCGGTTAATCTGCCGGTGGACGGCGCGGCCAGCTTGGCGATCGAGACCGCCATGCCCGAGGTGCCGCGCTATGCGATCTATTCCGGCGTGGTGCTGGACCAGCTCAGCTGGCAAATGCAGCGTTCGGGCTTGCTCACCGCCACCGCGCGGCTGGTCGCTCAGGGCGAGACGGTGGCAACGACCAGCGGCGCGGGAACACCGTCGGAACTGGACCTGATCCGCTTCGGGCATTTCAACGGCGCGATCAAAAGGAACGGCACGGCGCTCGGCAACGTAATCTCGACCGAGATCACCTACGCCAACAATCTCGACCGCATCGAGACCGTCCGCGCCGACGGCATGATCGACGGCGCCGATCCCTCGATTGCCGCGCTGACCGGCCGGACGGAGGTGCGTTTCGCCGATACGACGCTGGTGACGCAGGAGATCAACGGCACGCCCTGCGAGCTGGAGTTCTCCTGGACGCTCGTCTCGGGCGAAAGCCTGACCGTCACCGTCCATACCGTCTATCTGCCGCGCCCGGGCATCGAGATCGGCGGCCCACAGGGCATCCAGGCCAGCTTCGACTGGCAGGCCGCCCGCGACGCCACGCTCGGTCGGATGTGCATCCCGGCAACGAGACGCAGACGTCGGACCCGTTCATCGCCGCCAGGATGGGCGCGGCCAGCACCCCCGCCTATCGCGGCACGGCCTATGCGGTTTTCGAGGAACTGCCGCTCTCGACCTACGGCAACCGCCTGCCGCAGCTGTCCTTCGAGGTCTTCCGGCCGCTCGCCGATCCCGACACCGCCGAGGGACTGACGCAGGCCGTCACCCTGATCCCCGCCTCGGGCGAGTTCCCCTACTGGACGTCGGGCGGGGCAGCCTTCTTCTGTCCGGCGGCACGCCCCGAGGCGTAGAACCACGGATCCGCCTTGAACTTCGTCCGGCATTTCTCCGAACAGAAATGGAAGGTCTCGCCTTGGAACTCGGCGTGACGTCCGTCCGGCTTGACAGCGTCCGTCATCCCGCACACCGGGTCCTTCGCCGTTTCGGTCCCCGCCGGAATTTCGGGCGCCGCGTGATGATGATCGTGGTCTATGGTCTGCCAGCCTTTCGATGTCTTGTTTTAACTTGCACTTTCCAGAGACTGGAAGCTCAAGCCCTTTTAGTGATGATCGTGAGCGCCTTCCCCGACCGGATTGCGCGCGAGGAAGATCCCGACGAAAAGGAACACCAGCGCCATGCCGATCGTACCCAAGACGACGATCATGGGGTCGGACTGCCACCTTCACGATGCGGCGCTGGACCTGGTCGAGGCCGCCGTGGCCGACGGGCTGCTCGACTAGTCGAGCGTCTGCCCGTCCTGGTCGCGCAGATCGTTGTGGATCGCCACCGCGGCGCGCGAGCCGGTGCCCATCGCCGTGCCGATCTGGTCCAGCCCATCGACCGCGTCGCCGGCGGCATAGACCCCGTCCAGGCTGGCGCGCTGGTGGGGATCGGTCGCATAGCACTGGCCGCCGACCAGATCGGTCCCTAGCATCCGCCCCAGGTCGTTGCGGGTGTGCGACCCTAGTGCGGCATACAGCGTCTCCATCACCTCGGTCTGGCCGTCGGCCAGCGTCAGCACCACCCGGTCGCCCGAGAAGTCAAACCTCGAGACGGGTGCCGCGACGACGCTGATCCCGGCCGCGTCGGCCTGCGCCTGGGCGTCGGGGTCCAGCCCCTCGCCGGTCAGCGAGATCATCACGATGTCCGGGCTGTAGGTGCGCAGGAACAGCGCCTCGGCCAAAGCGTGTCGGTCGCCGCCCAGCACGCCGATGCGCTTGCCGGTCTGTTCGAACGCGTCGCAGATCGGGCAATAGCGCAGCAGGCCGCGGTCGACGGCGTCGGCGTGCACGTCCTCGGGGACCGGCGGGCTGTGGTTGACCATCCCGGTCGCCAGCAGGACGGTGCGGGCGGTGATCGGGCCTGCGTCGGTCTGGGCGGTGAAGAGCCGGCCGTCGCGCCGCAGCCCGGTGACTTCCCCTCGGCGCAGATCGGCCCCGTAGCGGCGCGCCTGGTCGGCCATGTTCTCTAGCAGGTCGGCGCCGACCACGCCCTGCGGATAGCCCGCGTGGTTGTGCGAGCGCGGGATCATCTTCAGCCGCCCCTCGCCCTTGTCGACCAGCACCACCTTGCGGTGGAAGCGGCCCAGATAGATGGCCGCGGTCAGGCCGGCCGGACCGCCCCCGACGATCAGGCAGTCAATCGGTCCGGCGGCGGGGGCGTCTGACATCGGGTCTCCTTCTGCGCGGGTGGGGCGCGACGGGGCGGGGCAGGGGGGTTCAGCGCAGCCGCAACGCGCCGTCGATGCGAATCGTTTCACCGTTCAGATAGGCGTTCTCGACAATGAAGGCGGCCACCGGTGTCGATAAAGCAGTGGCTCTTGAATACGAGTTTCCTGTCCCCGATCTCAAATAGAAAAAGCAGAGAAGGTTGGATTTGAGACCCATCCCCTCCGCCAAATGCCCTGAACGAACTTGTCTTTAAGTCCGGCTTCAGCCGGATTTTTTCATTATATTCAGGGGTTATGCGACGGGAGGTCTTCACCGGTCCTGGCGCAGGTAGGCTTCATTTTGCTCTCTAGCGACCGCGGTTCTCCGAAGCTGATGACTGCGTCGGAGCGGTGGTTAGCTTGCAATAATCTGATAACATGAGACTTTTTCGATTTTACTGTGGCGTTGGGAATAAGGGCCTTCAAGAGGTGAAGGATCTCTGGTCGAACCGCATCCGCTCAGTACGTCTCCGAGAGATGGCGGAGCGACCCCACTGAAAGGGATGATCGAAGCCTGCACCGGCGCACCCCGCGGAAATGCACGCTGCCTAGGTGTTTGATCCCACAGTTTGATGGTGCGATCCTTTCCCAGGAATGGAAGGAAGCATTATGGGCCAGCGCCTCAAAAGTGCGGCACTATTAATGGTCATCTACCGCGAACAAATGCTGAAACGCGCCGGGCATCCGAGCCACATCCAATAGGCGGCATGTGTCCAGAACACCCATGAACGCTTCTCTCGCTTGCGAGATGACGGCAGGCAATCCACAGCCTTGGGAAATGCGGCATGTGCTGCAATTCACCAGGGGGTCGCCGCCTTCGGTGTGTCGTACGACTTGGCCGATGGTGATCTCGATGGCCGGCCGCGCTAGCTGCAGCCCACCCTGTCTGCCTCGCGTGGTCTGGATAAATCCCGCGCTCCCGAGGTCCTGCACGATTTTCATCAGGTGGTTCTGGGAAATGTCATGGGCCTCGGCGATCTGGCGGATCGATACCAACCTACCGTCGCTCGCTGCGAGATAGATCAACGCACGAAGGGCATAGTCGGTGTAGCGGCTCAATTTCATGAAACGTAAATACAGGTATTTTCTTCGCATGTATAGAGCTGTATAGATGCATATGAAAAGCATGTTTAGGAGAATCACATGGCCCGCTCGCTATCCTTGCAGACCATCACGGTGGTAAAAGCCACCGTTCCCGCGCTGGAGCAATACGGCCCATTGATCACCGAGACAATGTACCGGCGGCTGTTCGAAAACGACCGTATCGCCGCCCTGTTCAACCAGGCAAACCAGCAGAAAGGCACGCAACGGCTTGCCTTGGCGCATGCTGTTCTGGCCTATGCCCGCAACATCGAAAATTTGGAGGTTCTGGGCGCGGCGGTCGAACGGATTGCCCAGAAGCATATCGGCTACGCGATCCTGCCCGAGCATTATCCCTTCGTTGGCCAAGCCCTTTTAGGCGCCATTGAGGAGGTTTTGGGCGACGCCGCCACGCCCGACATCCTGGCGGCCTGGGGCGAGGCCTATTGGTTCCTGGCCGATCTGCTGATCGCGCGCGAAGCCGCTATCCGTGCCGAAATCGAGGCACAGCGCGGCGGCTGGACCGACTGGCGCCGCTTCACGGTCGCAGAGCGGCATGTCGAGGCCGACGGCATCGTATCATTCGTGCTGCGCCCCGAGGATGGCGGTCCTGTCGTTGCCCACCGACCAGGCCAATATCTGACGCTGCGCTTTGACGCGGCCGGACTGCCCGGGGTCAAGCGCAACTATTCGATCTCCAGCATGCCGAGCGACGAGAGCTATCGCATTACCGTCAAGCGCGAGGCAGAGGGAGAAGCGTCTCGCTTCCTGCATGACCATGCGTTGGTGGGGACGATCCTGGAAACGACGCCGCCCGCCGGCGACTTCCACCTGTCAGACAATCCGCCGCGGCCGGTTGTCCTTCTGTCGGGTGGGGTTGGTCTGACGCCCATGGTCAGCATGCTGGAAGTCCTGGCCCGGCGGCATCGGGACGTCCCGGTCCATTATGTTCACGGAACAAGCAGTCCTGCACACCACGCACTATCCCGGCAGGTGCAGGACGCTGCGACGCGCCACGGAAATATTGTCGTCAGTACTTTTTACGAGAGCGGCGCAGACGTCCCGGCCCATCCCGGTCGGATCAGCATGGATTGGTTGCGGACCAGCGTCCCGCTGACCGATGCCGACATCTACTTGTGCGGCCCGCGTCCGTTTCTCCGCTACTTCGTTGCGGGCCTGAGGGAGGCGGGTGTTCCTGCCGATCGGATCCACTACGAGTTCTTCGGTCCCGCGGATGAGCAGCTCGCGGCCTGATGGGTCGCAAGACCGGCACGGGGAGATCTACCTTGGAAATCGAGTTGAGAGGTGACCAGCCTATTGCTGATGCCGCGCTGATCGCCCCGCTGATGGATCTGGACGTGATCGGCTTCCAGGTTCTAATGCAGTCAGGCTGCATCAGAACCGGAGTCGAGCGCGGCACCGGGGCCGATGCAGGCAAGCTTCGTCTGACGTTTCAGTCACCAGACTGGCGCGTCAGACTGACTTGCTCCGGGGATGGCACAGTCTTGACAACGACACGGCTGAGATTGGCGCGGGATGGTGCGCACGCAGCACTAGCCGAATAAAACCCGATTTCAATATCCTATCTGTGGCGCGTGATAATCAGGAAGGCGTTGAGCGTGAGGAAACTCGCGACTTTACGCGGTCTCTGCCGCAATCAGCCCTGCGGCCTAAGAATACTCGTAACGCTCCGCAGAATAGCCGGACCCCTCGGAGAACGCGCAACAGTGTTGCAGGCATATGGCTCGTTTCGAGAACAGCAAAATCGTAAATTTCGGGGCACATCCCGTAAGGATGCGCCCCGAATTAGTTTGCGAATATCTCTGAGCTCAGCGGGTCGTGCGGGGGGTGTCGGACCGTTCGTCGTCGATCTCGACTTCCGTGTGACGTACGCTGTCGGTCACCGTTTCCTGGCGCGTATCGCTGGTTTTGCGCAGGCTAACTTCCTCGACAACGCGCGCCTCTTTTGAGACGACCGCCTCCTCGACAAACTCTTCGGCTTCGACTGTCCGGTCCTGGAACGCGGTGTCGACATCGGTGACGGCCCGATCAACCGGGCGGCGCTCCAACTCAACGCGATCCTCGCGCAAGTTTACCGTTTCGCTAACCGGTTCCTCGACGGTATACGCCCGAACGCGCACGCGCCCATGGCTGGTGTCTCGCTTGCCAACACGCAGTTGCTCTTCGACGATCGGAATGCTCTCGTCACCCGTCTTAGAGGAAGTGTCAGCATAGCTTCCGTCCGCCCCGACGGCTGACCCGACGGTCCTGGCTCCGGTCACATGGGGGCTGACTTCATAGCCACCCCAGCCTTCCGATCGCCAGCTTTCTTCGCGCTCGGCCAGGTCCACGGTGCCTTCGTCATCCAGAATGTCGAGAACCTGGTCATAGTGAGCGGCCGTCAGGCCAGTCACGGTAACGAGAACCCCACCGCGCGACAGCCCCTCGGCATAGGTGTAGCGGTCTTCGTCGGGAAAGAAGAAATCGCCAAGGCTATCCCAGAATCCCTTATCGTCGGTCGTCGAGGCTCGTTGCTCCGTGGATTGGGCAGCACCCTCGACTGTTCGGATTTGCGTACGCGATATCCCGAGCGTCTCGAGCCGCGATACGGCATTCTGGGCATCGGCGTTCGTATCGAACATGGCGGAGACGGACATGCTTCCGTTGGAAGTACCGGCTTCATTGTCATAGGTCATCGTGAGTTTCCTCTTCGCTGATGATTTGACCCTCAGTCTGAGGGCCGAGATGGTCAATCACGGCACGCTGGCGCCGGATAGTGACCGGAATGTTGGAAGTTTCCCGACGTTCGTTGCGGCGAACATGGATTTCTTCCCGCAAGACAAGCTGCCGCGTGATGACGATGCGCTCTTCGACCACGGGAATGACCGTCAGGTCCCCTTCAGTCACGATATCCGGGACGACGTCGATGTCCCGCTCGATTGGGACCCGGACCACATCTATTTCGACGTCGGAAAAATCGACAGGAACAAGGCTGTCCACCGTCTCGGTGACTGTCGAGACCCTGACCTTGTCTGTCACCCTCTTCCGCTTCGTGACCGTCAGTCGCTCTTCCATAAGCGGGACGGTCTGCTTGTCTAGGTTCTGGTTCTGGTCAGACGTCATCACATCCCTCCGTGATGCTCGACAACCTTACCGTCCACGGTTCGTTCCGGTTTCCGGTGGGCAATATAAGTTAGTCGCCACTATTGCCCTGCCGCGTCTCACGGAGTCCCTAGCCATCCGACGTATCGTGGATTGGTGCCAAGGTACCGTTCGGATTTGGCAATCTGGAGGGCGTAAGCCGACTTGGCATTTGGAGCGGAGATTAGGCTCCAAGATCCAAAGTCATGAACGGCTTGAGAGCTCTCCTCCGCAGGTTTTACATGCCCATAACGCTCACTTGGAATGCCTCAGCTTGGTTGTTACGCAAGTGTCATGAACGTATCAGTCTGGGAAGGGACGGCGATGGGCGAAGAGATATGGCTTACCATTCGCAGTGAATTTTCAGACGTACCGGATCTATCAACGTTGACGCGGATCACGGTGCGCCTGATCCTTGCAGCCATCCTGGGCGGAGTTCTCGGGTATGAACGAGAGCTGAAGGGTCGTAGCGCGGGTGTCCGCACTCATATGCTGGTTGCGGTGGGCGCAGCGCTGTTTGTCCTGGGACCTTTGCAGAGCGGGATGAAAATCGGGGACATGTCGCGCGTCCTGCAAGGCATTGTGCAGGGCATTGGTTTCATAGGGGCAGGGGCGATCATGGTACGGTCGACAAGGCATCAGATCGAGGGACTGACAACAGCCGCGAACATCTGGGCCACGGCGGGCATAGGCGTCATGGCAGGTCTCGGGCTTGAAGCGACCGCCGTTCTGTCAGCAGTCATTGTCCTGATCATCCTAGCCGCGGTACCAATCGTTCTACCAAAACCGACTGCGGCACGTGGTGATAAAGAGGACCGATGACATACGGGACTGTTCGTGTCTTCGAGCTGGCGCTCTAAAACCAGGCTATTCGCTGCCATCGGTTACTACCGGAACTAAAAGACGGTCCTGACGCTTCCGCGTGATCGCCGCCCTGATGGCGCAAGATCAACAAGGAAGGGATCATCCATGAGCCCGAACGGTCACAACAACAAACATTCTCCCAACGCCGCGCCGTCGAGGAAGCGGACAAGGAGGCTGCACGATATGCTGCGCGCCACCGCCATCTCCCCGTGGTCAGAACGCTTGGGACGGCCAACGAGATCACTGATTAGATCCCGCTGTCGATTGTCTGTGCCGCAATGATCTGGGAGCAGTTTTGCGCACTCTTCAGAGGAGTGCGAGCAACTGAACTGGATCGAATAATATTTTCTTGGTAAAACTACGCATGCCAGACGACTCCCAGATCCCCAACCCCTTCCCTCTCGACTTCGACATCGAAGAGGGCCCCTGCTTGGTTTGCAAGTCGGAATTGGATGCGGGCTGGATCTGTACAAACTGCGGTGCCGATCATTTTCAGGGCGTCATGTTGTTGATCGGATATGGCGCGCCGCGAAAAAGCGGCTCATGTCCTGGCAGCTTAAATCCCGCCGATTAATCTGAATCGGATGCGCAGCCTGTCTCAACGTCAGGCTTATATTGGCGACCTGCTATTGACCTTTTAGTCTGCACTTTGTGTAAGTGATATCGTCACTTTCACCCTGCTTAAAGGTAAGGTCCAGCAATGTTCATCGAACTCACCAATTGTGACGCTGAACAACCAGTGACTATCGTAAGCGCGACGTCGCGGCCCTATGCGGTGAGGCTTGACGGCTGTGCGTGCCGCCAGGGCATGAGGTCTTC
>NZ_VDDD01000038.1 GCF_006151785.1 Paracoccus marcusii
CGCCGCGTGGCGCCCCCGATCGCATCCTCTGCCGAGACGGCCCGCGTCGAGGCCCCGCGCCACGACCCGCGCGCCGAGGACGACATGCCGCAGCCGGCCTATCAGCCGAAGGACAGCGCCCGCCAGAACGCCGTGCGCATCGACGACGACGCGTCGGCCTTTGTCGCGCCCCGTGCGCCGCAGTCCCCGCGTGCCGGCCAGCCCGCACCCGAGGTGATGGACCGCCTGCGCCGCGCCGTGGACAACCACGGTCGCGTCCCCGCACAGCCGCAGCAGCAGCCTGCACAGCCCGCCACCAGCCGGATGAGCGGTCTGGGCCGCATGCTGGAGCGCATGGCAGGCCATGGCAACGACCAGCCGGGCGGCGCCAAGCCGGCCGCATCCTCGATCGCCGAGCGTGTGAACGACCGCGTCGCCGTCCGCGCCCGTCAGCACGACACCGACTTCGACGATCTGGCCAGCCCCGACTCGAACGGCAAGGACAATGTCGAGATCCCGGCTTTCCTGCGCCGTCAGGCCAACTGACGTATCACGAAACCGGCACATCCACTGGTTGCAAGGGCCGCTTCAAAGCGGCCCTTTCCCTTTGCCAGTCAACCTCTTGGGCGAAAACGGCCATCGGGTTGCAGGGCAGGGCAGGGGAATGTTTCACCCCGTTACAAAACGTTAATTGAATGCGTTCACTGCCAGACCTAGCTGGAGTGACAGAAGGGGCAGGTGCGCCCCACGACGAATCCGAAGGCAGGCAGATCATGCAGGCGACGCTGAAAGACACGGTGACATTGCAGGGCGTCGGGCTCCACTCCGGTGCGCCCGCGCGTCTGGTCATGCATCCCGCACAGCCCGGCCACGGGATCGTCTTTCGCCGCACCGACCTGTCGCCTGCGGTCGACATTCCGGCATTGTGGGACCATGTGACGCCGTCCAAGCTGTGCACGCTGCTGGACAACGGTTTGGGTGTGACCCTCTCGACGGTCGAGCACGTGATGGCTGCGCTGGCCGGCACGGGTATCCACAACGCGCTGATCACCGTCGATGGGCCCGAAATTCCGATTCTGGACGGTTCGGCCGCGCCCTTCGTGGACGCGATCCTGGACACCGGCATCGCGCGTCAGGCCGCACCGCTGCGCGCGATCCGCGTCCTGCGCACGGTCGAGGTCCGCGAGGGCGAAGCCTTTGCCCGCCTGTCGCCCGCCGACCACCTGGAGATCGATTTCGAGATCGACTTTACCGACGCCGCGATCGGGCATCAGGAAAAGCGTCTGGACATGGCCAATGGCGCGTTCCTGCGCGAGTTGGCCGACAGCCGCACCTTCTGCCGCGCGTCGGATGTCGAGGCGATGCGCCGCAACGGCCTGGCCCTGGGCGGGACCTATCTGAACGCGGTCGTGGTCGATGGCGGGCGCGTCCTGTCGCCGGGCGGCCTGCGTCACGCGGACGAGGCCGTGCGCCACAAGATGCTGGACGCCACCGGCGATCTGGCGCTGGCCGGTGCGCCGCTGCTGGCGCGCTATACCGGCCACCGTGCGGGCCACGCGATGACCAACCGCCTGCTGCGGGCGCTGTTCGCCGACCCCACTGCATGGACTTGGGAGCGGTGCACGCCCGAGCTGGAAGGCCGCCTGCCGGGTGCGGGTGTCGCCGACTATGCACGTCCCGAACTTGCCGCGGCCTTTGCGGCCGAGTGACGGCGCGGGGCGCCGGGACCTTGGCCGAATTCAACGGATTGCCATTTTGCGCCCCCTGATGTTCTGTGCTAGAGGATCCCGGCAGCGCCGCCCGCGTGCGGGCAGCGCATCGGCAAATCGTAGGGCAGGATAAAGATGGCGGGCTCGAAAATCTCGGCTTCGGTGGTGGCTGCGGTGCTGGCGGGCGTTGTCCTGACTGGCTGCGGCGGCAACCGGGACGCGGCGCAAAAGCAGAATCTGGACCGCTTTACGGCCGAGGAAATCTACAAGCGGGGCGAGTTCGAGCTGGAGAACAGCGGCGATCCCGAGGATGCCGTCGTCTATTTCAGCGAGATCGAGCGGCTGTATCCCTATTCCGAATGGGCCAAGCGCGCGCTGATCATGCAGGCCTATGGCAACCATAAGGCGGGCAATTACGAAGAGGCCCGCGGCGCGGCGCAGCGGTTCCTGGACACCTATCCGACCGATGAGGATGCGGCCTATGCACAGTATCTGCTGGCGCTGTCTTATTACGATCAGATCGATGACGTCGGTCGCGATCAGGGCCTGACCTTTCAGGCACTGCAGGGGCTGCGGACGGTGATCGAGCAGTATCCCGACAGCGAATATGCCCGCAGTTCGATCCTGAAGTTCGACCTGGCGTTCGATCACCTGGCCGCCAAGGAAATGGAGATCGGGCGTTATTACCTGAAGCAGGGGCATTACGCGGCGTCGGTGAACCGGTTCCGCGTGGTGGTCGAGGAGTTCCAGACGACCACCCAGACCCCCGAGGCGCTACTGCGTCTGGTCGAGGCCTATCTGGCCCTTGGACTGCTGGACGAGGCGCAGACGGCGGGCGCCATCCTGGGACACAACTTCCAGTCCTCGCCCTTCTATGACGACGCGTTCCGGCAGCTGCGCGGCCGCGGCCTGTCGGCCGAGGTGCGCGGTGACAGCTGGCTGACCGACGTCTATCGCCAGACCATCCAGGGACGCTGGCTGTAATGCAGGCCGTGCGCAGGGGCCGTGGCCCATGCTGAGATCGCTGGACATCCGCGACATGCTGCTGATCGACCGGCTGGAGCTGTCGTTCGGCCCCGGCCTGAACGTGCTGACCGGAGAAACCGGCGCTGGCAAGTCCATCCTGCTGGATTGCCTGGGGTTCGTTCTGGGCTGGCGCAGCCGCGCCGAACTGGTCCGCCAGGGGGCGGCGCAGGGCGAGGTTCAGGCGGTGTTCGACCTGCCGGAGGTTCATCCCGCCCGCGCCCTGCTGGCCGAGGCCGGGATCACGATCGATGACGACGAACTGATCCTGCGCCGCGTGAACACGCTGGATGGGCGCAAGACGGGCTGGGTCAATGACCGCCGGGTGTCGGGCGAGGTTCTGCGGCAGCTGTCCGAGGTCCTGGTCGAGCTGCACGGGCAGCATGACGACCGCGGGCTGTTGAATCCGCGCGGGCATCGCACCCTGCTGGACGCGTTCGGCGCGATGGACCTGTCGGCGGTCCGCCGCACCTGGGCCGCACGGCGCGATGCGGACCGGGCGCTGGCCGAGGCCGAGGCCGCGTTGGCCGCCGCCAGGCAGGAGGAAGAGTTCCTGCGCCACGCCGTGGCGGAACTGGACAAGCTGGCCCCCGAACCCGGCGAGGAACAGCGCCTGGACATCGCGCGCCGCGCCATGCAGGGCGCGGAGCGCATCCGGGATGACGTGGCGCGCGCTCTGCAGATGCTGGCGGGAGACGGTGCCGAAGGCGCGATGGTCGACGCCGCGCGCTGGTTGGAGGGCGCATCCGAGCAGGCCGAAGGTCGACTGGACGAGCCCCTGGCCGCCCTGTCACGCGCGCTGATCGAGCTGGGCGAGGCCACCCGCGGGGTCGAGGACACGCTGGCCGCGCTGGATTTCGATCCGCACGCGCTGGAATCGACCGAGGAGCGTCTGTTCGCGCTGCGTGCCTTGGCGCGAAAGCATGACATCCTGCCCGACGATCTGGCCGGGCTGGCGCAGCAACTGCGCGACCGGCTGGAGCGTCTGGACGCCAGCGAGGCGCGGATGGGCGACCTGCGCCGTGCCGCGCGGGACGCTCAGGCGGACTATGATGCCGCGGCCGATGCGCTGACCGCCGCCCGGACCGAGGCCGCGACCCGGTTGGACCGCGCCGTGACCGCTGAATTGGTGCCGCTGAAGATGGAACGTGCGGTCTTTCGCACCGTCGTGTCGCCCGCCGAACCCGGGCCGGACGGGCGCGATACCGTCGCGTTCACGGTGGCGACCAACCCGGGCGCACCGTCGGGACCGCTGGACAAGATCGCCTCCGGTGGCGAACTGTCCCGCTTTCTGCTGGCGCTGAAGGTCTGCCTGGCGCGGGGGAACGACGCGCTGGTCATGATCTTTGACGAGATCGATCGCGGGGTCGGCGGGGCCACCGCCGATGCCGTCGGCCGCCGTCTGCAGAATTTGGCGGATGGTGCGCAGGTGCTGGTCATCACTCATTCGCCGCAGGTCGCGGCTTTGGGCGCGGTGCATTTCCGCGTGTCGAAATCCGTGACGGACGGGATGACCACCTCCACCGTCACGCCGCTGCCCCAACCCGAGCGCGTGGCCGAGATCGCGCGCATGCTGTCGGGCGACCGTGTCACCGACGCCGCCACCGAGGCTGCGCGCGCCTTGTTGGACGGTTAGTCCAGAATCCGCGGTGCGGGTCGCAGAACCGACAGGATACGCCCGTCATCTGCATCGATCCGCACCAGATGGCCACCGACCACGGCATAGCTGTCGCCATCGGGCGCCTGAGACAGGCCATAGCGACCCGGTGCGCTGACACGATGCAGCTGGTCCTCGGGAACGCTGTCACCGACCATCGGCATGGTTGCATGCCCGCCCAGACATTCCGTCGTACATGCCGGCACGGCCTGCAGGCCACGGGTCGGCGTGGTGTTGGGGGCGGTCAGGGCGGCGAGGCCGAGCATTGTCCCGGCCGCCACGGCGGCAAGGGGGTGCAGCGGCGTCATCATATCCTCGGATCAGTTACAACGGGTCAACCCGGGATTGCCTGACCGGTTCCGCTGCGACGCCGCATGGCAGGCATGCCGATGCGGAACTGCCACGTTCAGTCGGGCAGGGGCCGCAGGATCGACAGGATCTTGCCGCTGCCGATCTGGATGCGGACAAGATGGCCCGATACGACGGCATAGACGCTGCCCGGCAGCTGCGGCCCAAGGCCCACGGCGCCGGGCTTGTCGATCTGGCGAACCTGTTCGGGCGCCGGCACCTCACCGACGGTGGGGCGCTGCTGGGCAAAGCCGTCCTGAGGGACCAGCGCGCATGCGCCGATCAGCAGGGCGGTGGAGAGACGTCGCAAGATCCGGTCCATGATGGCTGCACCCCGTTCGCAGGCTCGCCACCGCATATCACCACGGCAGGGGTTAACAACCTGTTCCGATCAACCGTTCCGCGCCGTAAATCGGGGCAGCATGGCCGAAAAATCCTGTCCTCGGCCGTCTTCGCGGGTGACGAAGTCGTCATATTGTTGATGCGCCAACGCCCCCATCGGGGTCTGCGCGCCGACCGATTCGGCCGCCTGCTGGGACAGGCCAAGATCCTTGAGCATCAGTTCGGCGGCAAAGCCGGGCTTGTAGCCGTTGTCCGCGGGGCTGACAGGGCCCACGCCCGGCGCCGGGCAGTAGGCGTTCATCGACCAGCTATAGCCCGAACTGGTCGACACGACGTCGAACATCTTCTGGCGGTCCAGCCCCAGCTTGTCGGCCAAGGCAAAGGCTTCGCAGGTGGCGATCATGGTGACGCCTAGGATCATGTTGTTGCAGATCTTGGCCGCTTGTCCGGCGCCGCCGTCGCCGCAATGGACGGCCTTCTGGCCCATGACCGCGAACAGCGGCTGGACGGTGGCGAAATCGGCTTCGGCGCCACCCACCATGAAGGTCAGCGTGCCGGCCTGTGCGCCGCCGGTGCCGCCCGAGACGGGCGCGTCCAGCGCACCCAGCCCCGCTGCGCGGGCTGCCTGCGCCACGTCGCGTGCGCTGTCCACGTCGACGGTGGAACAGTCGCACAGGACCGCGCCCTGCTGCATGGCGGGGATTATCTGGCCGGCCACGTCGCGCAGGATCTGGCCATTGGGCAGCATGGTGAAGACCACATCCGCGCCCGACACCGCCTCGGTCGCGCTGGCGGCGAGGGTCACGCCCGCGGGGGCGGGGGCCGCGGTGTCGAAACCCGTGACCTGATGTCCCGCGGCAGCCAGGTTGGCGGCCATGGGCGCGCCCATGTTGCCCAGTCCGATGAAGCCGATCTTCATTCTGAAGTCTCCCATTGCAGTTCGTCATCCCCAAGCGGGGCCAGCATCGCGCGCAGCGTGTCATCGGACGCGTCGCGGCGCCAGACGGGCTTGCGATCCTTGTCTATGATCTGGGCGCGCACGCCCTCCAGGAAATCGGTTTCGGCCGTGGCGCGGGCGGTAAAGCGGTATTCGCGCGACAGCGACTGCTGCATGCAATCGTCGCCGCGGGCCGCACGCACCATCGCCAGCCCTGCCGCCATCGACAGCGGCGAATTGCGCCGCAGCGCCTCCAGCGTTTCGTCGTCGCCCGCCTCCTGCAACGCGGCGGTGATATCGGCCAGGGTGCGGCCACCAAAGGCGGACAGGTCGCGCCGGTCCAGCGTCGCCGCGGGGGCAGGGTGGCCGCGCAGGCCGGTCACGTCGCCGCTGTCCTCCAGCATGGCGATCAGGCCCTGCCAGTCCGCTTCGGGAATGTACATGTCCGCAAAGCCGGCATGGATCGCGTCGCCTGCCGTCATCCGACCCCCGGTCATCGCAAGGTATTCACCGATCCGCCCCGGCGCGCGACCCAGCAGCCAGGTGCCGCCCACGTCGGGGATCAGGCCGATGCCGCTTTCGGGCATCGCGATGCGCGTCGTGTCGCCGACGATCCGGTGGCTGGCATGACCGCCCACCCCCACGCCGCCGCCCATGACGAACCCTTGCATGAAAGCCACGATGGGCTTGGAAAAATCGGCGATGGCCGCGTTCATGCGGTATTCGTCGCGAAAGAAGTCGCGCCCGACCTGGTGATCGCCCGCGCGGCCCGCGTGATAGACGGCGGCGATGTCGCCCCCGGCGCAGAAGGCGCGGTCCCCTTCGGCATCGATGATGACCAGCGCGACCGCAGGATCGTCGCGCCACCCGTCCAAAGCGTCGTGGATGGCGCGGGCCATGGCATGGGTCAGGGCGTTCAGCGCCTTGGGCCGGGTAAAGGTGATGCGCCCGGCGCGCCCGGCGGTGCGGATGGTCAGGTCGTCCATGTCAGGCCCTTTCCGCCAACAGGGCGCGGCTGATGATCAGGCGCATGATCTCATTCGTGCCCTCCAGGATCTGGTGGACGCGCAGGTCGCGCACGATCTTCTCGATGCCGTAATCGGCCAGATAGCCGTATCCGCCATGGAGCTGCAGGCACTGGTTCGCGACCTCGAAGGCGCGGTCGGTGACGTGCAGTTTTGCCATGGCGCAGAACTTGGTCGCGTCCGGCGCGCCCTGGTCCAGCTTCCACGCCGCCTGGCGCAGGAAGATGCGGGCCGATTGCAGGGCGGTCTCCATCTCGGCCAGGCGGAACTGCAGGGCCTGGAACTGGTCCAGTGATTTGCCGAAGGCGCGGCGGTCGCCCATATAGGCCAGCGTCCGGTCCAGCGCCGCTTGCGCGCCGCCCAGGGCGGCGGCGGCGATGTTCAGGCGCCCGCCGTCCAGCCCGGCCATGGCGTAGGAGAATCCGCGCCCCTCCTCGCCCAGCAGGTTGTCGGCGGGCAGGATGCAGTCGTCGAACTGGACCTGGGTCGTGGGCTGGGACCGCCAGCCCATCTTGTCCTCAAGCCCCCCGAAGGAGAGGCCCGGCGTGCCGTTCTCGACGATGACGGTGCTGATCCCCTTGGGGCCGTCGCCGCTGCTGCGGACCATGGCGACATAGACGTCGCTGTAGCCGCCGCCGCTGATGAACGCTTTGGTTCCGTTCAACCGCCACCCCTGATCGTCGCGGTCGGCGCGGGTGCGCAGGGCGGCCGCGTCCGACCCGGAACCCGGTTCGGTCAGGCAATAGCTGAAGATGCGGGTCATCGAACACAGGTCGGGCAGCCAGCGGTCACGGGCCTGATCGGTGCCGAATTTGTCGATCATGCCGCCGCACATGTTATGGATCGACAGGAAGGACGCGACCGAGGGGCAGGCCATCGACAACGCCTCGAAGACCAGCGTGCCGTCCAGGCGCGACAGCCCCGTGCCGCCGTGATCCTCGGAGACGAAGATGCCGCCCAGGCCCAGGGCCGCCACGTCGGGCCAGAGGTCGCGCGGGATGGTGCCCTGACGTTCCCAGTCCTGCGCATGGCGCGCGATGCGGTCGGCCCCGAAATCGCGGGCCATGTCGAAGATGGCCTGCTGTTCCTCGGTCAGTGCGAAATCCATCGGCAGCCCCTCCCCGGACCGGTCTGAATTGAACAGGTGTTTAATTGCCAGATGTTGCGACAGTGTTGCAAGCGGTTACAGGTCGCGGGTGAACTCCTGCACAAGATGGCGGGTGACGGCGCGCAAGGCGTCGTCGCGGTCGACCCCGGCCTGGCGCGCGCGGGCATGGACGGCGCGCTGCGCCTCGGCCGCGGTGCCATGCGCCACCATGTCTCGCAGGCGGGCGACATGGGGCTGGCAGTCCAGCGCGTCGGCATCCTGCGCGATCAGGCCCAGCCAGTCGTCGGCGATCTGGTCGAACGGGATGATCCGCCCGGCACCAAAGTCGATCAGCCCCTCGGTCGTGCCATAGCGCAGCGCGCGCCAGCGGTTCTCGGCCAGCAGGAAGGGCTCGTACTGCCGCCAGCGCTGATTGCCGCGCGACAGGCGCCACAACATGCGCAAGGTGGTCTGGATCAGGGCAGCCAGGGTCAGCGCATCCTCGATCCGCGGGCAGGCGTCGCAGATGCGGGTCTCCAGCGTGGGGTATTTGCTGCTGGGGCGCAGGTCCCACCAGATCTTGCTGCTGTCCTCGATGATGCCCAGGTCGGTCAGGGCCTGGACCGAGCGTTCGAATTCGTCCCAGCTGCCCATCTGCGGCGGCAGGCCGGTGCGGGGCATGTCGCCGAAGACCGTGGTGCGGTACGAGGCAAGGCCCGAATCCTCGCCCATCCAGAAGGGGCTGGAGGCGGACAAGGCCAGCAGATGCGGCAGGAAATAGGCCAGCTGGTTCATCAGGTCGATGCGCTGCGCGGGGTCGGGGATGCCCACATGGACATGCATGCCGCAGATCAGCATGCGCCGCGCCACGCCGCCCATGTCGCGCGACAGCTGGTTGTAGCGGTCCTTGTCGGTATGATCCTGTTCGCGCCAGTCGGCCTGCGGGTGGCAGGAGGCCGAGATGGGCGCCAGCCCATGTTCCGCGGCGCGCCGGGCGACGGTGCCGCGCAGGTGGCGCAGGTGATCGCCCGCGGCGCGGATGTCGGCGCTGACCGGGGTGCCGATCTCGACCTGGCAGCGCAGGAATTCGGGGCTGACCTGCTCGCCCAGATCGGCCGTGAGCGCCTGCATCAGCGCCTCGGGGGCCGCGGCCAGCTGCAGTGTGTCGGCGTCGACGAGGAGATATTCCTCCTCGATGCCCAAGGTGAAGTCGGGGGTGAGGTCGCGATCGGTCGTCATGGGTCCGTCCTGGTTGCCATGGACGCGCCGGGCTTGCGTCCCGCGACGTGCCGGGGGGCTGGCTGCCCCCCGGCCCCCCCGCGCAGCGCCCCCCGCATCGGAAGGGCCGATTCCAGCGTCAGTCCATGGCCTTGAAGTTGAACTCTCCGCCTTCCTTGATCCCCGACGGCCAGCGCGCCGTCACGGTCTTGGTCCGCGTATAGAAGCGGAACGCATCGGGGCCGTGCTGGTTCAGGTCGCCGAAGCCCGATTTCTTCCAGCCGCCGAAGGTGTGATAGGCCAGCGGTACCGGGATCGGCACATTGATGCCCACCATGCCGATGTTGATGCGGTTCGCGAAGTCGCGCGCCGTGTCGCCGTCGCGGGTATAGATCGCGGTGCCGTTGCCGTATTCGTGGTCGAGCGCCAGCTTGATCGCATCCTCATAGGTCGCGGCGCGGACGGTGGAGAGGACCGGGCCGAAGATCTCGGTCTTGTAGATGTCCATGTCCGGGGTCACGCGGTCGAAGAGGTGGGGTCCGACGAAGAAGCCGTCCTCATAGCCCTGCAGGTTGAAGTCGCGGCCGTCGACGACCAGCTCAGCGCCCTGATCCACGCCCGACTGCACCAGGCGCAGGATGTTCTCCTTGGCGGCCTTGGTCACGACCGGGCCGTAGTCGATGTCGTTGCCGGCGGTCCAGGGACCGACTTTCAGCCTTTCGATCCGCGGGATCAGCTTCTCGATCAGCGCATCGGCGGTCTTCTCGCCCACCGGCACCGCGACCGAGATCGCCATGCAGCGCTCGCCCGCAGCCCCGTAGCCCGCGCCGACCAGCGCGTCGGCGGCCTGGTCCAGGTCGGCGTCGGGCATGATGATCATGTGGTTCTTGGCACCGCCGAAGCACTGCGCGCGCTTGCCGGTCGCGGCGGCGCGTTCATAGATGTACTGCGCGATCGGGGTCGAGCCCACGAAGCCCACGGCCTGGATGACCTCGCTGTCCAGGATCGCGTCGACCGATTCCTTGTCGCCGTTGACCACCTGCAGCACGCCGTCGGGCAGGCCCGCCTCCTGCAGCAGTTTGGCCAGCATCAGCGGCACCGAGGGGTCACGCTCGGAGGGTTTCAGGATCATCGCATTGCCGGCGGACAGGGCCGGGCCCATCTTCCACAGCGGAATCATGGCCGGAAAGTTGAAGGGCGTGATGCCCGCGACCACGCCCAGGGGCTGGCGCATAGAGTACATGTCGATGCCGGGGCCGGCGCTGTCGGTGAACTCGCCCTTCAGCAGATGCGGCGCGCCGATGCAGAACTCGATCACCTCCAGCCCGCGCTGGATGTCGCCCTTGGCGTCGGGGAAGGTCTTGCCGTGTTCGCTGGACAGGGCCTCGGCCAGCTTGTCCATGTCGCGGTTGATCATGCCGACAAAGGCCATCATCACGCGGGCGCGGCGCTGCGGATTGGTGGCGCCCCATGCGATCTGGGCCTTGGCAGCGCGGGCGATGGCGTCGTCCATCTCGGCCTTGGTGATCAGCGACAGGCGGGCCTGAACCTCGCCCGTGGCGGGGTTGTAGACGTCGGAAAACCGACCAGAGGTGCCCTTGTATTCCTTGCCGTCGATCCAGTGATGTATCTCTTTCATCGCGTCCTCCTGCAACTGTTGGGCGCAGCCTAGTCTTGCGGATTTGCGGAAGAAAGGGGAATGCTGGCAAAAGGGTTTTGCGTTTTTGCAAAGGACGGCGATGGATTGGGATGATTTGCGCATCTTTCTGGCCGTCGCGCGGGCCGAGAGTCTTTCGGGCGCCGGGCGCAGGCTGGCGATGGACGCATCGACCGTCGGCCGCCGCATCGCACGGCTGGAGGCGTCGGTTGGGGCGGCGCTGTTTCTCAAGACGCCCGGCGGCTATCAGCTGACCGCCGAAGGGTCGCGCCTGATGGCCCCGGCCGAGGCCGCCGAACGCGCCGCCACCGCCGCAGCCGAGGCCGTCAGCGGGGATGCGGGCCTGTCGGGACAGCTGCGCATCGGGGCGCCCGACGGCTGCGCGAACTATCTGCTGCCGCAGGTCGCGCGCGACCTGTGCGCCGCCCATCCGGGGCTGGAGATCCAGATCGTGGCCCTGCCGCGCGTCGTGAACCTGACCCGGCGCGAGGCCGACATGGCCATCGCCGTGTCGCCGCCCGACACGGGGCGGCTGATGGTCCAGCGGCTGGTCGACTATCACCTGCACCTGGCGGGGCATGACGACTACCTGTCGCGCCACCCGCCGCTGGACCGGCTGGAGGATCTGCGCGGGCATCGGATGATCAGCTATATCCCGGACATGATCTTCGACCGCGAGCTGGATTATCTGTCCGCGACGGGGGTCGAGGCGGCCCAGATCAGCAGCAATTCCGTGGCGGTGCAGATGCAGGCCGTGCGCGCCGGGGCGGGCCTTGGCATCGTGCATGATTTCGCGATCCCCTTTGCCCCGGGGGTGCGCCGCGTGCTGACCGGACGCATCGCGCTGAAACGCAGCTTCTGGCTGATCCGGCATGCCGACGACCGCGCTTCGCGCCGGCTGACCCTGCTGGCCGAGGCGGTAGCCCAAGGCATCCGCACCGAGGTCGCCCGACTGGAGGGGCAGCTTTCCGCGGCCCCCGATGGTCGCACTTGACGCGAACCGATTTGGCGAAAATGATGAAGGGGAACAAGTCCGAGGGAGGCCCGTGATGCTGGTCAAACAGTTGCTGTCGATGAAGTCCGACAATGCCAAGCCGTGGATCGATTCCGCGACGATCGTGACCATCGCGCCGACCACCACCCTGGGCGAGGCCGCGACGCTGCTGGCCGAAAAGCGCATCGGCGCGGTGGTCGTGTCCACCGATGGCCGGAGGCCCGAAGGCATCCTGTCCGAACGCGACATCGTCCGTCAGTTGGGCAAGCACGGACCCGACGTGCTGTCCCAGCCCGTCAGCGGCGTGATGACCACCCAGGTTCAGACCTGCACCACCGGAGAGGACGCGCTGACCATCCTGGAGCGCATGACCCAGGGGCGGTTCCGCCACATGCCGGTGGTGGACGGTCAGGGCGACATGCTGGGCGTGATCTCGATCGGTGATGCGGTCAGCGGGCGCCTGAAGGAACTGGCGGCCGAAAAGGAAGCCCTGACCGGGATGATCATGGGCAGCTGACGCATCGTCGCAGCCGTTCACGATCTTGCAATCTGGGGTCAAATGCGGTTTGCCTTGGGGTCAGGACCATGACCCCAAGGACGCGACATCCATGCGCATCGGCCTTTATCCCGGAACCTTCGATCCGATCACGCTTGGACATATCGACATCATCCAGCGTGCGATGGCGCTGGTCGACCGTCTGGTGATCGGCGTCGCGATCAACCGCGACAAGGGCCCGCTGTTCGACCTGGAGGCGCGCGTGGCCATGGTTCAGGCCGAATGCGACGCCATCGTGGCCAAGACCGGCGGAGAGATCGTTGTCCACCCGTTCGAGAACCTGCTGATTGACTGTGCCCGCGACGTGGGTGCCAGCATCATTGTGCGCGGCCTGCGCGCGGTGGCCGATTTCGAGTACGAATTCCAGATGGTCGGCATGAACCGTGCTCTGGACAGCAGCATCGAGACCGTCTTCATGATGGCCGACGCCCGGCGCCAGGCCATCGCCTCCAAGCTGGTCAAGGAGATCGCGCGCCTGGGCGGGGACGTGTCCAAATTCGTCACCCCCCCGGTCGCGGACGCGCTGCTGCGCCGCTATGGCTAGCCGCGCCCGATGAAGGGCATGTTGGTCGCCATCAGCGTCATGAACTGAACGTTCGCGCCCTGTGGCAGCGTGGCCATGTGCCAGACGGCATCGGCCACGGTGGCGACGTCGATCACCGGTTCGGCATCGGGATCGCGGGCGGCGGCCTCGCGCAGCAACTGCGTCGCGGCATTGCCCACGTCGATCTGGCCGCAGGCGATGTTCACCGCGCGCCCGTCCAGCGACAGGCTGCGCGTCAGGCCGGTCACGGCATGCTTGGACATCGTATAGGCGACCGACCCCGCCCGCGGCGCATGGGCCGCGACCGAGCCGTTGTTGATGATCCGCCCGCCTTGGGGCGACTGCGCCCGCATCGCCGCAAAGGCCGCGCGCGCACAGAGGAACATGCCCGTCACATTGGTCGCGATCACGTCGCGGAAATCGTCCGGCGACAGATGGTCGGGATCGGCCAGCGGGGCGGCGCGTCCGGCATTGTTGAACAGGACATCCAGGCGGCCCCAGCTGCGGACGGCCTGCGCGAATGCCGCCTCGACCGCGGCGTCGTCGGTGATGTCGCAGGGCAGGACCAGCGCGCCGTCATGCCCGTCGGCGGTCTGGTGCAGGGGTTCGGGCCTGCGACCGATCAGCCCCACGCGCCAGCCGCGGTCCAGGAACAGCCGCGCCGTGGCCTGTCCGATGCCGCTGCCGGCGCCCGTGATCAGAATGCTTTTCATCATTTTCTCCCGTGATCGCCTATCCTGTGACGGGCCCGCCCGCATGGGCATCCGTCGCCGTCCCGCGGTTCGGGCGCATTGGACCCGCACCGCAGGGGGACCGCAATCCATGAAAAAGGCCCGCGAAACGCGGGCCTTGTCGGGATGGGTGGCAGGGGCCGATCACTCGGTCGGCGGGGCCAGCTTCTTGGTGCCGCCGTTGTTCAGCGGGTCTTCCTGGCGCTGGACCGAACCCTCGAAATGGGCGCCCGATTCGATAGCGATGGTCTTGTGGATGATGTCGCCCTCGACCCGCGCGGTGGCGGTCAGGCGGACCTTGAGGCCGCGCACGCGACCGATGACGCGGCCGTTGACGATGACGTCGTCGCCGACGATCTCGCCCTTGATGGTGGCGGTTTCGCCGATGGTCAGCTGATGGGCGCGGATGTCGCCTTCGACCGTGCCCTCGATCTGGATGTCGCCCTGCGTCTTGATGTTGCCCGTCACCGTCAGGTCGGCCGACAGGACCGAGGGTGCCACGCGCGCACGGGGTGCGGCGGCCGGTGCCTGCGCCTCGGGGGTGCTGCGCTCTGGCGCGACGGGGGCCGCCTGCGGCGCTGCGTCGGGGGTCGGGCGGGTCTCGGTCACGCGGGTCTTACTGAACATTGTCTGCTGCCTTGATGAAGCTCATCGGGTCCACGGCCCGACCGTTCATGCGCACTTCGTAATGCAGATGCGGCCCGGTCGAGCGTCCGGTATTCCCCATATCACCGATCCGGTCGCCTTGCGACACCCGATCGCCAACTTTTACATCGATGCGGCTCAGGTGGGCATAGCGGGTCTCGGTGCCCAGCTCGTGGCGGATCTTGATCAGGTTGCCATAGGCGCCGCTGCGCCCGGCAAAGGTCACGACGCCGTCGCCCGTGACGTGGATCGGCGTGCCGACGGGACCGGCCATGTCGATGCCCTCGTGCAAGCGACCCCACCGGCGGCCGAAGCCCGAGGTATAGCGGAAGTTGTCGGTGACCGGCATGGCCAGCGGCAGCTTCTCGATCGCGATGCGATAGGTGTTCATCTGGTCCAGCGTGACGATGATCTGGCGGGCCTTCAGTTCGGTGTCGGTCAGCGCCGCGTTGCCGCGGGTCGAATAGGACATCGGCGTCAGCGGTCCGCCCTGCCCGGAATAGCCGCTGCGGATGGTGCGCAGAACCTCGTCCGGGTTCATGCCGACATTGCGGAAGACCTCGTCCAGGGGGGCCACGGACACGGTCACGGCGTCCTCCAGCTGGGTCAGGATCTCGTCGTTGCGGGCCAGGATCTGGTCGCGCTCGACGGTCAGTTCCTGTGCGGTCAGCTTGGCGGCCTCGGCCTCCTCGACGGCCTCGGACCGCTGGTCGGCCGAACTGCGCAGCTCTCCCGACAGGATATCCAGCGCGACCGAGAATTCCTCGGTCCGGTCGGGGGCGGGGGTCGTGCCCGCATCGGCGGCGGCGACGGCGGTGTCGCGATCGGCCAGCGTGTCGCGCAGCGTGGACTGGACGGCAGCCAGGCCGGTCTCCATCTCGCGGCGGCTCTCCTCGGAGGAGAGGAGCTGCGACTGCATCTGAGAGACCTGGTCCAGCGCCACGGCAAAGCGCGACTGCGCGGCCAGCGCCTCGGCGGCGCGGGCGTCGCGTTCGGCCTGCAGCTCGGCCAGGCGCTCCTCGAAGGCGGCCTGGCTGCGCTGGATCTGTTCGCGGGTGTTGCCCGAGCTGACGGCGTCGATGACCAGGAAGGAACTGGCCACCAGCGTCCAGCCGAAAACCAGCGTGATGCCGCTGATGCCGACCATCTGGGTCACGGGGCGCAGGCGGACAAAGCGTGTCGTATCATCCGAGCGGAGGAAAAGCCGTTGCTCCGGCAGCCACTTTTCCAGCGACGCGTTCAGTCGATCCATCACCGTCATTGTCAGATACTGTCCCTCGAAGGCACGCCGTTGTCAGCAGGTCGGCGGGTTGTTCCGTTCGGTCACGGGTAAACAGCAGCTGTGCCTTCTTGGCAACAAGACCCTGGGGTCTGGTTCCCCGCATTGGCGGAACCCTGCCTTTATCGGCAAGGATCCGCCAATCGTGCAACCTAGGGGCGAGAAACCTAAGTGATTTCATAGGGCAGGGGGCCATCACGATCCGCGGGGATTCGCAGTGGCCGGTCGATCGGCGGGACCGAGCGCTGATGGCAGTCCGGGCGCGGGCAGATCCGGCATGAGATCCCGATGGGCTGATAGGCGCGCGGCTTGGTCAGGTCCAGCCCGTCGGCATAGACCAGCCCGCCCGCATGCGCGACCTCGACCCCCAACCCGATGGCAAATCGGCGGACCGGCGCGTTGAAGGCGCCCGCATGCTTCGAGACGTCGCGCGCCAGCAGCAGGTAGCGGACCCCGTCCGGCGTCTCTGCCAGCTGGCGCAGGAAGCGGCCCGGCTGCTCGAACGCCTGATGGACGTTCCACAGCGGGCAGGCACCGCCAAAGCGGGCGAATTGCAGGCGGGTCGCCGAATGGCGCTTGGTGATCGTGCCCGCCTGATCGACGCGCACGAAGAAGAACGGCACCCCCTTGGCGCCCGGCCGCTGCAGCGTGGACAGCCGATGCGCGACCTGTTCCAGCGACGCGTCGAACAGGTGCGACAGCCGTTCCAGGTCATGGCGTTCGGCCTGCGCCGCGGCCATGAACGCGCGATAGGGCATCAGCGCGGCGCCGGCGAAATAGTTGGCCATGCCAAGGCGGGCGATCTGGCGGGCGGTGGGGCTGCGAAAGCGTGCCAGGTCCAGGGTCGCCTCCAGCAGGTCGGACTGGCGTTCCAGGGCGACCAGATGCAGCAGCTGGAACAGGCGGGTCGGCGCCTCGGCCGCGGCATTGACCAGCAGCCGGTCGCCGTCGCGGCGGAAGACCGCGTTGGCAGGCAGCTCGGTCAGCTGGACACGGATGCCCTTGGCGGCCAGGGCTGCAACCGCCATCGCCCAGAGGTCGCCCCGCCGCCCGTCGGGGCAGGCAAAGCGTTCGGCCGCACGGTCGACGGCGTCGATGTAGTTGTCGCAATAGTGGAAAAAGTCACGAACTTCTTCCCATGGCGTCGACAGGCTGTTCTGGCTGGCGGCGCCGATCGCCTCGTCCAAGGCGGCCAGGCGTTCCTGGCCTTCGCGATGAGCGCGGTACAGGTCCAGGAAGGCGCGGGCCAGCACCGGGGCATTGGTCGCGGCCAGGCGCAGGTCGGCCAAAGGGGGGGCCGCATCGAACAGCGGGTCGGCCAGGGCCTCCTGCATGTCGATGACCATCCGCTCGGCATCGCCCGCGGCCAGAGTGGTCAGGTCAACGCCGAATTCCTGCGCCAGGCGCAGCAGGACGCCCGCGCTGATGGGACGGTGGTTGTTCTCCATCTGGGACAGATAGGGCAGGGACACGCCCAGCTTTTCGGCAAAGCGGCGTTGGGTCAGGGCGGCCCGGGCGCGGGTTTCGCGCAGCGCGCTGCCGGCATAGATCTTTTGTGTCGCCACGTCGCGTCCCCCGTTTGCAAAGCCGGTTCTAGCGGTTGCAAAGGCGGTCGGGCAAGAGGTTCAGCCCTGCAGGGCCAGCTGACGTTCGCGGCGCAGCACCCAGGTGATCGCCAGCAACCCGCCCAGGGCGGAGGCGCACATGATCGCCAGCAGGGGCGTGGCGCCGCTGCCCGGTTGCAGCAGCGCGCCCGCCAGCGCCGAAAGCGCTGCGCCACCGGCCACGGCCAGGGCGCCCCCCAGGCCCGACGCGGTCCCGGCCAGTTCGGGGCGCACGCTCATCATGCCGGCATTGGCGTTGGGCAGGACCATGCCGTTGCCCAGCCCCATCAGCGCGATGGCGCCGAAGAAGACAAGCGGGTGCACCACGCCCGACAGGTCGACCAGCAGCGCGGCCGACAGCGCGACGAGGCAGATGACCGCGCCGATCAGGATCATCCGGTTCAGGCCCATGACCGGAGAGAAGCGCGCCGACAGGAAGTTGCCCAGCAGATACCCGATCGAGGGCGCCGCGAACCAGTAGCCCACCTGGGCGGGGGTCAGGCCGAAAACCTGTTCCCCGACGAAGGGCGCGCCGCCCAGATAGGCGAAGAACGCCCCCGACGACAGGGTCGCGGCCAGGCAATAGCCCCAGAACCGGTGCGATCGGGCAAGGATCGGATAGTTGACCATCTGGGCGCGCAGGCTCATCCCGCCGCCACGGACGGTCTCGCCCATGTCGCGATAGGCCAGCGCCAAGACGGCGATGCCCAGAAGGCCCATGACGGCGAAGTTGGCCTGCCAGCCGAACAGCTCGTCCAGAACGCCGCCAAAGACGGGGGCCATCATCGGCACGACGGCCATGCCCATCGTGACGTAGCCCAGCATCGAGGCGGCGCGATCGCCGTCATAGAGGTCGCGGATTACGGCGCGGGGGACCAGCATGCAGACGGTGATGACCGACTGCGCCAGCCGGAAGACCAGGAAGGTGGTGGCCGTGGTCGCCAGCAGCGTACCGATGGTGGCCAGCAGGAAGCCGATCAGCCCCCAGATGACCACGGGCCGGCGGCCAAAGCGGTCGCTGAGCGGGCCGCCCAGCAGTTGAAGGACCGCGCTGGCCCCGATATAGGCCGAGACCGACAGCTGCATCACGCCGTAATCGACCTGGAAATCGCGCGCCATGCCGGGCAGCGAGGGCAGGAACACGTTCATCGACAGCGCGGACACCCCGGACAGGGCGACGAGGGTCAGAAGATGGGGGGGGGTGCGCATGGTCGGACCTTTCGAGGGGCGGAATGCACGATCTGCAAAACCTCCGCGCGAAATCCATAGCGCGGCTGCGGGGGGATGCGCCAGATGGATTGCGTCCCGCGCTGCGAGCCGGGGGGCCGGCCCCCCGGACCCCCCGCCGGTGGGGGCGACGCCCCCTCCGGGCCACCCCCGCGATCAGCCGAAGTCGTGGAAGATGAACCAGGCGCCGAGGCAGATCAGGGAGAAGCCCACGCCGTGCTGCCAGCCGATCCGTTCGCCCAGATAGACCCAGGAGAAGATTGCGAAGACCGAGAGGCTGATGACCTCCTGGATGGTCTTGAGCTGAGCGGCGCTGAAATAGCCGTAGCCGATGCGGTTCGCGGGCACCTGCATCAGGTACTCGAAGAAGGCGATGCCCCAGCTGATGAAGATCACCGTCACCAGGGGGGCGGTCTTGAACTTGAGGTGACCGTACCAGGCCACCGTCATGAAGATGTTTGAGGCCAGCAGGAGGCCGATGGTCGCCACGGGGACGGGTAGGTTCATGGCGTCAGTCCCACTGGCTCTGGCGGTCGCGGGCAAGGTTGCCGAAGCGGGTGAACTGGCCCTCGAAGGCCAGCTCGACCGTGCCGATGGGGCCGTGGCGCTGCTTGCCCAGGATCACCTCGGCCTTGCCATGGACGTTCTCCATCACCTGCTGCCAGCGGGCCATCGCGTCCAGGTCGCTGTCCGAAGGCTTTTCGCGTTCCTTGTAGTATTCCTCGCGGAACACAAACATCACGATGTCGGCGTCCTGCTCGATCGAGCCGGATTCGCGCAGGTCCGACAGCTGTGGGCGCTTGTCCTCGCGGTTCTCGACCTGGCGCGACAGCTGGGACAGGGCGATGACGGGGATGTTCAGCTCCTTGGCCACGGCCTTGAGGCCCTGGGTGATTTCGGACACCTCGTTCACGCGGCTGTCCTTGGCGGTCGCGGCCTTCAAGAGCTGAAGGTAGTCCACGATCAGCACGTCCAGCCCATGTGTGCGCTTTAGCTTGCGGGCGCGGGCGGCCAGCTGGTTGATAGGCAGGGCGGGCGTGTCGTCGATGAACAGCGGACAGTTCTGCAGCGCATGCGCGGCCTCGACGAAGCGGCGGAATTCGCCCTCGTCCATGTTGCCGCTGCGGATGCGCTCGGACGGCACCTCGGCGGCCTCGGACAGGATGCGGGCGGCCAGCTGTTCGGCCGACATCTCGAGGCTGAAGAAGCCGACGACGCCGCCCTCGATCGAGCCTTGGGTGCCGTCGGGCTTTTCGCCCAGCTTGTGAGACTTGGCGATGTTGAAGGCGATGTTGGTCGCCAGCGCGGTCTTGCCCATCGACGGGCGGCCGGCCAGGATGATCAGGTCCGAATTGTTCAGACCGCCCATCTTGCCGTCCAGGTCGATCAGCCCGGTGGAAATCCCCGACAGCTTGCCGTCGCGCTGATAGGCGGCGTTGGCGACCTGAACCGCGCCGGTCACGGCCTTGAGGAAGGACTGGAACCCGCGTTCGGCCACCCCGGCCTCGCCCAGCTTGTAGAGCGTCTGTTCCGCGGCCTTGATCTGCTCCTCGGCGTCGTCGCCGACCTCGACGGTGGCGGCGCGGGCGGCGATGTCCTGGCCCAGGGTCATCAACTCGCGCCGCAGGGCGAATTCGCGGATCATCTGGGCATAGTCGCGCGCGGCATAGGCGCTGATCGCCGCCGCCGCCATGCGGGCCAGATAGGCCGGGCCGCCCAGTTCCTTCAGGCCGTCGTCGTTCTCAAGGAAGGCCTTGATCGTGACGGGGCTGGCCAGCGCATTGCGGCGGATGCGTTCGGCGCAGATGTCGAAGATGCGGGCATGGACCGGGTGATAGAAATGGTCCGACTTGATGATCTGGCTGACCCGGTCGAATACGTCGTTGTTGGTCAGCAGCGCGCCCAGCAACTGCTGCTCCGCCTCAAGCGAAAAGGGGATGGCCTGCTTGTCCTCGGGCCCGTCGGCCTGTCCGGGAACGATGAAATGCGCGCTGGTGACGGTGAGAGTGCTCATGGTCTGCCTGCCCCTTCGTTGGTTGCGGTCCAGATTAAACCGAAGCGGCCGGCCGCGTCATGGGGCCGGCCGCAGTTTGTTGGGGATAACCCCGGATCAGCCGTTTGCCGCCTGCCATGCGCGGGGGTCGGTCAGGAAGGCCTCGACCTCGGTCAGGGTCGCGTCGTCGAAGGCCCCTTGGGCGCGGGCCTCGGCCAGGACGTCCCACCAGGTGCACAGGTGATGCAGCGCCACGCCGTGATCGGCCAGCCGCTGCGTGGTCTCCGGGAAGATGCCATAGTAGAAGATCACCGCCGTATGCGCGCAGGTCGCGCCCGTCTCGCGGATCGCGTCGACAAAGGACAGCTTGCTGCCGCCATCGGTGGTCAGATCCTCGACCAGGAGGACCCGCTGGCCCTCGGTCATCACGCCCTCGATCCGGGCGTTGCGGCCGTAACCCTTGGGCTTCTTGCGCACATAGGTCATGGGCAGGCCCAAGCGTTCGGCGACCAGCGCGCCGAAGGGGATGCCCGCGGTCTCACCGCCCGCGACGTTGTCGAAGGCCTCGAAGCCCGCGTCGCGCATGACGGTAGCTGCCATGAAATCCATCAGCGTGGCGCGGACGCGCGGAAAGCTGATGATGCGGCGGCAATCGACATAGGTCGGCCCCTTGAGACCGGACGCATAGGTGAAGGGCTGGGCCGCGTTGAAGTCGACGGCCTTGATTTCCAGCAGCATCCGGGCGGTCAGGCGGGCGATCTCGTCGCGCGCGGGAAAGGTCAAGCTCATTGGTCCTCCAGATGCCAGAACAGCGGGAAACCGGGGTCGAAGACGGTGACGGTCTCGTCGCCCGCGGTGATCTGCGCCGGATAGTCGACGGCCGTGTCGCGGCGCGTCAGGGTGATGCGGTCCTCGTTCGGCGCCATGCGATAGAAGGCTGCGCCGTTCAGGCTGGTAAAGGCCTCCAGCCGGTCCAGCGCTCCGTCGTCCTGGAACACCTGCGCCAGGATCGACATGGTGTTCGGCGCCGTGAAGCAGCCCGCGCAGCCGCAGGGCTGAAGCTTCGCCG
Source organism: Paracoccus marcusii (assembly GCF_006151785.1). Taxonomy (GTDB): domain Bacteria; phylum Pseudomonadota; class Alphaproteobacteria; order Rhodobacterales; family Rhodobacteraceae; genus Paracoccus; species Paracoccus marcusii. The sequence continues at coordinate 21,625 of NZ_VDDD01000038.1, forward strand.
CATCCGTGTGCGGCGCGCTGTCGGTGCCCAGGAAGAACCGCGCATCTCCGCTGGTCGCGGCCTCGCGCAGCGCCAGGCGGTGGGATTCGCGTTTCGCGACCGGCAGGCAGTAGTAATGCGGCCGGATGCCCCCCGCCAGAATGGCATTGCGGTTGATGACCAGGTGATGCGTCGTGATCGTCGCGCCCAGGTCGTCGCCGCCCGTGCGGGCGTAATCGACGCCCTGCGATGTCGTGATATGCTCCATCACCACGCGCAGCCCCGGCGTGCGGCGGCGCAGCGGGTCCAGGACCGTGTCGATGAACACGGCCTCGCGGTCGAAGATGTCGACGGACGGGTCGGTGACCTCTCCGTGCACGCACAGCGTCACGCCGGCCTCGGCCATCGCCTCCAGCACGGGCTGGACGCGGTCGAAATCGGTCACGCCCGATGCGCTGTTCGTGGTGGCGCCCGCCGGATACAGCTTGACCGCGCGGATGATCCCGTCACGGAACGCGCCCACGACATCGGTCGCGTCCGTCGTGTCGGTCAGGTACAGCACCATCTGCGGGTCCAGCGCGGCACCCTGGGGCAGGGCGGCGCGGATGCGGTCGCGATAGGCGGCAGCCTGGGCGCCGGTCGTGACCGGCGGCACCAGATTGGGCATGATGATCGCGCGGCCGAATTGCGCGGAATGCGGCGCGACCGCGGCCAGCATCGCGCCGTCGCGCAGATGCAGGTGCCAGTCGTCCGGGCGGCGAAGGGTCAGCGTCTGTGTCATGAGGCTGCCTCTAACCACGGCAGCACCGTCTTGCCAAGCAGCCGCGTTCAGATTTCGGGAACCCTGTCCGAAAGTCGCGGTTGAGTGTCTGCGCCATGGGGCGCAATGTGGCTTTGCCGGGCAGTTCCTGTGATGGCAGCCGAAAGGACCCTCGCCGATGAACCCGATGATGCCGATGATTCTTCCCGCAGCCCAGGCCCGGCTTGCGTCCCAGTTCGCACGGATCGCGATCGAATCGAACATGGTGATCGGGCTGCGCATGGCGGGGATGATGGGCCTGATGGTCCAGGCCCCCGGAGAGCCGTTCCGCATGGTCGCCGAAAAGCAGGCTGCGGTATCTGAATCGCTGTTCGCGATGGCCAGCGCCGGGATTCGTGGGCACAGCGCCGAACGCATGCTGTCGGCCGGCATGCGTCCCTATGCCCGAAGGACCCGCGCGAATTCCCGGCGCCTGTCCGCGGTCAAGGCCGGCTAAGGCGGAACAAGCCATGCATCCGCCCCGTTGGTCCATGACGCAACATCGGGATGGAGCGGGCGGATGAAGACGGCACTGATCACCGGCGGCGCACAGGGCATCGGCAGGGGCATCGTGACCCGCCTGCGGTCAGACGGCTGGCGCGTCGCGGTCTTTGATCTGGATGCAGAGGCGCTGGATGAGATCGGCGCAGCCGATCCCGGCCTGTTGGCCCTGCCCATCGATGTCGGCGACGAACGGCAGGTAGCGCAGGGAATGCTGGCCCTGCAGGGCTGGCTGAAGGGGGCAGGGCTGAACCTTGTGGTGTCGAATGCGGGTATCGCCGACCCGGTCAGCGGCCCCATCGAGGATCTGAGCCTCGAGGATTGGCAGCGGTGGCAGGACAGCCACGTGACTGGGGCCTTTCTGGTGATCCGCGCGACGGTGCCCCTGCTGCGTCAGGCGCGGGGCAGCATCGTCACGATGGCATCGACCCGTGCACTGCAATCGGAACCCGACACCGAGGCCTATGCCACGGCAAAGGGCGCGCTGGTCGCGATGACCCATGCACTGGCGGTCAGCCTGGGGCCCAAGGTGCGCGCGAACTGCATCCTGCCCGGCTGGATCGACACAGGGCCGTGGCAGAAGGCCGCGAACCGCAGCGATGCGGACCATTCCGACGCCGACCGCAATCAGCATCCCGTGGGCCGCGTGGGCCGGGTCGAAGATATCGCCGGGCTGGTCGCGTGGCTGGCCTCGGACGAGGCCGGGTTCGTGACGGGCCAGCGTTTTGTGGTCGATGGCGGCATGACGGTGCGGATGATCTATGCCGACTGAATGTGGCGTCTTGCCATGAAAAAGGGCCCCGCAACGGGGCCCTTTCCTTTGGCATGGCAGGGGTGTCAGATCAGTTTGCCCATCGCCACGGCCGTATCCGACATGCGGTTCGAGAAGCCCCATTCGTTGTCGTACCAGGTCAGGATGCGGACCATGCGGCCCTCCATGACCTTGGTTTGGTCCATGTGGAAGATCGACGAATGCGGGTCGTGGTTGAAGTCGGACGACACCAGCGATTCCTCGGTATAGCCCAGGACGCCCTTCAGCGGGCCGTCGGCGGCCGCCTTGATGGCACCGTTGATCTCGGCGACCGAGGTGTCGCGGCTGGCCTCGAACACCAGGTCCACGACCGAGACGTTGGGCGTCGGCACGCGGATGGCCACGCCGTCCAGCTTACCCTTCAGTTCCGGCAGGACCAGGCCCACGGCCTTGGCGGCCCCGGTCGAGGTCGGGATCATCGACAGCGCCGCGGCGCGGGCGCGGTACAGGTCCTTGTGCATCGTGTCCAGCGTCGGCTGATCGCCGGTATAGCTGTGGATCGTGGTCATGAACCCGCGGTCGATGCCGATCGTGTCGTTCAGGACCTTCGCCACCGGCGACAGGCAGTTCGTCGTGCAGCTGGCGTTCGAGACGACCAGGTCGTCCTTGGTCAGCGTGTCGTGGTTCACGCCATAGACGATGGTCTTGTCCGCGTTCTCGCCCGGGGCCGAGATCAGGACGCGCTTGGCACCGGTGGACAGATGCGCCTGCACCTTTTCCTTGGAGGTGAACAGGCCCGTGCATTCCATGATCACGTCGACATCGCCCCAGGGCAGTTCGGCCGGGTTGCGGATCGCTGTGACCTTGATCGGGCCGCGGCCCACGTCGATGCTGTCGCCCGACACCGTGACCTGTGCCGGAAAGCGTCCGTGGACGCTGTCATAGCGCAGCAGATGGGCGTTGGTCTCGACCGGGCCAAGATCGTTGATGGCGACGACCTCGATATCGGTGCGGCCCGATTCGATGATTGCGCGCAGGACGTTGCGACCGATCCGGCCGAAGCCGTTGATGGCGACCTTGACTGCCATGGGTATCCCTCTCGAGCAGGTGATGGTTGCCCGTGGTGTAGCGTGGCGGCAGGGGCGATGCAAATGCCGAAACGGGCAGCGCCCCGCCCGTCAGCGCCAGAAGCTGAGATACTCTATCAACCGATCCATCGCCCGCGCGGCCATCAGCGGCAGGTGTCCGTCCAGCCACACATGGTCCACGGCAAAGGCCGCGGCGATCAGCAGCAGCAGGGCAATCGCGATCTGGTTGGTCATCTGCGCCTCCGGTCGTCGGGGTTATCGCGCGGGGACCTGCCCGCGCCAAGACCCTATTCGTCGTCCTGCGGCATCTTCAGGGTCAGCTGACCCGCCTCCTGCAGGCGGCGGATCGCGCTGATGACCTCGGTCATTGCCTCCTCGACATCCTTGGGGCGGGGCTTGCCCAAGGCCTCCCGCTCTTCTCGCAGGCCGTCGGACATGCGCTGCGACAGGTTCGACAGGATGAATTCCGCGGCGGCCGCATCGGCCTCGGCCGGCGCGGCCAAGGCGCGGACCAGCGTGGTCTGATCCAGTTCGCGGACGATCTTGGGCACCTCGCGAGGTTCGATCCGGGTGGGGATATGGGCAAAGATGAAGATCGCCTTGCGCACGCCATCCGCGAATTCCATGTCGCGTTCGTCCAGCGCGCCCAGCACGTCATCGCGCAGATCGGCAGTGGCAAAGTTCAGGATCGCGCCCATGCGGTCGCAGGCCGGCGTGGCGATGGCGGGCTTGGGCAGCGCCTCGGCCGCCTGCAGCAGCACCAGCCCGACCCGGCGCAGCGCCGCGGGCGTCACGCCCGAGGTCATCGACATCGCCTGCGCCACCACGCGCGCCCGGTCGCGGGGCAGGGCGATGAAGGTGGCCGATGCCGCCTCGACCGGCAGCTTGGACAGCATCAGCGCCACCAGTTCGACGGATTCGGCATTGGCCAGCGCGATCAGGGATTCCTTCGGCAGGTTGCACAGGCGCACCCAGGGGTCGGACTGCCCGGTGATCGCCGCGGTGCGCCGCAGGGCGTCAGAACTGTCGTCCGACAACCGTGCGCCCAGCATGGCAAGCGTGCCGTCCAAATCGCCCGGAAAGGTGACGCCGACCGATTCTAGCCGGTCGCAGAATTCGGTGATGACGGCGTCGCGGGTGTTGCGGTCGATCAGCTCCATCCCCGCCATCTCCTGCGCCAGCAGGGTCTGGGCATTGGGGTTCAGGCGGTCCAGTCCCGCGACCTCGTCATCGTCCAGCAGAAGGCGCACGATCACCGCCGCCTTCTGCCGCTGGTTCAGCCCTGTCTGGCCCGTCATCGCCGCCTCCGTCATCGCATCCGACGGCAGATTGCCACGACAGCCTTAACGCAAGGTTGACGGCGACCCGAAATTACAGCGGGTCGGCGCCGAAGACGCGGGCAAAGATCGTATCGACATGCTTGGTGTGATAGCCCAGATCGAACTTCTCGTTGATCTCGTCCGGGGTGAGGGCGGCGGTCACCTCGGCATCGGCCAGCAGTTCGGTGCGGAAATCGGCGCCCTTTTCCCAGACCTTCATGGCGTTGCGCTGAACCAGGCGATAGCTGTCCTCGCGCGACACGCCGGCCTGCGTCAGGGCCAGCAGCACCCGCTGGGACATGACCAGACCCTTGAACTGGTTCATGTTGCGCAGCATGTTTTCTGGATAGATCACCAGCTTCTCGACCACGCCCGCCAGGCGGTGCAGCGCGAAATCCAGCGTGATGGTCGTGTCCGGCCCGATCGCGCGCTCCACCGAGGAATGGCTGATGTCGCGCTCGTGCCACAGGGCGACGTTCTCCATCGCGGGGATGACCGACATGCGCACCAGCCGCGCCAGACCGGTCAGGTTCTCGGTCAGGACGGGGTTGCGCTTGTGGGGCATCGCGGACGAGCCCTTCTGGCCGGGGCTGAAGAACTCCTCGGCCTCCAGAACCTCGGTGCGCTGCATGTGGCGGATCTCGCTGGCGATGTTCTCGATGCTGGAGGCGATCACGCCCAGCACGGCAAAGAACATCGCATGGCGGTCGCGCGGGATGACCTGGGTGCTGATCGGTTCGGGGCGCAGGCCCAGCTTCGCACAGACATGCTCCTCGACCGCCGGGTCGATATTGGCAAAGGTGCCGACCGCGCCGCTGATCGCGCCGGTGGCGATCTCCTCGCGCGCGGCCTGCAGGCGCGCGCGGCCGCGGGCCATCTCGGCATAGAAGCGGGCGAAGGTCAGGCCCATGGTGGTCGGTTCGGCGTGGATGCCGTGGCTGCGGCCGATGCGGACGGTGTCCTTGTGTTCATGCGCGCGGGCCTTCAGGGCGGCCAAAACCCGGTCCATGCCCGCCAGCAGCAGGTCGCTGGCACGGACCAGTTGCACGTTCAGCGTGGTGTCCAGCACGTCGCTGCTGGTCATGCCCTGGTGGACGAAACGCGCCTGGTCGGCGCCCACATGCTCGGCCAGATGCGTCAGGAAGGCGATGACGTCATGCTTGGTGACGGCCTCGATCTCGTCGATGCGGGCCACGTCGAACTGGACGTCGCGGGCCTTCCAGACGGCCTCGGCATTCTCGCGCGGGATCACGCCCAGATCGGCCTGCGCATCGCAGGCATGGGCCTCGATCTCGTACCAGATGCGGAACTTGGTATCGGGGGACCAGATGGCGACCATTTCGGGGCGGCTGTAACGCGGGATCATGGCGGGCTCCTTTTGCTGGGTCGGGGCATAGCGGGGCAGGGGGACGGGGGCAAGTTTTCATGCGCCCCGGCTGGCTTTGCGGGAACATTCCCTGCGCAAGGGGGGTTCGGTGGCAACAGACGCGACAACCGACCGGAGATTGCCATGCGCCGCCCCCAGACCCCCCGCCCGCCCCTGACCGAGGCCGACCGCACCAGCCAGACCCGCTTTGGTCCGCGCCCCGTGCCTGCCGGCCATCGTGGCCCGCAGCCGCGCCGCACGGACGACACATCGACCGTCGCAAAGGCCGTCGTCTGGGCCGGCGTCGCTCTGGGCATGGCGGGGGTGACGGCCGCCGCGGCCATCGCCGCGCGCAAGCTGGCCG
>NZ_VDDD01000039.1 GCF_006151785.1 Paracoccus marcusii
GCCGCGATCAGCGGCTCCAGGCGCTCGGCCTTGCCGGGGCTGGCGGGCACCACGCGCAGATCGGCGCGCATCAGGCGCGCGTCGCGGGCGATGGCCGCCAGCAGTTCCTCGGTCAGGTTGCCGTCCAGGACCACGGGGCCGGTCCAGGCGGGCAGGGCGTCCAGCGGCGCCAGGATCGCCGCGCCGGCCAGCTCCAGGCTCAACGCGTCGGCCACGGCAGCGATCAGCCCCTCGCTGTCCTCGATCGCCATATAGCAGTCGGTGGGCAGGCCCGCGTCACGCGTCAGATGCTCGGTCATCACGCCAAGACGCTGCGCCTCGGCGATCAGGCCCTCGCCCTCGGAATCGCGGCCCACGGCGGACAGGACCGACGGTGTCATGCCCCACCGCGCCAATGCGACAGCCACGTTCAGCGCCACGCCGCCCGGCAGGTGGCGAATGCGGCCCGGCACGTCGGCACCCGGCGCCATGCGGCGCGGCGCGCGGCCGATCACGTCCCACAGCATCGCGCCGATGCACAGCACGTCAGGCGTCTTGGTCATCGTCATCCCCCAGCTGGGCGTTCAGAAAACGTTCGAAATCGTCCAGGTCCACCGGGTCGAACTGCCCGAACCCCTGCATCCAGACCGAGGCCTGGCGCATCCCGTCCGGGTCCAGCTTGCACCAGGTGATCCGGCCGCGCCTCTCCTGCCGGATCAGGCCGGCGGCCGCAAGCACCGCCAGATGCTTGGAGATCGCCGCAAGGCTGACCTGGAACGGATCGGCCACGTCGCTGACCGCCATGTCATCCTCCAGCAGCATCGACAACACCCGACGCCGCGTCGGGTCCGACAGGGCCGCAAAGATCAGATCCAGCCGGTCCGGCGGGGTGGGCGGGGTCATGGCGGGGCTTTCTGCGGAGGGCGATGGTCAACCGGGCGGTTGAATGATGGCGCGGCGCGATCGGGATTGCAAGATTGCCGTCATCGAAGAAAGACAATGTGGATCAATGCGTTGCAGGCAGGTCTCAGTTGCTTGACTTGGGGGGCGTCTGCCCCTAGACAGCGCCCAACGACGTCAGGGGCGTGACAGATGGCCGAAAGACCCCAGGGCGATGCGGACAGGGCGGCGGATGCCGACCGGCTGCGCGCACTGGAGGCCAAGCTGGCCGCCCTGACGCCAAAACCCGAAGGCCCCGGCCCGATGGGAAAGTACGAACAGGCAAACCTTGCCTGGCGGATGGTGATCGAACTTGTGACCGGCCTGGGGCTGGGCTTCGTGTTCGGTTACGGGCTGGACTATCTGATGGGCACGACGCCCTTCCTGATGGTCCTGTTCATCTTCCTCGGCCTTGCGGCTGGCGTCAAATCCATGATGCGCACCGCGTCCGAGCTTGACAGGAAATCCGGCCCCGCGCCGGAAGGCGAAAAATCCGGCGAACGGCCGGACCGTGACGAAAGGGACTGATCGTGGCGACGGAAGCGACTGGCGGCGGCCTTGAATTCCACCCGATGGACCAGTTCGTGGTCTCGCCGCTGTTCGGTGACGGGCCCGTGGCGTGGTACACGCCCACCAACGTGACGCTGTGGCTGGCGCTGACGGCGCTGGCATCCATCGCGCTGCTGGTGCTGGGCACCCGCGGCCGCGCCATCGTGCCGAACCGCGCCCAGTCCATCGCCGAGATGGCATACGGCCTGGTCCACAAGATGATCGAGGACATCGCCGGCAAGGATGGCCTGCGGTATTTCCCCTACATCCTGACGCTGTTCATGTTCGTGGTTTTCGCGAACCTGCTGGGCCTGCTGCCGCTGGCCTTCACCACGACCTCGCACATCGCCGTCACCGGCGTTCTGGCGCTGGCGGTGTTCTTCGGCGTCACCATCATCGGCTTCGTCAAGAACGGCGCGCATTTCCTGGACCTGTTCTGGGTGCGCTCGGCGCCGCTGGCCGTGCGCCCGGTCTTGGCCGTGATCGAGGTCATCAGCTACTTCGTGCGTCCGCTGTCGCTGTCCATTCGTCTTGCGGGCAACATGATCGCCGGCCACGCCGTCATCAAGGTTTTCGCGGGCTTCGCGGCCATCGCCGCCGTCGCCCCTGTCGCCATCATCGCGGTCATCGGGATGTACGCCTTCGAGGTGCTGGTCGCCATCGTCCAGGCCTACGTGTTCACCATCCTGACCTGCGTTTACCTCAAGGACGCGCTGCACCCGTCGCACTGACGCGACGGTCCTCGCAGCCCCTGCGCGGTCCCGCATCGGGTCCGCATCCACCAAGATCGACCAACTTCCAACCGCAAGGAGAAATACCATGGAAGGCAATATCGCAGAACTGGGCCAGTACATCGGCGTCGGCCTGACCGCGTTCGGCATGGGCTTTGCCGCCCTGGGCGTCGGCAACGTCGCCGGCAACTTCCTGGCCGGTGCCCTGCGCAACCCGTCGGCCGCTGCCGGCCAGACCGCCACGCTGTTCATCGGCATGGCATTCGCCGAAGCACTGGGGATCTTCTCGTTCCTCGTCGCGCTTCTGCTGATGTTCGCGGTCTGATCCACGGCCATCCTTGCGGCGGGGTGGGGGCCTGTCCCCCGCCCCTTCGTTCGTTCCAAGGCCATGGGGTAGGATATGTTCAGCCTGTTGCAAGAGGCCGCCACCACCGCGGTCGAAACCACTGAGGGCGCGATCGTCATCGACGATGCCGCGACCCACGGCGCCGATGCCGCGACCCACGGGGTCGATGCAGCCGGACACGCCGCCGAAGCCGCGGGCCTGCCGCAGCTGGATATCGCCACGTTCGGCAACCAGATCTTCTGGCTGGTCGTCACGCTGGTGGTCCTTTATCTGGTCCTGTCGCGCGTGGCCCTGCCGCGGATCGCGGCCGTTCTGTCCGACCGTCAGGGTGCCGTCACCGGCGATCTGATGGCCGCCGAAGAATTCAAGCTGAAGGCCCGCGAGGCCGAGGCTGCCTATGACAAGGCGCTGGCCGATGCCCGCACCGAGGCTCAGGCCATCGTCGCCCGCAACCGTGCCGAGATCCAGGCGCAGTTGGACCAGGCGATCGCCAAGGCCGATGCCGAAATCGCCGCCCGCACCGCCGAATCCGAGGCGCGCATCCGCGAGGTCCGCGCATCCGCCGATGTCAGCGCGCGCGAGGTGGCACAAGATGTCACCGCCGAACTGGTCCGCACCTTCGGCGGCCAGGCCGACGACGCCACCGTGGGCGCAGCCCTGGACGGGCGCATGAAAGGGGCCGTGCAATGAACCGCATGATCGCAACGCTGATCTTGTTCAGCGCCGGACCCGCCATGGCCGCATCGGGCGACTACGGTTTCTTCTCGCTGCGCAACACCGACTTCATCGTGCTGCTGTCCTTCCTGGGCTTTATCGGGGTGCTGGTCTACTTCAAGGTCCCCGGCCTGATCGGCGGCCTGCTGGACAAGCGCGCCGAGGGCATCCGCAACGACCTGGACGAGGCCCGTCGCCTGCGCGAGGAAGCGCAGGAGATCTATGCCAGCTACGAGCGTCGCTCGCGCGAGGTCAAGACGCAGGCCGACCAGATCGTCGCCAACGCCAAGCGCGAGGCCGAGGCCCAGGCCGCCACGGCACGCGAGGATCTGTCCCGGTCGATCGACCGTCGCCTGCAGGCGGCCCAGGACCAGATCGCCAGCGCCGAGAACGACGCCGTGCGTGCGGTCCGCGACCGTGCGGTCGCCGCGTCCATCGCCGCCGCCGCCGAGATCCTGGCAGGCCAGGTGCGCGCCGGACAGCGTTCGGCCGGCATCGACGATGCCATCGAGGACGTGGCGCGTCGCCTGAACTGAGATCGCCCGGTCCCACACCCGGCCAAGACTGATCGAAAGGGCCCCTTCGGGGGCCTTTTTGCTATGGCGCGCGGCGGTTCTGCAGGCGCAGCCGTGCGACGGCCGCGTGATCGTCGGCACGCCGCTGCGCGGTCAGGGTGCGGGCGACCAGGTCCAGATGATCCTCCAGTACGGCACGGGCGCGGGGGCCGTCGCGGGCCTGCAGCGCATCGTTGATCGCGATATGCTGGTCCAGCAGGCGGTCGCGCAGTTCCGGGCTGGCAAAGATGCGCGGGCGGTTGAACAGCATGCCCTGGCGCAGCAGATCCTGCATCGCGCGCATCAGGTGCAGCGCGATCAGGTTGTGGCTGGATTCCACGATGGCCATATGAAGATCGGCGTCCAGCGCGGCCTCGATCTGCGGATCGGGGCTGGCATGGGCATGGCGCATGGCCTGGACGATGCGGTCCAGCACGGCCAGGTCGGTCTCTCCGGCGGCCATGGCGGCGCGTTCGGCGGCCAGCCCTTCCAGGTCCTTGCGGAAAGTCAGATAGTCGTCGGCCGCCTGCGGATGGCGCGCGATCAGGCGGACCAGGGCAGGAGAGAACGCGCTGCCCAGCACGTCGGCCACGAAGACGCCCGCGCCCGGTCGGGTGACCAGCAGCCCGTCGGCCTGCATTGTGGCCAGCGCCTCGCGCAGGGAAGGGCGGCTGACGCCCATGCGTTCGGCCAGTTCGCGTTCGCCCGGCAGGCGTTCGCCGGGGCGCAGCACGCCCTGCAGGATCAGGGCCTCGATCTGGGCCACGACGGCGTCGGACAGGCGGGCGGCGTCGATGGGCTGGAAGGGGCTGTCGGCGTCGGACATGGCGGTATCCCGGGGTTCTGGAAGGCCATCCTAGAACCGGACCCTGCCAATGCAAAGAGGCCGGGCAATGGCCCGGCCTCTGGTCGCGATGCGGCAGGATTACTGCGTCGGGCGGATCAGGATCTCGACGCGACGGTTCTGCGCGCGGCCCGCGGCGGTATCGTTCGATGCGATCGGCTGGTTGTAGCTGGCGCCAAGCGCCGACAGGCGACCCGATGCCACGCCGGCGGCGGCCAGGATGCCCGCGACCGATTGCGCGCGGCGCTGCGACAGGTCCTGGTTCAGGGCGGCGCTGCCGGTGTTGTCGGTGTGGCCCACGACCTCGACCCGGCTGTTCGGGTACTGGTTCAGGTTGCGCGCGACGGCATAGAGGTCGGTCTGCGCCGGGCCGGACACGGCGGCCGATCCGGTGGCGAACAGGATGCCTTCCGGCAGGATGACCTGCAGGTAGCTGCCGCGGTTGACGATCTGCACGTTGGGGTTGCTGATCGACTGTTCCAGCGCCGCTGCCTGGCGGTCCAGGATGTTGCCGGCCACGGCACCTGCGGCGGCACCGATGATCGCGGCGCGTGCGGCGTCGCGGCCTTGGTTGTTGCTGTCGCTGTCACGCGTGCCGCCATAAAGCGCGCCCACGGCGGCGCCGGCCAGCGCGCCCTGCTGGGTGCGGCTGAGGCCGGTGGCACCGGTGCCGGTATCGGTCATCGCGGGCGCGCAGGCGCCCAGTAGGGTCAGGCCACAAACGGCCAGGATCGAAGTCTTGCGGAGGTTCATCGGGCTCCCTTTCCTTGGGTCGCGGGCGGGCCTTGGTGCCGCACCCGGTGCGTTCGTGGCTGCCCCGGCGGTTGGTGGAACCGATTCCGGGATCTGCCGTCAACGCGTGGCAAGCTGTCGCAGTTCCGCGCCAAAGGAAAGTCACTGTTTCGTGGAGGCCACTGGAAACGCGGCAGAAACCCGCCCGTGTCCCGCCGGGACGGGGCGCGCTTGCAAACGGGCGCGGCGGCGGTCACAAGCAGGCATGGCCATCCAGCGTCGCATTCCGCCCCCGTTGCCCTTTGCCGATCAGGTTGCGATCTTTTCGCGCCTGGCCGAGGCGAACCCGGCGCCCGAGACCGAACTGCTGTTCGTGAACCCCTTCACCCTGGTCGTGGCGGTCGCGCTGTCGGCGCAAGCGACGGATGTAAGCGTGAACCGCGCGACGCGGGGCCTGTTCGCGGTGGCCGACACGCCCGAGAAGATGCTGGAACTGGGCATCGAGGGCGTGACCGAGCATATCAGGACCATCGGGCTTTATCGTCAGAAGGCCAAGAACGTCATCGCCCTGTCGCGCATCCTGGTCGACGATTACGCCGGGCAGGTGCCCGACAGCCGCGCCGCCCTGACCAGCCTGCCGGGTGTCGGGCGCAAGACGGCCAATGTCGTGCTGTCCTGTGCCTTCGGCCATCCGGCGCAGGCGGTCGACACGCATATCTTTCGGGTGGGCAACCGCACCCGCATCGCCCCGGGCCGCGACGTCGACGAGGTCGAGCGCGCGATCGAGGACAACGTCCCCGTCCGGTTCCAGACGCACGCGCATCACTGGCTGATCCTGCACGGGCGCTATGTCTGCCAGGCGCGCAAACCCCGCTGCGGCATCTGCCCGATCCGCGACCTGTGCCCCTATGAGGAGAAGACCGCATGACCACCCCGGACCGGACTGGGCCCTATATCATCGGCATCGGCAATGCCGTGATGGACATCATCGCGCCGACCGAGGAAGCGCGGCTGGAGGCCCTGGGCATCACCAAGGGCATCATGCAGCTGGTCGACCGAGAGCGGTCGGAATACCTGATGGCCGCCCAGGCCGACGACCATTCGGCGCGCCGCGACCAGGCGCGCATGGTCGCGGGCGGCAGCGTGGCGAACACGCTGGCGGGCATCGGCGGGCTGGGCTTGCGCACGGCCTTCATCGGCAGTGTCGCCGATGACGAGATCGGGCGGCTTTATGCCCGCCAGACCGAGGCCGCGGGCACGCGCTTTGTGAACGCGCCGGTGGCGGGGGCGGGGCTTCCCAGTTCGCGCACGATCATCTTCGTCACGCCCGACGGAGAGCGGTCGATGAACACCTATCTGGGCATCTCGGCCGAGCTGGGGCCGGAGGATGTCGCGCCCGAGGTGTTCGACGGCGCGGGCTGGCTGTTCCTGGAGGGCTATCTGTTCGACAAGGACAAGGGGAAGGCCGCGTTCCTGAAGGCCGCCGACTGCTGTCACGCGGCGGGGGGACAGGCGGGCATCGCGCTGTCGGACCCGTTCTGCGTGGACCGTCACCGCGATGATTTCCGCCGCCTGGTCGCGGGTCCGATGGATTACGTGATCGGCAACGTCCACGAATGGCAGTCGCTGTACCAGGTCGAGGATCTGGAAGAGGCGCTGCGCCTGGCACAGGCGGATTGCGGCACGGTGATCTGCACGCGGTCGGGCGACGACGCGATCCTGATCCGGAGTGGCGAGCGCGTTACGGTGCCGGTCCGGCGCGTCGTGCCGGTGGACGCGACGGGGGCGGGCGATCAGTTCGCGGCGGGGCTGATCTATGGCCTTGCCTCGGGGCATCCGCTGGAGGTCGCGGGACGCATGGGCATCATCGCGGCCTCCGAGGTGATCGGCCATGTGGGCGCGCGCCCGCAATCCGACATCCGGGCCCGGTTCCGGGCCGCGGGCCTGGGCTGATCTGCGTCCCGCGAGGTGCCGGGGGGCCAGCCCCCCGGACCCCCCGGCGGCGCGCCGCCATGGCCCGCCCATCGCAATTTCGTGGCGTTGCGCGGCAGGGGGGGCGCGTGTATCAGGGCTGAAATTACGAGCAGCTGAAGGAATTGCCGATGCGCAGGGTTGTTGTCACCGGGCTTGGGATGGTCACGCCACTGGCGTCCGGCGTCGAGGCGACGTGGGAACGTCTGCTGGCCGGGAAATCCGGCGCGGGACCGATCACGCGCTTTGACGCGTCCGACGTGGTGACGAAATACGCCTGCGAGATCCCCCTGGGCGACGGCAGCGACGGCACCTTCAACGCGAACGACTGGATGGAGCCCAAGGACCGCCGCAAGGTGGACGACTTCATCCTGTACGGCATCGCCGCCGCGCATCAGGCGGTGACCGACGCGGGCTGGATGCCCGAGGACGAGGAAAGCCGCCTGCGCACGGGCGTGATGATCGGCTCGGGGATCGGCGGGCTGTCGTCCATCGCGGACACGGCGGTGCTGATCAAGGAGCGCGGGCCCAAGCGGGTGTCGCCCTTCTTCATTCCCGGCGCGCTGATCAACCTGATCTCGGGGCAGGTGTCGATCCGCTACGGCTTCAAGGGGCCGAACCACGCGGTGGTCACGGCCTGTTCGACCGGCGCCCACGCCATCGGCGATGCGTCGCGGATGATCCGCTATGGCGATGCCGACGTGATGATCGCGGGTGGCGCGGAAAGCCCGATCAGCGAGATCGGCATCGCGGGCTTCAACGCCTGCAAGGCGCTGTCGACCAAGCGCGAGGACGACCCGCAGGCGGCCAGCCGCCCCTATGACGCGGATCGCGACGGGTTTGTGATGGGCGAGGGCGCGGGCGTCGTCGTGCTGGAGGAATACGAGCACGCCAAGGCGCGGGGCGCCAAGATCTATGCCGAGGTGCTGGGCTATGGCATGTCGGGCGATGCCTATCATATCACCGCGCCAAGCGAGGACGGCGATGGCGGATACCGCGCGATGGAGGCGGCGCTGCGCAGCGCGAACCTGACGCCGGACCGCATCGATTACATCAACGCGCACGGCACCTCGACCATGGCCGACACGATCGAACTGGGCGCGGTCGAACGGCTGATGGGCGATGCCGCGTCTGGTGCGGTCATGTCGTCGACGAAATCCAGCATCGGTCACCTGCTGGGCGCGGCCGGCGCGGTCGAGGCGATCTTCTGCGTGCTGGCGATCCGCGACCAGATCTGCCCGCCGACGATCAACCTGGACAACCCCGCCGTGACGCCGAAGCTGGATCTGGCGGCCAATGCCGCGGTGCGCCGCAAGGTTGACGTGGCGCTGTCCAACAGCTTCGGCTTTGGCGGGACCAACGCCAGCCTCGTGCTGGGGAAGGTCGCCGGATGATCTGGCGCAACATCGCCTCGAACTTCCTGACGCTGGCCATCGTGCTGCTGATCGCGGCGGCGGCGGCCGTGGCCTGGGCCAAGCGCGAATTCAGCGGGCCGGGCCCGAGCGCCATCGCGCAATGCGTCCAGATCTCTCCGGGCGCCAGCCTGAACGCGGTCAGCAACCAGCTGGCGGCGCAGGGGGCGATCTCGAACGCCTACATCTTTCGCGCCGGGGCCGACTACATGGACAAGGCGCGCGACCTGAAGTTCGGCAGCTTCCTGATGCCGCCGCAGGCCAGCATGGAGCAGATCGTCGAGACGGTGACGGCGGGCGGCCCCTCGACCTGCGGGACCGAGGTCGTGGTGCGCGTCGGCGTGCGCGAGAACACTGTCCTGCTGCGCGACACCAACCCCGAAACCGGCGCCTATGAGGAAATGGCGCGCTGGACCCCCGGCAGCGGCGACCGTCCGGCGCCCCTGGTCCAGGCCCAGGACCGCGCCGACGTGCGCCTGTCGCTGGTCATGGCCGAGGGCGTCACCAGCTGGCAGGTGGTCGAGGCGCTGCGCGCCGCCGATTTCCTGACCGGAGAGGTGGCCGAGATCCCGGCCGAGGGAAGCCTGGCGCCCGACACCTACCTGCTGGAGAAGGGCGGCGACCGGAACGCGATCCTGGCCCAGATGGCCAGCCGCCAGGCCGCCATCCTGGCGCAGGAATGGGAGGCGCGTCCCTTCGGCATGCCCTATGAGACGCCCGAGGAGGCGCTGATCATGGCCTCGATCGTCGAGAAGGAGACGGGGCAGGCGGACGAACGCCCGCAGGTCGCGAGCGTCTTCGTGAACCGCCTGCGCCAGGGGATGCGCCTGCAGACCGACCCCACGGTGATCTATGGCGTCACGAACGGGCAGGCGGTGCTGGACCGCGGCCTGCGCCGGTCGGAGCTGGACACGCCCACGCCCTTCAACACCTACCGGATCGACGGACTGCCGCCCACGCCCATCGCCAATCCGGGCCGGGCTGCGATCCGCGCGGCGCTGAACCCCGACGAGACGGACTATCTGTACTTTGTCGCGGACGGCACCGGCGGGCACGCCTTCAGCCGCACGCTGGAGGAACACAACGCCGCCGTCGCCCGCTGGCGCGAGATCGAACGGCAGCAGGGCCTGCCCGCGGACAGCCCGGTCCAGACCGCGGATTGATCGCGCAGGTTTGACAAACACGGCCCCCGGACGCAGGCTTGCATCCGGGGGCCTTTCTCATGGCCCCATAGCCTTGGGAGGAGCCGTGATGATACTGCCCGACATGCTGAAAACGCTGACCGACAATGCCCGCCAGTTTCAGGAACGCCTGACCGAATGGCAGGCCGCGATGGCCAAGGGCCAGGAGGAGGCGATGGAGCAGGCCCGCCAGTGGCAGGCCCAGGCCATGCAGCAGCAGCAGGAGGTCAACGCCCGCGTCATGGCCCAGATGGAAGGCGCCAGCGAGGCCATGCAGAGCCAGTGGCAGCAGATGCAGAAGGCCTGGGAGGACCAGTTCGCCACCATGCAGAAGCAGGGCGAGGAGATGCGCGCCAAGGCCATGTCCGCCGCGGGCGGCACCGGCGGCAGCGCATTCGCCGATTGGGCCGAGACGTATGCCGCGCAGATGGTCGCCTTCACCCAGAAGATGCAGGGCGAATCCGCCAAGGCGATCGCCACCGCGACCGAGGCGCGGGGCAAGGGCGGCAAGAAGGCCTGAGTTGCGCGGAGGGCCTGTAAGCCGGATTTTGTCCACCGCTTGCGCGGCTGGATGACCATTCCTCTGGTCCGTCCGTTACCGGACGGATCTAGCTGCCTACCCGGATCTGCTGGGGCAAGGCGGCCCTGCGGATTGCTCCGCGCGCGATCCCTATTCGGCATTGCTCCTGGTGGGGCTTGCCATGCGGGCGCTGTTGCCAGCCCCCCGGTGGGCTCTTACCCCACCGTTTCACCCTTACCCATCCGGGGATGGGCGGTCTGTTCTCTGTGGCGCTATCCCTGGGGTTGCCCCCGCCGGGCGTTACCCGGCACCATCGCCTCATGGAGTCCGGACTTTCCTCGACAGGTCGCCCTGCCGCGGTCATCCAGCCCTCCGCGCGCCGCCCGTATGGGACGCGGCGCGCGGGGCGTCAAGGGGCTGCCGCCCCAAGAAGCCGCGCGACGGTGCGGCGGTCGTCGGCCGTCTCAGGGCCCGCGGCCCAGGGACGGTGGCGCAGGCGGAACGCATCCAGACGCGCTGGCACGTCGGGATAGCCCAGGGCGGACAGGCCCTCCGCCAGAGCGGGGTCAGGGTCGGTCGGCGCGGGGCGGGCGAACGTCGCCAGACCCTCGGCCGCCAGGGCCTCCCAGTCAAAGCGGGGGCCGGGGTCGATCTTGCGGCCCGGCGCCAGGTCGGAATGGCCGATCACGCCAGCGGGCCCGATGGACCAGCGGTCCATGATGTCGCGCAGCAGGCGGCGCAGCGCGGCCATCTGCGGCGCAGGATAGGGGCGGTCGCCGGGATTGGCCAGCTCGATCCCGATGGACCGGCTGTTGACGTCGTCCAGCTCCTGCCACCGTCCAGCCCCCGCATGCCATGCCCGGCGGGTTTCGCAGACCAGTTGTTCGGTTGTGCCGTCCGCATCGATCAGCCAATGCGCGCTGACCTCGGCCGCGGCATCGCACAGCCGCGCTCGTGCCGATGGGCTGTCCGCCATGCCGGTATAGTGGATCACGATCAGGGACGGCACCTGCCCGCGGCGGTCGCCGTGATTCGGGCTGGGAAAGGCTGTCACGGTCGCCCTATGGCGCGGGTCGGCGGATGCGCAGGCCCATCGTGGGCGGGATCGGCACGGGGTCCGAGCCCGCGATCTGCGCGCCGGTGGGCGCCTGGACCGGAAGGGCGATGGGGATCGTCGCGGCCGGGGTCGTGCCGGTGACCAGCGCCGCCTCGCGTGCGGTGCGGTACTGGCCGTACCGGTCGGCCTCGAACTGATAGTTCGGGTTCCAGCCCCGATGTTCCCCGCATCCGGCCAGCGCCAGCACCCCGATCATCCACCAGCCGCGCATGACGCCTCCATCGGTCCGTTTCGCGGACGTTACCACCAGCGATCCGGCTTGGCCACAAATCCCGCAGCGCGTTCCAGCACCTGCGCCTGGTTCAGCAGACCGCCCTCCTCGAAGGGGCGACCGATCAGCTGCAGGCCCAGGGGCAGGCCCTGCGCGTCCTGTCCCACCGGCACCGCGATGCCGGGCAGGCCCGCCAGGTTCAGCGTCACCGTGAAGACGTCGTTCAGATACATCTGCACCGGATCGCCCTTGTCGCCCGAGCCAAGCGGGAAGGCCGCCGAGGGCGTCGCGGGCGCCAGGATCGAATCGACGCCTGCCGCAAAGGCTTGGTCGAAATCGCGCTTGATCAACGCGCGCACGCGGCGGGCGCGGTTGTAATAGGCGTCATAGAAGCCCGCCGACAGCACATAGGTGCCGATCATCACCCGGCGCTGAACCTCGGGGCCGAAGCCCTGGGCGCGGGTCTTCTCGTACATCTCGGTGATGCCGTCGCCCTTGCCCAAGGTGGCGCGGTGGCCATACCGCACGCCGTCATAGCGGGCCAGGTTCGACGATGCCTCGGCGGGCGCGATCACGTAATAGGCGGGCAGGGCGTATTTCGTGTGCGGCAGGCTGATGTCAACGACCTCGGCGCCCGCATCGCGCAGCATCTCGGCCCCCTGACGCCACAGGGCGTCGATGGCGTCGGGCATGCCATCCACGCGGTATTCACGCGGGATGCCGATGCGCTTGCCACGGATGTCGCCGGTCAGCGCGGCCTCGAAATCGGGGACGGGCAGGTCGGCGCAGGTGCTGTCCTGGGGATCGGCGGATGCCATCGCGCCCAGCATGATCGCGGCGTCCCGCACCGTGCGCGTCATCGGCCCCGCCTGGTCCAGGCTGGAGGCGTAGGCGATGACGCCCCACCGGCTGACCCGGCCATAGGTCGGCTTCAGCCCCACCGTGCCGGTGAAGGCCGCGGGCTGGCGGATCGATCCGCCCGTATCGGTGCCGGTCGCGCCCAGGCACAGATCGGCCGCGACGGCTGCGGCCGAACCGCCGGAACTGCCGCCCGGGGTCAGCTGCGCGCCGTCCGGCCCGCGCCAAGGGTTCACCGCCGGGCCATAGCAGCTGGATTCGTTGGTCGAACCCATGGCGAATTCGTCCTGGTTCAGCTTGCCCAGCATCACCGCGCCCGCGTTCCACAGGTTCTGCGTCACGGTCGATTCGTATTCCGGGGTGAAGCCCTGCAGGATGCGGCTGCCGGCCTGCGACGGCACGCCCTTGACGCAGAAGACGTCCTTGACGCCCACCGGGATGCCGGTCATCGGCGCGGCGTCGCCCGCCTTGATGCGCTGATCGGCAGCGCGGGCCATGTCGCGCGCCATGTCGGGGGTGTGATGCACGAAGGCGTTCAGCGCGCCCGCGGCGTCGATGGCGCCTAGGCAGGCATCGGTCAGCTCGACCGAGGTCAGATCGCCTGCGCGCAGCGCGTCGCGCGCGTCGGCAATGGTCAGTCGGTTCGCGTTCGTCATTCCACCACCTTCGGCACGGCAAAGAACCCCTCGCGGGCGTCGGGGGCGTTGGACAGGATCTTGTCGGCCATGCCGCCCGAGGTCACAACATCCTCGCGCCGCTTCAGGCGCATGGGGGTGACGCCGGTCATGGGTTCCACGCCCTCGACATCGACCTCGTTCAGCTGGTCCATGAAATGCAGGATGCCGGACAGATCGCGCGCCAGGGCGGGCAGGGCGGCATCATCGACCGCGATGCGCGCCAGATGGGCGACCTTGCGGGCCTGATCCTCGGTGATCGACATGACGTTTCCTTTCGTTGGCCGCGGGTCTACAACCCCGCGCGAAAGGCCGCAAGACGCACGGCCGAAAGGTCCCCATGCAAGCAGCCCTGGCCGTCATCCCCGTCATAGCCCTTGTCCTGCTGGGCCATCTGGCGCGGCGGGGCGGGCTGATTCCCGCCGCCAGCTGGCCGGGAATCGAGCAGTTGGGATACCGCGTGCTGTTCCCGGCGATCCTGCTGACGTCGATCTATCGGTCAGAGCTGTCCCTGGGGCGGCTTGGCCCCTATCTGGGCGCGATGGCGCTGGCCTTTGCGGCGACCGGGGCGCTGGCTCTGATCTGGGCCGCGCGCCGGGATCAGACCGGGCCGCGCAGCAGTTCGCTGTTCCAGGGCGCGTTGCGGGTCAATTCGCTGCTGATCCTGGCGGTCGCGGCCCAGGGCCTGGGCGGGCAGGCGCTTGGCGACCTGGCAGTGGCCTTTGCGTTCCTGATCCCGGCGTTCAACATCTCGGCCATCGTGGCGCTGACGCTGCTGTCGGACGGGCCGCGCCCCGCGGGGGCCACGGCCCGCATCGGCGCCGAGATCGGCCGCAACCCAATGGTGCTGTCCTGCGCGGCGGGGCTGGCGCTGAACCTGTCGGGCGTCGCGCTGCCCGCGGTCGTGCTGTCGCCGCTGGACTGGCTGGGGCAGGGGGCGCTGGCCGTGGGCCTTCTGGCGGTGGGGGCGGGGATCGATCCCGCGCGCCTGTGGCAGCGCGACCCGGCGCTATGGCTGGGGGTGTGGTTGCGGCTGGCGCTGTGCCCGGTGATCTTTTTGGCCGCCGCGCTGGTCATCGGCCTGCCTGCAGGGCAGGTCGCGTCGGGCGTGCTGGCCACGGCCGCACCGGGGGCGCCCGTCGGCTATATCCTGGCGCGCCAGATGGGCGGAGACGCCGATTTCTATGCCGCGATCTTCACCTGGCAGACTGTCCTTGCGGCACTGACCTTGCCCTTGTGGCTTATTTTCGCAGGATTTCTTGGGGCCTGAGGGCCGCGTGCGATTTTTTTCGGGCAGGTCCGTTTTTTTGGCTTGCAGCCTCTCGCGGCTTTGCCTAAACACCGCCTCACGCCGCCAGGGAAGACTGGCAGCGGACAGAAAGTGGCCCGTTCGTCTATCGGTTAGGACGTCAGGTTTTCAACCTGAAAAGAGGGGTTCGACTCCCCTACGGGCTGCCACTTCTTTCCCCACATCGACGGACTGACCAACGCCTCGGCTTCCTGCCAGGGGCGTTTCGCATGGTGCAGGGCGTTTATCGTCGGCGCGCCGTTTTCTGCGACCAAGACCCATGTTTTCGTGCCAATCCGCGGCTTTGGCGGTTGACTCCGCCACCTGCGGGGCTAAAAGGCGGCTTCGATAAGAATTCCACGGGGTTTGCGGCGCGCGATTGCCCCGAAGCAGGAGCAACAACCATGGCGAAGCCGACCACCATCAAGATCCGGCTGAACTCGACCGCCGGCACCGGCCACTTCTATGTGACCAAGAAGAATGCCCGCACGATGACCGAAAAGATGTCCGTCCGGAAATACGACCCGGTCGTGCGTCAGCACGTCGAATACAAGGAAGGCAAGATCAAGTAAGATCTGTCTGTCCGACTGCGCAGGGGCCGCCATCCGCAAGGATTGGCGGCCTTTTGCCATGGACGCGCCCGCTTGCGCGACGCGGCGGGCTGCGGCAGATTGCGTCCATGCGACTGATCGTCAACGGAAACACCCATGACCTGGACGCCGACCCGCAGATGCCGCTGCTGTGGGCGCTGCGCGATCTGCTGGGCCTGACCGGCACGAAATACGGTTGCGGCATCGCGCAATGCGGGGCCTGCACGGTGCACATGGACGGCATGGCGGTGCGCGCCTGCCAGATCCGCCTGGCCGACGTGGTCGGAGTGGTCACCACGATCGAGGGGCTGGGCACGCCCGACGACCCGCATCCGGTCCAGGCCGCCTGGATCGAGCAGCAGGTCGCCCAATGCGGCTATTGCCAGTCCGGCCAGATCATGCAGGCCGCGTCCCTGCTGGCGCTGAATGCAGACCCGTCAGACGCGGACATCGACCACGCGATGTCGGGCAACCTGTGCCGCTGCGCGACCTATCCCCGCATCCGCGCGGCGATCCGGTCGGCGGCGATCCGCATCGGGTCTGCCTGATGCCGCGCGCGGGGCGGATCGCGCGGCGGGGTTTCCTGATCGGGTCGGTCGCCGTGGCCGGGGGCGTGGCCTTTGGCGCCTGGCGCTATGCGCGCCCGCTGCCGGATCCCTTTGCGGGGACGGATGCAGGCGCGCTGAACCCCTATGTCTTGATCGACGTGGATGGCGTCACGCTGGTCGCGCCGCGCGCCGACAAGGGGCAGGGCGCCCGCTGGCTGCAAGCCGCCCTGATCGCCGAGGAATTGGACATCGACCCCGCCACCGCCCGTATCGTGCCGGGCCCGGTCAGCGCCACGTACTATAACCGCGCGTTGATCTCGGATTTCATGCCCTTTGCGCCGACCGATACCGGTTGGCTGGCAGAAACCGCACGGGGCGCTGCCGACATTCCCGCGCGCCTGCTGGGCTGGCAGATGACCGGTGGGTCCAGCTCGACCACCGACGGCTTCGACAAGCTGCGCCAGGCGGGCGCCGTCGCGCGCGAGACGCTGAAGCAGGCCGCCGCCTTGCGCCACGGGCTGGACCGCGCCGATCTGGACACCGCGGAGGGCGCGGTGATCCTGCCCGACGGCACGCGCATCCCCTATCCCGACCTGGCCCGCGACGCCGCCGCGACGCCCCCCGTGACCCAGGTCGTGCTGCGCGACCGGTCGCAGTGGCGCTGGCTGGGCAAGCCGATGTCGCGCGCTGACGTGGTCGCGAAATCGACCGGCACGCAGGTCTATGGGATCGATCTGGTCCTGCCCGACATGCTGCACGCGACGGTGCGGATGGCGCCCTGGGGCGGGACGGTCGCACGGCTGGACCCCGTCGCGGCCGAAGGCCTGCCCGGCGTCCTGCGCGTGCTGCCGATCACGGGGGGCGTCGCGGTTCTGGCGCGCGACACCTGGTCCGCGATGCGGGCCGCGCAGGCGCTGGACGTCGAATTTGCGGCCCCCGATACGGCGGGCGATCAGCAGGCGATCTGGGCCGCGCTGCAGGCCGCCCATGACGCGGGCGACATCGACAGCCGCAAGCGGGACGATGGCGACGTGGATGCGGCCATCGGCCCCGGCGATTTCACCGCCGAATACCGCGTGCCCTTCCTGGCCCATGCGCCGTTGGAGCCGATGAACGCCACCGTGCTGGTGACGGACGATGCCTGCACCATCTGGGCCGGCACGCAGGTCCCCGATTTCGCGGTCGCCCGCGCCGCCGCCCTGACCGGTCTGCCCAAGACCGCGATCCGGCTGGAGAACCAGATGATCGGCGGCAGCTTCGGCCGCCGGCTGGAGATCGACTTCATCGCCCAGGCTGTCCAGATCGCGATGGCCGTCCCCGGTCGTCCGGTCAAGCTGACCTGGTCGCGCGAGGAGGATTTCGCCTATGACCAGCCCCGCCCCGCGCAGATCGCCCGCGTCCGGGGCCGCGTGACCGCCGATGGCGTGCAGGCGCTGGACCTGGCGGTGGCCAGCCCGTCGGTCATCGCCTCCTGGTTCGGGCGCGTGGCCAGCGCGCCGCCCGGACCTGACCTCAGCATCACCACCGGCGCATGGGACCAGCCCTTCGCGATCCCGCATTTCCGCGTGACGGGCCTGCGCGCGCCCGAATCGGTGCCGGTCAGCAGCTGGCGGTCGGTGGGCGCATCGTCGAACGGCTTCTTCCTGGGCACCGCCTTGGACGAGATGTTCGCGCAGGCCGGCATCGACCCGCTGGAGGGGCTGTTGCGCCTGTGCGACCACGCCCCCTCGCGCGCGGTGCTGGAGGGGGTCCGCGACCTGTCGGGCTGGACCGGCCGCGACGCGGGGCAGGGGCGCGGGCGGGGGGTGGCGTTCTGCCTGTCCTTCGGCGTGCCCTGCGCCCAGGTGGTCGAGGTTCAGGACACACCGCAGGGCATCCGCCTGACCCAGGCCTTTGCCGTGGCCGATGAGGGCATCGTGCTGGACCCGGTGAACGCCGATGCGCAGCTGTCGGGCGGCATGCTGTTCGGGCTGGGCCATGCGATGAACTGCGAACTGACCTATCGCGACCACCGCCCCGATCAGACCAATTTCCATGCCTACGAGGGGTTGCGCATGCACCAGGCCCCCGCCGTTCAGGTCCGCCTGCTGGAGAACGGCCCCCTGCGGGGCCTGGGCGAACCCGGCGTTCCGCCCGCCGCCGCGGCCTTGGGCAATGCGATCTTCGCCGCGACGGGCCTGCGCCTGCGCGACCTGCCCTTTGCCCGGGGGGTGCGGTTCGCATGATGCGTCTGCTGGCCCTGCTGCTGATGACCGGCCCGGCCTGGGCCGAGGGTGTCATGCCCTCGATCGTCGCTCCGCCTGCGGCGGGATCGGTCAGCACCGCCGACGGTCTGGCGGCATGGGACCGCGTGCGGCAGGTCGTGTCGCATCCGCGCTGCGCCAACTGCCATGTCGGGCCCGATCACCTGCCCATGTGGTCCGGCCCCGAATATCCCGAACCCCGCCCGCACGGCATGCATGTCAGCGGCGGCGACAGCCGCATGGGGGTCGAGACGCTGCCCTGCGCCACCTGCCACGTCACCGCTTCGACGCTGGAATCGGATCCGCATCAGGCACCGAACGCGATGATCCCCTGGCAGCTGCCCCCGGTCGAGATGGCATGGTTCGGCCTGGACGGTCCCGCCCTGTGCCGCCAGCTGCGCGACCCGCAGCGGAACGGCGGGCGCGACTGGGTCGAGCTGGCCGAACACCTGCGCGACGATGCCAGCCACGGCGGCTTTGTCGCTTGGGGTTTCGCGCCCGGCGGTGGCCGCGAACCCGCGCCCTTCGGCCTGCAGGCGCATATCGACGACGTGGTGAAATGGGGGGCAGCCGGACAACCCTGTCCGGAATGACCATCCTGGTCGCTTTTTCGGCATCCAAATCGGGCCGACTGCGTTAGGCTGCCAGCACCGATTGCCGAAAGCCTGCGCCATGTCGATTTCCGCCCCCATCACCGCCACCGCCGACTGTCCCGTCAAGGCGCTGCTGCGCCGTCCCGGCGGGTCGCTGGCCATGCTGACCGATGCCAAGGGCGGCTTTCCCCGCCACCCCGGCGCGATGATGGCACTGTGGCCCGATGGCGGTCGCGTGGGCCGTCTTGGCGCGGGCTGCATCGATGCGGACATCGCGGCGCATCTGGACGCGCCCGGCCCGGTGACGCGGCTGACCTATGGCGTGGGCGGCCCCGTCGATCTGCCGCTGCCCTGCGGCGGCACGGTGCAGATCGCGCTGATCCATAAGCCCGACCCCGACTGGCTGGGCGCCATCTGGGACGACCGCATCCGCCGGCGGACCGGCAGATGGTGCCTGAACCTGCGCACCGGTGCGCCCTGCCGCGCGGGCGATCCCGACCCCGACGACTTTTCCCTGGTCCTGCCGCCGCCTCCCGCGTTCCAGATCCACGGAGAGGGGGACGAGGCGCAGGCCCTGACCACCCTGGTCACGGCGATGGACATGCCCGTGATGGGACAGGACGCGACGCCGGATGCCCATACCGCCGTGGTGACGCTGTTTCACGACCACGACCGCGAACTGCCCGCGCTGGCCCGCGCACTGCGGTCAGAGGCGTTCTACATCGGCGCGCTGGGGTCGCGGCGGGCGCAGGCGGCACGGTTGGCCGCGCTGACCGAACAGGGGTTCGACCTGGTGACGCTGGACCGGATCACCGGGCCTATCGGCGTCGTCAGCCCGGCCCGCGATCCGCGCCTGATCGCGGCCTCGGCCCTGACCCAGATCCTGGCCGCCTACGAGGTGCTGACAGCGTGACCTGCACCGGCCTGCTGCTAGCGGCTGGCGCCTCGCGCCGTTTCGGTCCGTCGGACAAGCTGCTGGCGACGGTTGCGGGGATGCCGCTTGTGGCGCATGCCGCGCAGGCGATGCGGGCCATTCCCTTGGACGACCGCATCGCCGTCATCGCCAATCCCGCACTGGCACCGTTGCTAGATGGTTTCCGCATCGTCCTGATCGCGCAGGGCCAGCAGTCCGACAGCCTGCGCGCGGGCCTGTCCGCGGCCGGCACTCCTGACCGCCTGCTGATCGCGCTGGGCGACATGCCCGACGTCACTGCGGCGCATCTGACGCAGATCGTCAGCCTGGCCGCGGATGGTCTGCCGTCCTGCAGCCATGACGGCATCGCGCCCCTGCCCCCCGCCTGCTTTCCGCGCGACTGGCTGCCCCGGCTGGCGCAGCTGACCGGGGATCAGGGCGCGGGTCGGCTGCTGCGCGATCTTGCGCCGTCCAGACAGGTTCCCGCGCCGGGCCTTTTGCGCGACATCGACCTGCCCGAACAGATCAGCCCGCCGCCATCGGGGCGGCCGCATGACGCCGCAGGGGGGTGCGGGGGGATGTGAAATCCCCCCGCCGTCGCGGGACGCAATTCAGCCCAACACCTCGGCGACCGCCTCGGTCGTGACGGCGACGATCCGGTCGGCCTCCTCGCGCGTCAGGCACAGGGGCGGGGCAAAGCCCAGGATGTCGCCCTGCGGCATCGCCCGCGCGATCACGCCGCGCTTCAGCATCGCCGCCACGACCTTGGCGCCCTTGCCCTCGGACGCGTCGAAAAAGCGCCGGGCATCGCGGTCCGCGACCAGTTCCACGGCGCAGAGCATCCCTTCGCCGCGCACCTCTCCGACATGGGGGTGATCGCCCAGGGCCGCCTGCATCCGGTCGTTCAGATAGGCGCCGACGGTGCCCGCATTCCCGACCAGCCCCAGGCTGTCGATCAGCTTCAGGTTCGCCACCCCGGCCGCCGCGCCGATGGGATGGGCGGAATAGGTCCAGCCATGCCCCATCACGCCGTTCTCGTCCGTGCCGCGCGCCAGCACGTCCCAGACGCGCTGGCCCACGATGCTGGCCGACAGGGGCGCATAGGCGCTGGTCAGGCCCTTGGCGCTGGTGATCAGGTCGGGGCGCATGCCGTAATGGTCCGACCCGAACATCGTTCCCAACCGGCCAAGGCCCGTCACCACCTCATCCGCGATCAGCAGGATGTCGTGGCGGTCCAGAACCTCCTGGATGGCGGGCCAGTAACCCGCGGGCGGCGGCACGATGCCCCCCGTGCCCAGCACCGGCTCTCCGATGAAGGCCGCAATGGTGTCGGAGCCGTGTTCCGCGATCAGCGCCTCCAGTTGCGCCACGCAATGGCCGACGAAGTCCGCCTCCGACATGGCCGCGTCGGGGCGGCGGAAATAGTACGGCGCCTCGGTATGGATCACCTGGTCCAGCGGCAGGTCGAACTTGGCGTGAAACAGCTGCAACCCTGTCAGCGATCCGGTCATCAGGCCCGACCCGTGATAACCCCGCCACCGGCTGATGATCTTCTTTTTTTTCGGACGGCCCAGGATGTTGTTGTAATACCAGACCAGCTTGATGTTCGTCTCGTTCGCATCCGACCCCGACAGGCCGAAATAGACCCGCGCCATGCCCTGGGGCGCGCGGTCCATGACCATCTGCGCCAGCGTGATCGCGGCCTCGGACCCGTGGCCAGCATAGGCGTGGTAATAGGCCAGCTGATGCGCCTGATCGGCGATGGCCTGCGCGATTTCGGGGCGGCCATAGCCCACGTTCACGCAATAGAGGCCCGCAAAGGCGTCCAGCAGGCGGTTGCCGTCGCGGTCGGTGATGTGACAGCCCTCGCCCCCGGTGACGATGCGCTGCGGCGCCTCGCCCCGCGCGAATTGGCCCAGATGGGTCGAGGGGTGGAAAAAGCTCTCGCGGTCCCAACGGGCCAGTTCATCATTCGTCAGCATCATCGCTCCTGTTCCTGCTGGGGGCAGGATAGGGCGGTGGGGCCCGAAGATTTCTCTGATCCGATGGGCTCTGCCCGAGGAAATCCCTGAACTTCAGCCCTCAAGCCGATGATGTTCCAGCATGGCGCCCAAGGCGGGCTGATCCTTGACCGGCTTGGTCACGATATAGCTGAAATAGCGCCGCACCCCTGCGCCGCTGTCCAGCAGCCCGTCCATGACCCCCTGGAACGCCGCCACGTCGGGGGCGATCACCGACATCAGGTAATCGAACCCCCCGCCGATCGCCCAGCAGCCGGTGACGGCGTCCATGCGCGCGATCACCGCCTCGAACCGCTGAAAGCTTTCGCTGCGGTGCTGGTCCAGCTCGACCGTGACGAAGACCTGCACATGCGGCCCCAGGGTGGAAAGGTCGATCTGGGCGCGGTATCCCCGGATCAGGCCCGCCTGTTCCAGCCGCCGCATCCGGTCCCAGCAGGGGGTGGGCGACAGGTTCACGCGGGCGGCCAGGTCGGTCTTGGTGATGCGCCCCTCGCGCGACAGCACCGCCAGGATGGCGATGTCGCGGTCGTCCAGTCGCAGGCTGCGGGGCGGGATCATGGCGCGCATGTTCCCGCGCGCGGCCCGCTTGTCAATCCGCGCGCGGCGGGCGATCCTGCACCCCATGTCCCACTGGCCCCTGAGACGCACCGACATCACCCGCCCCGCCTATCGCAGCCTGGCCCAGGGCATCGCCGCGGCGATCGACGCGGGCAGCCTGCCGCCCGGCACGCGCCTGCCGCCGCATCGCGACCTGGCTTGGCAGCTGGGCGTCAGCGTCCAGACCGTCAGCCGCGCGTACGAGGAGCTCATCCGCGCCGACCTGATCTCGGGAGAGGTCGGGCGCGGCAGCTTCGTGCGATCCGGCCCGCGCGAGACGATCGAGGTGCCGTGGTTCCGCGCGCCCACCGACCGCCCGCCGATCGACCTGTCGATGATGACCCCCGTGGCGCTGCCCCAGATCCGCACGGCCTGGAGCGAGACGTTGCTGCGCCTGTCGGACCGTCTGCCCGACCCGGCGATGCTGTCCTTCCGCCCGCGCCAGACGATGTCGCTGTATGGCGGCATGGCCGCGGCGTGGCTGGCGCGCTGCGGGATGGTGGTCCCGGCGCAGCGGATTCTGATCACCAACGGGACCACGCCTGCGATGTTCGTCGCGCTGCAATGCGTGGCGTTGCCGGGTGACATCATCGCGACCGAATCCGCCACCTGCCACACGCTGCGGCCCGCGGCCCAGCATCTGCACCTGCGCCTGCAGGGCATCCCCGATGACGAACACGGCATGGACCCCGACGCGCTGATCCGGGCCGCGCGGGCGGCGGGCGGGCGGATGAAGGCGGTGTTCCTGCTGCCCTCGGGCGGGGGGCCGCGGGCGCGGGTGATGGACCGAGACCGGCGCGAGACCCTGGCCCGCGCCGCGACCCAAGCCGGGCTGATGATCCTGGAAAGCGACCCCACGGGGCCGATGCCGCCGCGCCGCCCGCCCGCCCTGTCGGGATTCGCGCCGGAGCGCAGCTTCTATTTCACGGGCCTGTCGAAATGCCTGTCGCCGGGGCTGCGCCTGTGTTTTCTGGCGATGCCCGAGAAAATGGCAGAGGCCGCGCTGAACCGGCACCTGTCGATGGCCTGGATGGCCACGCCCCTGATGGCCGAGATCGCGCATGACTGGATCACCGGCGGCACGGCCGACGCGCTGCTGGCGGCGCAGCGCAGCGAACTGGCCGCAAGGAACCGGCTGGCGGTGCGCGTCCTGGGCCAGCGTGCGCAGGGGTTCCTGCACGGTTTGCACCGCTGGATGCCGCTGGACCCCGGCACCGACGAAGGCGCGGCCCTGGCCACCGCGCTGTCCCACCAGGTCGCGCTGGCGCCCGGCGCGGGCTTTGCGATCCTGCCCCAGGGGCCGGCGCTGCGCGTGTCGCTGGGCGGGGCCACGACGCGCGATCTTGAACAGGCGCTGCGCATCGTCTCGGCAGTTCTTCCGGGCTGAGGGCAGGACAATCGGGCGACCTGTTTGACTTTCGCGGTCATAATTGTCATGATTTAATACATCAATTGACTTGGATTCCGCTTGTCCCGAACCATCGGGTCCAATCGGAACGGTCCGAAAGGTCCGAATCCTGCCGCAGAAGGGCCCGTGCGATCCGCGCGCAGGGCCCGCCCCAACAGGAGGTATCATGACCATCACCACCCGCCCCGCATTCCGCCTTGCCACCGCCAGCCTGACCGCCCTGATCCTGGGATCCGGGGCCGCCATTGCCGACACCTGGCGCTATGCCTTCGAGGAGGCGCTGGACGAGGTCCAGGGCGTCTATGCCCAGAAGTTCAAGGAGGAGGTCGAGGCCAATTCCGACCACGAGGTCCAGCTGTTCCCCTTTGGCACGCTGGGCGAATCCGACAACATCATGGAACAGACCCAGTCGGGCATCCTGCAGTTCGTGAACCAGTCGCCCGGCTTCACCGGATCGCTGATCCCCGAGGCGCAGGTGTTCTTCGTGCCCTATCTGCTGCCCGAGGATGACGACCAGCTGTTCGCCTTCTTCCGCAATTCCGAGGCGATCAATACGATCTTCCCCGAGCTGTACGCCCAGCAGGGGCTGGAGCTGCTGAGCATGTACCCCGAGGGCGAGGTGATGGTCACCTCGAACCGGCCCATCGCGGCGCCTGCCGATTTCGACGACGTCAAGGTGCGGGTGATGACCAACCCGCTGCTGGTCAGCAGCTATCAGGCCTTTGGCGCCACGCCGACGCCGCTGCCCTGGGGTGAGGTTTATGGCGGCCTGCAGACCGGCATCGTCGATGCGCAGGAGAACCCGGCCTTCTTCATCGAATCCACCCGCATGTACGAGGTCCAGGACCACATCACCCGGCTGGGCCACAACAACTTCACCACCGCGCTGATGGCCAACCAGGAGTTCTTTGATGGCCTGTCCGCCGAGGACCAGCAGGTGGTCCGCGACGCGGCCCAGACGGCATTCGACCACATCATCGAATATCAGCAGGGCCTGACCGAGGCGTCGCTGGAGAAGATCACTGCCGACCGCCCCGAGGTCACCGTGACCACCCTGACCGAGGAGCAGCGCGCGCCCTTCCGCGACACCGCCGCCCAGGTCGAGGAGACCTTCCTGGAGATCGGCGGTCCCCGCGCCCAGGAGGTCCTGGACCAGATGAAGGCGGACCTGTCCGCCGCGGCCCAGGGCTGATCCCGGTGCCCCGTCCCGCCCTGCGGGGCGGGGCGCCCGAGCGAACGATGATGGACAGGTGGCCATGACGCCAGAGACCAAAGGTGACCGGCCCCCAGGCCCGGCCGACGACCCGGACATCCTTGCCGCGGCCGAGGCGACGCAGGCGCAGGACGACATCGACGATGCGCTGTACGAATCCGGTCTGCCCGGCATCCTGGGCGTGGCCGACCGCGCCATCGCCCGGCTGGAGGCCGTGGCCCTGGCGATCGGCGTGCTGGCGATGGCGTTCAACACCGTCGCCAATGTCGTCGGCCGTTTCGTCTTTGGCCGCTCGCTCTATTTCGCCGAGGAGGTCAACCAGGCGCTGATCGTCCTGGTGACCTTCACGGGCATGTCCTATGCCGCGCGGCACGGGCGCCACATCCGCATGTCGGCCATCACCGACGCGCTGCCGCCCAAGGCGCGCAAGGCGATGCTGGTGGCGATATCGGCGCTGACGGCGGTGCTGCTGCTGGTGCTGGCGTGGTTCGCGCTGTCCTATGTCATGAGCCAGGCGGGCCGGGGCAGGGTTCTGCCCGCGCTGCGCATCCCGCAATGGTGGATCATCGTCTGGGTTCCCGCCGGCTTCTTCCTGACCGGCCTGCAATACGCGCTGACCGCGCTGAAGAACCTCAGGGACCCCGACATCTGGCTGTCGACCGCCGTGCGCGACGGGTACGACCTGCCGCAGAAGGACGCCGACGCATGACCACCGCCATCCTTGGCACGATGATCGTGCTGCTGCTGCTGGGCTTTCCGATGATGGTCCCGCTGATCGTCGCGTCGGTCGTGGGCTTCGTCGCGATCTTCGGCGGCATCGGCCACTTGGAGACGCTGGTTCAGCAGGTCATCGCGGGCATTCAGCCCGCCAGCCTGATCGCCGTCCCGATGTTCATCTTCGCGGCCGAGATCATGACCCGCGGCCAGTCCGCGGGCCGCCTGATCGACGTGGTCATGGCGTTCCTGGGTCACATCAAGGGCGGGCTGGCCATCTCGACCGCGGGGGCCTGCACGATGTTCGGCGCGGTGTCGGGGTCGACGCAGGCCACGGTCGTGGCGGTTGGCGGCCCGATGCGGCCGCGCCTGCTCAAGGCGGGCTACAGCGACCGCTTCACGCTGGCGCTGATCATCAACGCCTCCGACATCGCCTTTCTGATCCCGCCATCGATCGGCATGATCATCTATGGCGTGGTGTCGGGGACATCGATCGCAGAGCTGTTCCTGGCGGGGATCGGGCCGGGGCTGCTGATCCTGGTGATGTTCTCGATCTATTCGTATATCTATGCGGTGCGCCACAATGTGCCGACCGAACCGCGGATGCCCTGGCCCGACCGGCTGCGCGCCGTGCGCCGGGCCATCTGGCCGATGGGCTTTCCGGTGCTGATCATCGGCGGCATCTATGGCGGGGTCTTCTCTCCGACCGAGGCCGCGGCCGCCTGCGTCCTCTATGCCCTGGTGCTGGAGATGCTGGTCTTTCGACAGGTGTCGCCCCGCCAGCTGTTTGCGACCGCCAAATCGACCGGGCTGATCACCGCGGTGGTGTTCATCCTGGTCGGCGCCGGCGCGGCCTTCAGCTATGTCATCAGCTTCGCCCAGATCCCGCAGGAGATCCTGGCCGTCATCGGCATCGACGGCATGGGCCCCTATGGCGTGCTGTTCACCATCTCCATCGCGTTCTTCATCGGCTGCATGTTCGTGGACCCGATCGTGGTGATCCTGGTGCTGGTGCCGATCTTTGCGCCGGTGGTGCAGGCGACGGGGCTGGACCCGGTGCTGGTCGGCACGATCATCACCCTGCAGGTCGCCATCGGCAGCGCCACGCCGCCCTTCGGCTGCGACATCTTCACGGCCATCGCGGTGTTCCGCCGGCCCTATTGGGAGGTCATCCGCGGCACGCCGCCCTTCGTGATCATGCTGCTGACGGTATCGGTCCTGCTGATCTTTTTCCCGCAGATCGCGTTGTTCCTGCGCGACCTGTCCATCGACGGGTAAGGGGAGCCGCATGCAGGACAATCTGAACCGGTTCGGGCTGGTGGCCCTGGCCACCGACCTGACGATCGAGGGTGACGCGGCCAGCCTGATGCCGCCCGGAACCCGGCTGCACGTCACGCGCATCGCCTTTGACAACCCCACGACCGAGGACAACCTGCGCGCCACCGGCCCGCGCCTGTGTGACGCGGTGGACCTGCTGGTGCCGGGCGTGACGCTGTCGGGCATCGGCTTCGGCTGCACCTCCGCTGCGGCGGTGCTGGGCGACACGATGGATGCGCTGGCCGGGGGTCGCGCGCCGGTGACCACGCCCGCGGGCGCGGCGCTGCGGGCGTTCGC